>NZ_LIPP01000158.1 GCF_001418335.1 Streptomyces aurantiacus | reverse complement strand
GGCCGGGTGGGCTGGGCCCGGCAGCCGAACACCCGGGCCCAGCCCACCCGGCCTCAGCTCGGCCCAGCCCAACCCAGCGGAGCAGAGCGTCAGCGGGCCGTTCGGACGTGCACGTACTCCACGAGCCGGGTCAGCGCGTCCGGATCCATCGTCGGCAGCACCCCGTGCCCGAGATTGAAGACGTGCCCCTCCAGCCCCGCGGCGGCGTCGAGTACCTCCTGGGTCTTCTCCTCCACGACCTCGGTCGGGGCGAAGAGGACGGCCGGGTCGAGGTTCCCCTGGAGCGCCCGGCCGGGGCCGACCCGCCGCGCGGCCTCGTCGAGCGGCACCCGCCAGTCGACGCCGACGACATCGGCGCCCACCTCGCCCATGAGGCCCAGCAGCTCACCGGTGCCGACACCGAAGTGGATGCGCGGGACGCCGTACTCCTCGACGGCCCGGAAGACCTTCGTGGAGGCGGGCAGCACGGAGCGCCGGTAGTCGCCGGGGGCGAGGGCGCCGACCCAGGAGTCGAAGAGCTGCACGGCGGAGGCACCGGCCTCGATCTGCACCTTCAGGAAGGCGGCCGTGATGTCGGCGAGCCGGTCGAGCAGGTCGGCCCACAGCTGCGGGTCGCCGTACATCAGGGCCTTGGTGTGCTCGTGGTTGCGGGACGGGCCGCCCTCGACGAGGTAGCTCGCCAGGGTGAAGGGCGCGCCCGCGAAACCGATGAGGGGCGTCGATCCGAGCTCACGGGTGAGCAGCCCGATCGCCTCGGTGACGTACCAGACGTCGTCCGGCGTCAGATCGCGCAGCTGGTCGAGGTCGGCGCGGCTACGGATCGGCTTCGCGACGACCGGGCCCACGCCCGGCTTGATGTCCAGGTCGATACCGATGGCCTTCAGCGGTACGACGATGTCGCTGTAGTAGACCGCCGCGTCCACCTGGTGCCGGCGGACCGGCTGGAGGGTGATCTCCGTGACCAGCTCGGGCCGCGTGCAGGACTCCAGCATGGGGATGCCCTCGCGCACCTTCAGGTACTCGGGCAGTGAGCGCCCGGCCTGTCGCATGAACCACACGGGCGTGTGCGGCACAGGTTCACGCCTGCACGCCTTGAGGAAGGCGGAGTCGTAGGTCGCGGTCGGCGGCTGGCCCTTGGGGCGGTCAATGACACTCACGACGAAAAGTCTCGCACGGCCCAGGGGCACCCAGAGCCCGGGTCCGAAGCGGGGACGCCCCGGCCCCACACAGGCCCACACCTCCGCGAACCGGCGCTTTCAGGGGCGCCTTTCGGCAACGCGATCCGGACAGTGGCCCGGCGCACGGGTGTCTCTCCCTGCGCGAAGGCTCCGTTCCCCTTAATCTTCCCCGCATGGCTGCGGCTCAGGGACGATTGTCGGACGGCACTGGCGGGATGGACGACCCCAAGGAGAAGGATGGGGAGCGGGAGCGGGATGCGATGGAGGCGGCTCCGCTGCCTTTTCGAGCCGCTGTCGATGCGTTGAGAGCCGCGCGGCTGCGACCTCAGGTCGAGATCGAGCCGACGAAGGCACCGCGACGGCTCGCGCCGTTCGCGTACGCGCTGGAGGCCGCCGTCGTCGACGGTGACGAGGATCTGGCGGACGGCCGCCTCATCCTGCTGCACGACCCGGCCGGGCACGACGCCTGGCAGGGCTCGTTCCGCCTGGTGACGCTGGTCCGTGCGGAGCTGGAGCCGGAGATGGCCGCGGACCCGCTGCTCCCCGACGTCTGCTGGTCCTGGCTGACGGGCGCGCTCCAGTCCCGCGGTCTCACGTACGGCGAACCCAGCGGCACGGTCACCCGGGCCAGTTCGCACTACTTCGGCGGCCTCTCGGAGCGCTCCCCGGCGTCCCAGATCGAGATCCGCGCCTCCTGGACCCCCCGCGAGGGCCTGGGCGGCGTCCCCGACACAGCAGCGCACCTGGCCTCGTGGTGCGACCTCCTCGCCCAGCTCGCGGGCCTCCCCCCGGCGGCCCCCGGCGACGCCTCGATCGTCACCCTCCCGCAAAGGCGAGGCCCCCAGACCCGCTGAGCGCACCACCGTAAGAACGCCACCACCCGCGCCCTACGAGGGGCGCGGTTCCCGTCGTGCGCTCGGCGCCAGGTGCGGTGGATCAAGGGCTCGGTCAACCTTCCGCCGCCTCTCCCCCTCCATGGATGCTTCCCGGCCCTCCGCCGACCTCCATGGGGCGCGGAGGAGCCGTACGACCGCCCCGCGCACGCCCCAGCGGCCTCCCGGCGCGCCCCGGAATCGGCTGCGGCCTGCACGAAAACACGTTTGCCCTTTTATCGATACGACCACTTTCGGCCTCGTATCGAAGCGGAGCGGACTCGTTTCGATCTTCGGGTGATCGATCGTGCGTCCGAATTGCTCGCATTATTCCTCACCAAATCGTGATCATTCTCTAAAGGCGGACGGGTTTGATGCCGAAGACCTCTGTGACCTTGAAAAGCACGGTTCCTCCCGGCTTCTTCCCCCACAGCCGGTCCCCCCGTCCCGCACCCCCAGGAGGCCTGGTGTCCGTTCTCCTTGAGCAGCCCGCAAGCCTGGTCGCCTACCGCCCGAACAAGCCGACCGCGATGGTGGTCGTGGCCGACCCGCGCGTGCGCTCCACCGTCACCCGCCATCTGTGGGCGCTCGGTGTTCGCGACGTGATCGAGGCCTCGTCCGTCGCGGAGGCTCGTCCCCGCATCGGCAACCCCCGCGACATCTGTGTCGCAGACGTCCATCTTCCCGACGGCTCCGGCCTGACCCTCCTGTCCGAAACCCGCGCCGCGGGCTGGCCGAACGGCCTGGCCCTGTCCGCCGCCGACGACATCGGCGCCGTACGCAACGCCCTCGCGGGCGGCGTCAAGGGCTACGTCGTCACCGGCACCCGTACGAACGTCGGGCTTCCGACCCGGCCGGGCGTCGCCCCCATCGGCTCCGCCGCCGCCCGTATGCACCGCCGCCCCCCGGGTTCCCCGAGCCACCCGGGTGGCTATCGCGAGCTGTCCGGCCGCGAGGTCGAGGTGCTCCGGCTGGTGGCGGAGGGCCAGTCGAACAAGGCCATCGGTGTCTCGATGGGCCTGTCCGCGCTGACCGTCAAGAGCCACCTCGCCCGCATCGCCCGCAAGCTCGGCACGGGCGACCGCGCCGGCATGGTGGCGGTGGCCCTGCGCACGGGAATCATCCACTGACCACTCCACTCACCGCCGCCGGAACCCTCCCTCCGTGAGAACCGGGACGCCCCACTGATCCAGGATTCACCGACCTGACTGGTTTACGACCCTCGGAGGCCCGTCGACGGAACGTTCCGTCGACGGGCCTCCGTCATACACAGATACCCTTGACAGGTGACCGACGCCCAAGAGACCGCAGCAGACAGTTCACTGCGAACCACCGGAGGCGCTCCTCCGGACGACGTCGAACCGGCGCCGATCCCGTTGTTGGAGCCCCGCGACGGAATTCCGCCGGTGATCACCGACGACGACTCGCTCGCCGAGATGATCGCCGCGTTCGCGGCCGGCACCGGCCCCGTCGCCGTGGACGCCGAGCGGGCCTCCGGCTATCGCTACGGCCAGCGCGCGTATCTGGTGCAGCTGCGCCGCGAGGGCGCGGGCTCCGCGCTCATCGATCCCATCGCCTGCCCCGATCTGTCGGGCCTGGGCGAAGCGCTCTCCGGAGTGGAGTGGGTGCTGCACGCGGCCACCCAGGACCTGCCGTGTCTGCGGGAGATAGGTATGGTCCCCACCCGGCTCTTCGACACCGAACTGGCAGGCCGGCTCGCCGGGTTCCCGCGGGTCGGGCTCGGCGCGATGGTCGAGAGCGTCCTGGGCTTCGTACTGGAGAAGGGGCACTCGGCGGTCGACTGGTCGACCCGGCCCCTGCCCGAGCCGTGGCTGCGCTACGCGGCGCTCGACGTGGAGCTGCTCGTCGATCTGCGGGACGCGCTGGAGAAGGAGCTCGACCGGCAGGGCAAGCTGGACTGGGCCCGCCAGGAGTTCGACGCGATCGCCTCGGCGCCGCCGCCCGAGCCCCGCAAGGACCCGTGGCGCCGTACCTCGGGCATGCACAAGGTGCGCCGCCGCCGGCAGCTGGCGGTCGTACGGGAACTGTGGGAGACCCGGGACCGGACGGCGCAGCGCCGGGACATCTCGCCGGGCAAGGTCCTCGGTGACAGCGCGATCGTCGAGGCCGCGCTCGCCGTACCGGCCAATGTGCACGCGCTCGCCGCGCTGACCGGGTTCGGGCACCGCATGGGCCGGCGTCAGCTGGAGCAGTGGCAGGCGGCCGTGGACCGGGCGAAGGCCCTGCCGGACTCCGAACTGCCGCAGCCCGGCCAGCCGCTGACCGGTCCTCCGCCGCCGCGTGCCTGGGCCGAGAAGGACCCGGAGGCCGCGGCGCGGCTGTCCGCGGCGCGGGCCGCTGTCTCCGCGTTGGCGGAGACGCTGAACATGCCGCAGGAGAACCTGATCACGCCGGACACGGTGCGACGGGTCTGCTGGGAGCCGCCCGTGACACCGGACGCGGCGTCCGTGGCGGCCGCGCTCGCCGGGTACGGGGCTCGGGGCTGGCAGGTGGAGCAGGTCACGCCGGTGCTTGTCGCTGCGCTGGCTGCGAAGGCCAAGCCCAAGCCCAAGGAGTGAGCTCCGGGGATCTCGGGGGATCCCCGGACTCACCTTGGTCGCATCGTCGCCGTGGGTGGTGCGGACTTGTCGCGGCTGACGGTGCGTCGTGGCTTGGCGCGCCGTTCACCGCGCCCCTACGGGGCGACCTTGCCCTTGACCCCCATCGGTACCGAACGTTCTACCTCTTCGCTTTGCTATACTGACCGCATGAGTCGGAGTCCAGAGGGCGGCAGCACATCCGAAGCGCGAGCGCGGCTGCTCAACACAGCGACGAGGATCTTCTACGCGGAAGGCATCCACTCCGTCGGCATCGACCGGATCACCGCGGAGGCGCAGGTCACCCGGGCCACGCTGTACCGGCACTTCGCGGGCAAGGAAGAACTCGTCCTCGCGTACCTCGACCAGGCCGACAGGGCGATCCGCGGCCAGGTCGCCGCCGCCCAGGCAAGCAGCCAGTCACCGGACGAGAACGTCCGGGCCGTCGCCAGGTCCATCACCGAGGGCATCCGTTCCCCCGGTTTCCGCGGCTGCGCCTTCCTCAACGCGGTCGCCGAGTACCACGACCCGGCCCACCCCATCCACCAAGCCGTCCTGGCCCACCGGCAGTGGTTCCTGACCACCGTCACCGACCTGCTGGCCCAGACCGGCGACGCACCCGCCGACGCAGCCGGCCGACACCTCATCATGCTCAGGGACGGCGCCATGGCAGCCGGCTGTCTCTTCGACCCCGAACTCGTCTCCGAGACCTTCCTGCAAGGCGTCGAAGGAATCCTGCAAGCACTGACCACGCCAGGGTCCGCGCCGAATGCGGCTGACTAGAGGGCGGCGGTCACACCTGCGCGCGGGCACGCTCCTCCGCGAGGCCGCGGACGAGGGAGACGAACGGGGCGACGTGGGAGCTGTAGCTCGTACCGTCGAAGCTGTTGGTCACCGACAGCCCGTCGGTCATGGCCCGCCCGAGGACGGCCAGCTGTTCGATGAAGGGCCCGTCGCTCTCGCCGCTGTCCGACGCGAAGACGGGGGTGAGGGCGTCCACCCAGGACGCGTGGGCGTAGTCGCGGATGCGGCGCACGGTGGTCCGCACCGATTCGGCGTCCTTGTGCGGGCCCACGCTGACGGCCAGCAGGAGGCGGAGATAGTCGGGCCGCCGGTCCAGGGAGTCGCACGCCGCGGAGAACCAGGTCTCGAACCGCTCCAGCGGCTCGCGGTCGTCGAACGAAGCCGGGTTCGGGAACAGGGCGTGCAACTCGTTGAAGGTGCGGTCGAGCAGCGCCGCCAGGACGCCCAGCTTGTTGCCGAAGTGGTAGTAGATGGAGCTGGCCGGCAGTCCGGACCGCGCGCAGAGGTCCGAGACGGTCATGCCGTCATAGCCCTGGCTGGTGATGAGGGACCGCGCCGCATCGAGGATGACGTCGCGGCTGCTCGAACCGGCAGCGGACGACGCGGAGTCGTTTCCTTTCACCATGAGGCCATGATAGGTCCGCCGTGTCGCGCGGACGGACCGGTCCAGGCGTGAGGCCTCCTCACACGGTGCGGCCGGAGCGCAGCGCGCGGGACAGGCCGAGGGCCGCCGTGCGCACCGCCGGTGCCAGCCTGGCCGGGTGGAACCGGGCCCGCGGCACGGCCACGGACAGGGCGGCCACCGCCGTCGGCCCGTCGAAGACCGGCGAGGCGATGCAGCTGACGTCGAGGGCCGCCTCCTGTTCCTCGTAGGCGAGCCCGGACACCTGGATCTGCTCGATGGCGGTCCGCAGCCGTGCCGGATCGGTGACCGAGTACGGGGTCAGCCGGCGCAGCGGCTCCGCCAGCACCTCCTCGGTCAGGTCCGTGCCGGAGAACGCCAGGAGTGCCTTGCCGACCCCTGTGCACGTCAGCGGGAGCCGGCCACCGATCCGGGACGGAAGCGTCACCGCCTGGTGGCCGTGGATCCGCTCGACGTAGACCACGTCGTGGCCCTCCCGCACCCCGAGGTGGACGGTCTCGTGCGTGGCCTCGAAGAGGTCCTGCAAGAAGGGCAGTGCCGTCTCGCGCAGGTCGTGCCGGCGGGGTACCAGCGAACCCAGTTCGAAGAGCTTGCCGCCGAGCCGGTAGGTGTCGGCCTCGCGTTCCAGCAGACCCAGGCGTACGAGATCGGCGCAGAGCCGGAACGCGGTCGTCTTGGACAGCCCCGTCTTCGCCGTGATGTCCGTGAGACGGAACGCTCCACCGTTCGGCCGGTAGCAGTCGAGGACGGCTGCCGCCTTGTCGAGCATGTTTCCCAGCGTGCTGTTCCGTGTCATGGAACATATTTTGCCGGGCCCCGGCCCGCACTCCTATATCTGTCGAGTACCGGCTTCTCGTATCTCGCCCTTCGCCCGGAGGTATCGCATGTCTGTTCCGCACCGCCGCACCACCGCCCCCGGAGGCCGGCATGAACGCCGCTGACGGGCCGTCCGGTGCCGTGGCCAAGGTGGCCGCCGTTCTCGACGAGGCCGCCCGCACGGGGATCCCCTGTCCGCCGGTGCGCTCCCTGCTGCCCGAGCAGGATGTCGAGGCCGCCTACGCGGTGCAGCGGCTGCGCGTCGAGCGGGGTGTCACCGCCGGCCGGCGCCTTGTGGGCCGCAAGATCGGCCTCACCTCTCCCGCCGTCCAGCGGCAACTCGGCGTCGACAGGCCGGACTTCGGGGCCTTGTTCGCCGACATGGCCGTGCCGCAGGGGCAGCACGTCGCGGCCGGCCGGCTGATGCAGCCGAAGGTGGAGGCGGAGGTCGCCCTGGTGCTCGGCGCGGACCTGCCGCAGTCGGATCCGACGGTCGCCGACCTGCTGCGTGCCACGGCGTTCGCCCTGCCCGCCCTGGAGATCGTCGACAGCCGCATCGCCGGGTGGGACATCACCATCGTCGACACCGTCGCGGACAACGCCTCCTGCGGTCTGTTCGTCCTCGGCGGCACCCCCGTGCCCCTGGACCGGGTCGACCTGCGCGCCGTGACGATGACCCTCACGAAGAACGGCGAGACCGTCTCCGAGGGCACCGGCGCCGACTGTCTGGGCAGTCCGCTCACCGCCGCGCTCTGGCTCGCCTCGGCCCTGGCGGGTCTGGGCGATCCGTTGCGCGCCGGCGACATCGTCCTGACCGGCGCGCTCGGCCCGATGGCCGTCGCCGCCGAGGGCGACGAGTTCACCGCCCGCATCGAAGGACTCGGCACGGTGGGCGTAGCGTTCGCCCGCTCGGCCGCCGCGGAAGGAGCCGGAGCATGACCCCGAGTACGACCACGAAGGTCGCCGTCATCGGATCGGGCAACATCGGCACCGACCTGATGATCAAGATTCTGCGGCTCTCCGAGTCCCTGGAGATCGCCGCCGTGGCGGGCATCGACCCCGACTCCGACGGCCTCGCCCGCGCCCGCCGCCTGAAGGTCGCCACCACCAGCGAGGGCGTGGCAGGGCTGGTGGAACTGGACGAGTTCACGGACGTGTCGATCGTCTTCGACGCCACCTCCGCGGGCGCCCACCGACGCCACGACGAGGTGCTGCGCGGCCTGGGCCGCACGGTCGTCGACCTCACCCCGGCCGCCCTCGGCCCGTACGTGGTGCCGCCGGTCAACGGCGACGCCCACCTGGACGCGCCGAACGTCAACATGGTCACCTGCGGCGGCCAGGCCACCATTCCGGTCGTGGCCGCCGTCGCCGCCGTGACACCCGTCCACTACGGCGAGATCGTCGCCTCCATCTCCTCCCGCTCGGCCGGTCCCGGTACCCGCGCGAACATCGACGAGTTCACCGAGACCACCTCCTCCGCCATCGAGAGGGTCGGCGGAGCGGCCCGCGGCAAGGCGATCATCGTCCTCAACCCCGCCGAGCCGCCCCTGATCATGCGGGACACCGTGCACTGCCTGGTCGGCGACTGCGACGACGCGGCCGTCACCGCCGCGGTGGAAGAGATGGTCGCCCGCGTGCAGGTCTACGTCCCCGGCTACCGCCTCAAGCAGCGGGTGCAGTTCGTCCGCGTGGACGCCGCCGACCCGCTGCGCTCCCTGCTGCCCGCCGCCGCGCGGACCGGCGAGGCCGTGAAGGTGTCCGTCTTCCTGGAGGTGGAGGGCGCCGCCCACTACCTGCCCGCCTACGCCGGCAACCTCGACATCATGACCTCGGCCGCCCTGCGCACCGCCGAGCGCATGGCAGCCCACTCGGCCAGGACGGTGTCCCGATGACTTCCCTGTACGTCCAGGACGTGACCCTGCGGGACGGCATGCACGCCGTTCGCCACCGCTACACCGTCGAGCAGGCCCGCACCGTCGCGGGCGCCCTCGACGCCGCCGGGGTCGCCGCGATCGAGATCGCGCACGGCGACGGCCTGTCCGGCTCCAGCATCACCTACGGCGTCGGCGCCCACACCGACTGGGAGTGGATCGAAGCTGTCGTGGGTGCCGTCACGCAGGCGATTCCCACCACGCTCCTCCTGCCGGGCATCGGCACCCTGCACGACCTGCGTCAGGCCCACGCCCTCGGCATCCGCTCGGTCCGCGTGGCCACCCACTGCACCGAGGCCGACATCTCCGCCCAGCACATCGCCGCCGCCCGCGACCTGGGCATGGACGTGGCCGGATTCCTGATGATGTCCCACATGGCCGAGCCGGCCCGACTGGCGCAGCAGGCCGAGCTGATGGAGTCGTACGGCGCGCAGTGCGTGTACGTCACCGACTCCGGGGGACGGCTCACCATGGACGGCGTCCGCGACCGCGTCCGCGCCTACCGCGACGTCCTCGACCCGGCCACCGGCATCGGCATCCACGCCCACCACAACCTCGGCCTGGGCGTGGCCAATTCGGTCGTCGCCGTCGAGAACGGTGTCACCCGCGTCGACGCCTCCCTCGCCGGCCAGGGCGCGGGAGCCGGCAACTGCCCCCTCGAAGCCTTCGTCGCGGTCGCCGACCTGATGGGCTGGGAGCACGGCTGCGACCTGTTCCCGCTGATGGACGCCGCCGACGACGTCGTACGACCGTTGCAGGACCGGGAGGTCCGCGTCGACCGCGAAACCTTCACCCTCGGCTACGCGGGCGTGTACTCCAGCTTCCTGCGGCACGCCGAGGAGAACGCCCGCCGGTACGGCGTCGACACCCGGGCGATCCTCGTCGAGGTCGGCCGGCGAGGACTGGTCGGCGGCCAGGAGGACATGATCACGGACATCGCACTGGACCTGGCCGACACCCGCACGACGGACCCGGTCACCGCCTCGCCGTCGCCCGATCCGGTGTGACCTTCGCCGCTCCCCGCCGTGGGACTGGGCAGGGTGGTTACTCGTAAGTAGCATGGGAGGTGAGCGCGCGCTCAGGGCGTGTGTGTCGCGCAGTGCCATCCCGCATCTGGAGGAGAGCCATCGTGCCTCGTAGCGTCAGGGACGTCGTCTTCGTCGACGGCGTCCGCACCCCGTTCGGCAAGGCGGGCCCGAAGGGCATCTACCACGAGACCCGTGCCGACGATCTCGTCGTGAAGGCGATCCGGGAGCTGCTGCGCCGCAACCCCGGACTCGACCCGAAGAAGATCGACGAGGTCGCCATCGCCGCGACCACGCAGATCGGCGACCAGGGTCTGACGCTGGGCCGCACGGCCGGCATCCTGGCCGGGCTGCCGCAGTCCGTGCCCGGCTACTCGATCGACCGGATGTGCGCCGGCGCGCTGACCGCCGTGACGACCGCGGCCGGTTCCGTCGCCTTCGGGGCGTACGACGCCGTCATCGCGGGCGGTGTCGAGCACATGGGCCGCCACCCGATGGGCGAGGGCGTGGACCCGAACCCGCGGTTCGTCAGCGACAAGCTGGTCGACGAGTCGGCCCTGTTCATGGGCATGACCGCGGAGAACCTGCACGACCGCTACCCGGGCATCACCAAGCTGCGCGCCGACGAGTACGCCGTGCGCTCGCAGGAGAAGGCCGCCAAGGCGTACGCCAACGGCAAGATCCAGCAGGACCTGGTGCCGATCTCGGTGCGCAACACCAACGCGGAGGTCGGCGAGACGGGCTGGGGCCTGGTCACCGCCGACGAGCCGATGCGCCCGGGGACCACCCTGGAGAACCTGGCAGGACTCAAGACCCCGTTCCGTGTGCACGGCCGGGTCACCGCCGGTAACGCGGCCGGTCTGAACGACGGCGCCACCGCCTCGATCATCGCGTCCGAGGAGTTCGCCCGCGACAGCGGCCTGCCGGTCCGGATGCGCCTGGTCTCGTACGCCTTCGCGGGTGTCGAGCCCGAGGTGATGGGCTACGGCCCGATCCCGGCGACCGAGAAGGCCCTCGCCAAGGCGGGCCTGTCGATCGAGGACATCAACCTCTTCGAGATCAACGAGGCCTTCGCCGTCCAGGTCCTCGCGTTCCTGGAGCACTACGGCATCGCGGACGACGACGCGCGCGTCAACCAGTACGGCGGCGCCATCGCGTACGGCCACCCGCTGGCCTCCTCCGGCGTCCGGCTGATGACCCAGCTGGCCCGCCAGTTCGAGGAGCAGCCGGAGGTCCGCTACGGCATCACCACCATGTGCGTCGGCTTCGGCATGGGCGCCACGGTGATCTGGGAGAACCCGCACCACAAGGACGCCGGAGGCGACAAGTGAGCACCACTGAACTCCTGAAGGGCGCGGCCGAGCTGTTCCCCGACGAGGTCGTGACGTCGGCGCACGTACGCCACCTCGACCTGCCGTTCGGCGCCGGGCGCTTCGCGCTCATCACGCTCGACAACGGCCTCGACCACACCAAGCCGACCACCTTCGGCCCGGCCTCGCTGGCGAACCTGAACACCGCCGTCGACCAGGTCGAGAAGGAGGCGGCGGCCGGCGAGATCATCGGCGTCGGCGTCACCGGCAAGCCGTTCATCTTCGCCGTCGGCGCGGACCTCAAGGGCGTCGAGCTCCTGAAGGAGCACAAGGACGCGCTCGCCATCGGCAGGGGCGGCCACGAGGTCTTCAAGCGGCTGTCCGCCCTCGCGGTCCCGACCTTCGCGTACTACAACGGCGCGGCCATGGGCGGCGGCGTCGAGGTCGGTCTGCACTGCACCTACCGCACGGTGTCCGCGGCCCTCCCCGCCTTCTCGCTGCCCGAGGTCTTCCTCGGCCTGGTGCCCGGCTGGGGCGGCTGCACCCTGCTGCCGAACCTGATCGGCGCGGAGCGGGCCGTCTCGGTGATCATCGAGAACTCGCTCAACCAGAACAAGCAGCTCAAGGGCGCGCAGGTCTACGAACTGGGCATCGCCGACGCGCTGTTCGAGGGCACGGACTTCCTGGAGCAGTCGCTGATCTGGACGGCGTCCGTCCTCAAGGGCGAGATCGTCGTCGACCGCCCGGCGATCGACCGCGGCGAGGCCTGGGACCAGGCCGTCGCCAAGGGCCGCTTCATCGCGGACAGCAAGGTGCACGGGGCGGCCCCGGCCGCGTACCGCGCCCTTGACATCATCGCCGCCGCCAAGAACGGTGACCTGCAGCAGGGCTACGACGCCGAGGACACGGCGCTCGCCGACCTGATCATGGGCGGTGAACTGCGTGCGGGCATCTACGCGTTCAACCTCGTCCAGAAGCGCGGCAAGCGCCCGGCGGGTGCCCCGGACAAGTCCCTGGCCCGTCCGGTCACCAAGGTGGGCGTCGTCGGCGCCGGTCTGATGGCCTCGCAGCTCGCCCTGCTCTTCCTGCGCCGCCTGGAGGTGCCGGTCGTACTGACCGACATCGACCAGGAGCGCGTCGACAAGGGTGTGGGCTACGTCCACGCCGAGATCGACAAGCTGCTCGGCAAGCGCCGGATCAACCAGGACAAGGCGAACCGCCTCAAGGCCCTGGTGACGGGTGTCCTGGACAAGGCCGAGGGCTTCGCGGACGCGGACTTCGTCATCGAGGCCGTCTTCGAGGAGATCGGCGTCAAGCAGCAGGTGTTCGCGGAGGTCGAGGCGGTCGCCCCCGCTCACGCGATCTTCGCCACCAACACCTCCTCGCTGTCGGTGACGGAGATGGCGTCGAAGCTCAAGAACCCCGAGCGGGTCGTGGGCTTCCACTTCTTCAACCCGGTCGCGATCCTGCCACTGCTTGAGATCGTGCGGGGCGAGGCGACGGACGACGCGTCCCTCGCCACGGCCTTCGCCGTCGCCAAGAAGCTCAAGAAGACCGCGGTCCTGGTGAAGGACGCCCCGGCGTTCGTCGTGAACCGCATCCTCACCCGCTTCATGGGCGAGATCCAGAACGTCATCGACGAGGGCACGCCGGTCGAGGTCGCCGAGAAGGCGGTCGAGCCGCTGGGACTGCCGATGTCGCCGCTGGTGCTCCTGGAGCTGGTCGGCCCGGCCATCGGCCTGCACGTCTCGGAGACCCTCAACCGGGCCTTCCCCGACCGCTTCACGGTCTCCCCGAACCTCGCGGCGGTCGTGAAGGCGGGCAAGCGCGGCTTCTACGTGTACGACTCCGGAAAGCCGGAGCTCGACCCCGAGGTCGCGGCGCTGCTGCAGCAGGGCGATGTCGTCCTGACGGAGGAGCAGGTACGGGACCGGGTGCTCGACGCGGTCGCCCAGGAGATCGGGCTCATGCTCGACGAGGGGGTCGTCGCCGAGGCGCAGGACATCGACCTGTGCCTGATCACGGGGGCGGGGTGGCCCTTCCACCTGGGGGGTGTCACTCCGTACCTGGACCGTGAGGGCGTCTCCGCGCGGGTGAACGGCAAGCCGTTCCTGGCGGCGGGGGTGGCTTCCGTTCCGGCGTAGCGGGTCGCGGGGGTGTTTTTCGCCCCCGCCGCCCC
>NZ_LIPP01000157.1 GCF_001418335.1 Streptomyces aurantiacus | reverse complement strand
GACGCCTGGCGCCAGGCGTCCGGGTAGCCGGGGTCGAGACCCTCGTGCGAGTCCGTGCCGTCGACGCCGCGCAGCGCGGGCAGGTATCCGGCCAGCGCGTTGTCGGGCTTGCGCCGGGTGTACAGCTCGACGAGGTCGAGCATGTCGCCCGTGCCCGAGCAGAACCCGATGATGCCCGCGGTGTAGCCGCGGCCGTCGCCGATGTCCTCGATGTACCCGTACTGCGCCCGCCAGTCCAGCGAGGAGTTCTCCGCGCTGGAGACGAGTTTCATGGCGATCTCCTTCTTCGCCGCGTCGTCGAGGCCGGTGGGCGCGGCGCTCGCGGAGCCGGCGGCGAGGGTGGGGCCTGCCACCAGGGATGCTCCGATCAGCGCGAGGAAGGTTCGGCGAGAGGAGCGTAGGCGGGGGGTGTGCACGGGACCTCCAGTGGGGGTGGGAGTCGCTCTTCCGTACTGTTAGGAAAGTTTCCTACCAGAGATGCCGAGTGACGTATACCCGTCAAGAAGGGAAGAGGGAAAGGAAGGAGCACCACCTGCGTGGTGTTGAAGAGCCCGGAGGCGAGGCCGGCGTCCTCCTCCATGACGCCGGACATGGCGAGCCCGGTCACGGCGGGCATCGCCGCCGCGAACCCGGCCGCGAGCAGCAGCATCGGAGGCAGCACGTCGGCGGCGTACGAACCGTCGACCGGCACACGGCTCAGCAGCGCCATTCCGGCGGCGATGAGCACGAGACCGGCGAGCAGCACCCGGTACGGGCCGAAGCGGCCGATCGTCCGTGCCGAAAGGCCCAGCATCAGTACGCCGATCAGTACCGGCGCCGGCAGGAACGCCGGCCCCGTCCTCAACTCGGCGTCGAGGGCATCAGCCGCCGCATGCTCACGCTGACCCTGCGCAACCTGGAGCGCGACGGGCTCCTCACCCGCACCGTCCACCCGACGGTCCCGCCGAAGGTCGAGTACGCACTCACGCCGGTGGCCCGTGAGTTGCACGCGACGCTGCTGGGGCTGACGGACTGGGCGGAACGGCACCGCGTCACGATCGCCGAGTCACGCGCCGCCTACGACGCCCACCATCGCCCGGAGTGAGACACGCGCCCCGACCGGCCTGGCTGATCCGGGCGGTCCGCAGCCCCTCAGGACCGGCGAGGTGAGGCCAGCAGATAGCGCGCGCCGGTGCGCGGTTCCGCGTGCTCGCTGACCTGCCATCCCGCCTTCTCCAGCGTCGCCGCGCACTCGCTGAGAGCCCGCGCGTCCGGCTCGTGCACGGCGACGGCCTCCGGCTGGGGCGTCGCCCGCACCCGGTACCCCTCGGTGCCGGCACCGGTGCCGGCACCTATGCCGGTGCCCGCGCCCGCCGGACGGAGTCCCGCCGCCTCCAGTGCGAGGGCGGCGGCCTGCACCAGATGCGTACGCTCCCACGCGCACGGCCGGTCCACGACGCCGTCCCTGCTGGTCATCCGCCGCAGCTCCAGCAGGCCCTGCCAGGCACTGCGCACCTCACGTACGCGTGCCGGACCGGCGTCGGTGGCCCCCTCGCCGCCGCTCTCGCCACCGACCCGCGCGGTGAACACCCCGGAGGCCTCGCGAGCGGGCGCGGAGTTCGCGGAGATCTCCGGGGCGCTCGCCCCGGCCGTGGCCGTCTCCTCGCGTATCAGGTGCCCAGCGGGTGTGAGGAAGTGGTCGTGCGGCGGACGCGGGTGCCGGAAGGCCAGCCCGTGCCTCACCAGCGCCGCGAGCTGGCTCTCCGTACCCCTGAGACGCCCGGTCACGGCTTCGGCGCCGTCGATGACGCGCCGCTGCGCGGCGGTCGGCGGTCGGGTCACGGGGTGCTCCTTCCCTTCGGGCCACAGCGGGCCCGCTCCGCTCCCGGTCGACGCCGGCGGACCCATTCGAAGACTACGACCAGGGTCTGACATCCCCCCTGACACCCGATCCCGGCCCAGTCCTCCGCCTACTGCCGATAGCCGCTCAGGAACCGCCCGATCCTGCTGATCGCCGCGTCGAGGTCATCGGCGTACGGGAGGGTGAGGATGCGGAAGTGGTCGGGGCGCGGCCAGTTGAAGCCGGTGCCCTGGACGACCTGGATCTTCTCGCGCAGCAGCAGGTCGAGCACGAACCTCTCGTCGTCGTGGATCTTGTGCACCGAGGGGTCGAGACGTGCGAACGCGTACAGCGCGCCCTTCGGCTTCACACAGGAGACGCCGGGGATCTCGTTCAGCTTCTCCCACGCGATGTCGCGCTGCTCGCGCAACCGGCCGCCGGGCGCGGTGAGTTCGTGGATGGACTGCCGGCCGCCGAGCGCGGCCTGGATGGCGTACTGGGCCGGGGCGTTGGCGCACAGCCGCATGGAGGCCAGCATGGTGAGGCCCTCCAGGTAGCTCTTCGCGTGCTGGCGCGGGCCCGTGACGACCAGCCAGCCGGAGCGGAAACCCGCCACGCGGTACGTCTTGGACAGGCCGCAGAAGGTGAGGACGACCAGGTCGGGGGCGAGCGCGGCAGCCGAGTGGTGGACGGCGTCGTCGTAGAGGATCTGGTCGTAGATCTCGTCGGCGAACACCATCAGGCCGTGCCGGCGGGCCAGGTCGAGGATGCCCTCGATGATCTCCTTGGGGTAGACCGCGCCGGTGGGGTTGTTCGGGTTGATGATGACGACGGCCCTCGTGCGGTCCGTGATTTTGGACGCCATGTCGTCCAGGTCCGGGTACCAGTCGGCCTGTTCGTCGCACAGGTAGTGCACGGCCTTGCCGCCCGAGAGCGTCGTCACCGCTGTCCACAGCGGAAAGTCCGGGGCCGGGATGAGGACTTCGTCGCCGTCCTCGACGAGTGCCTGGACGGCCATCGAGACCAGCTCGGAGACTCCGTTGCCCAGGAAGACGTCGTCCACGCCGACTTCGAGGCCCCGCTCCTGGTAGCGCTGCGCCACGGCGCGGCGGGCCGAGAGGATGCCGCGGGAGTCCGTGTAGCCGTGTGCCTGGGGGAGCATCCGGATCATGTCCTGGAGAATCTCCGCCGGTGCCTCGAAGCCGAAGAGCGCGGGGTTGCCGGTGTTGAGGCGCAGCACGCTGTGGCCTGCCTCCTCCAGGGCGTTCGCCTGCTCGATGACCGGGCCCCGGATCTCGTAACAGACCTCGTTGAGCTTGCTCGACTGCCGGAACTCCATGCGGTGCGCACCTCCAGGTTGTTGCTCCAGATTGCGGTGTTGCTTGGTTTTACCAAGTGTGCGCTTGGAAAGTCCAACGAGTTGTCTAGACTGCGTCGCATGTCACCTCGCCGAAGCTACGACCAGTACTGTTCCGCTGCCCGGGCGCTCGACGCCGTCGGTGACCGCTGGACCCTCCTGATCGTCCGCGAGCTGCTCGCAGGGCCGCGCCGCTACACCGACCTGCATGCGGACCTGCCCGGCGTGAGCACGGACGTGCTCGCCTCCCGGCTCAAGGACATGGAGCGGGACGGCCTGACGACCCGGCGCCGGATGCCCCCGCCGGGCGCGGTGTACGTGTACGAACTCACCGGCCGCGGACGCGAGTTGCTGCCCGTGCTGCAGGCCCTGGGCGAGTGGGGCGCGCCTCTGCTGGCGCAGCGGCGGCCCACCGACGCGGTGCGCGCGCACTGGTTCGCGCTGCCGCTGCTGCGGTCGTTGGAGGGGCTGGGCGAGGGGACCGTACAAGTACAGCTGGACGAGGGAGAGTTCCACGTACGGCTCGGCGCGCAGGACGGTCCGGTGTACGGGGAGGGTCCCGCGCCCGAGGAGCCCGACGCCCGGCTCTCGCTCGACACCGAGGCCTGCACGGCACTCGGCAGAGGAGACCTGACGCTGCGGGACGCGGCAGAAGCGGGCCGGGTCACGATCACAGGCGAATCCCAACTGGCCAAGGCCTTGAGGGAATCCTGACAGTCCCGGCGCGCCCCTTCGAGGCCCGAAGGGGCGCTTCGAAGGCCCGAAGGGGCGCTTCGAAGGGGCGCGGGGAACTGCGCGCCCAGCCACAGCGGACCCGCAGACAAAATTCGGCAGCCGAGTGGAACGCTACCGCGGCCGTCCCGCGCCCCGCGTCAACGCGTACCCCCCGATCCCGGCGAGCGCGGCGAGCACACCTCCGATCCCGGTCCACACCCAACGGTCGGACCACCAGCCGGAGGCCCACCCGTCATCGGGCTCGATGCTGGACAGCACGGCGACGGACGACTCGGAGTCCTCAGCGGCCTTGTCGGACTCCTCCGTCTTCACCGCGATCCCCGGAACCAACGGCTCGCCCAGCGAGCCGTCCACCGCGGCCGACCCGCCGATGTCCTTGGAGCCGATCTGGACCTCGGCGCTCACCGGCAGCCCGAGATCGGCCGCCTGGAGGCCGACGGTGGTCAGCCGGATGTAGTACGTGCCCGGCAGCGGATCGTCGGCCCACGGCTCGGACCAGGCCCGCACCGTACGCAGCGTGCAGGACAGCTCCACGGACGCCGCGTCCTGTGCCGCCGTCCGCGTCTGCGCCCCGTACTGGCACGCCTGCCGGCGCCGCAGCCCGTCGTACACGTCGATCTGCCAGGTCGCGGAGGCGTGCTTGTCCGGCAGCTTCACCGTCGCCCGCACGGTGGGCCGCTGCCTGGCGTCGGCGGGGAACGACCAGTAGAGGTAGTCGCCCGTGGACGCGCTCGCGGTCGCCCGCTGCCCCTGGTCGACCTCGGCCGCCGTACGGAAGGACGTGCCCGCCGAGGTGGGCGCGTCGGTGTCGTCCGACGGACTCGCGGAAGGGGAGGAGTCGGCCACAGCGGGAACCGCCGCGAGCCCGAGCAGCAACAGCCCGAGACTCAGGGCACGGGCACATTTCATCAGTCGTTGCATCAGTTGGTCCTCCAGACCGCGATCCGCAGGCGCGAGACCCAGCCCCACAGCACACCCGCGAGGAAGCCGGTGAGCACCAGGGCGCCGAGCAGCCACCAGCCGCGTCCGAGGCCGAAGGAGGCCACGTCGCTCGATGCGCCGGGCCCGTCCACGACGTCGACGGTCAGTTCGAGCGGCAGACCTGGGGTGGTCTTCACACCGGAGGCCGCCGAGAAGGAGTTGGCGACCTGGAGACACACGACCTCCGTCGTCGCCTCGCCGTCGTCGGAGTCGTCGTCGCTCTCCGCCTTGGGATAGCGCAGACCGGCCGACATGACGTCGGTCCGCCCGGTGCCGGTCGTCTCGCCGCGCACGATCTCACGGCCCTTCGTGGTCACCGCCCGCAGCGAGACCCCGTAGTCCCGGTCGACCTGACGGTCGGCGGCGACGCTCACCGAGGCGCGCAGTTCGGAGCCGGCCGGCACGTCCACGCGGTACCAGCGGTGCTGCCCGAACTCCTCGCGGTCGGTGTAGAGCCCGGACTTGACCTCGGGTGCCTCGGCGCACGCGTCGGCGCCCTCCACGGCGACCGGCGTCACCACCGGGTCGGCCGCGCGGTCCACCAACTGGTTGACCTTGTCGGTGAGTTCGTCGGTGTGCTCGACCGAGGTGTACGTACCACCGGTCGCCTCCGCGATGCAGCTCAGCTGCTGCCGCAGCTTGGTGTTGGGTACAAGACCGAGGGTGTCGATGGTGAGACCGATCCCCTTGGCGGCGATCTCGCGTGCCACCTCGCACGGGTCCAGCGGGGCGCAGGTGTCCTCGCCGTCGCTGATGAGGACGATACGGCGGGAGCCCTCACCGCCGTCGAGGTCGTCGGCGGCCTTGAGGAGTGCGGGGCCGATCGGGGTCCAGCCGGTGGGCGACAGGGTCGCGACCGCCGTCTTCGCCTCGGTACGGTCCAACGGCCCCACGGGGTAGAGCTGTTCGGTGTCCTTGCAGCCTGTCTTGCGGTCGTCGCCGCGATAGTTGGCGCCGAGCGTACGTATGCCGAGCTGAACCTCTTCGGGGGTCGCGTCGAGGACCTCGTTGAAGGCCTGCTTCGCGGCCGCCATCCGGGTCTGCCCGTCGATGTCCCGTGCCCGCATCGAGCCGCTGACGTCGAGGACGAGGTCCACCTGGGGCGCGGCGGATCCGGTGGGTTCGTCGGCGACGGCGCCGGCCGGCAGCGCGATCCCGGCCGTCAGGGCGGCGAGCAGGGCGCAGGCGCCCGCCGCCAGCCGTTGTCTTGTGATCATCGCCGGATCCTATTGATCAAAGGCCCCGCGCTTCAAAACGAGACATTGGACGAGACATTGGGCGAGGCGCTGGACCAACCGCTGATGCGGGTCCCGGACGGTCACTTCGGGTCGGTGAGAGGGTTGGGCAGGTGGGCCCAGATGTCCCCGGGCCGGTCGGGCGACAGCCTCATCAGGGTCAACGCCTTGGCGGGCAGCGGCTCTTCGAGCAGCGCCGTCAGGTCCGCGGTGCGCGGCAGCTCCCGTACGGCCGTGGTCAGCGCCTCGCGCAGCGCGGGCGTCGAACCCGCCGTCGCCGCCAGCGTGCCCGCGACGAGTGAGCCGAAGAGCTTGCTGCGCAGGACCGACTCGTCGTCCGTGACGATACGGCCCGTCAGGTCGGGGGCCGGGATGCCGTGGCGGGCCAGCCGGGCCGGGCTGATCCGGATGTCCGCCAGATCGCGGTAGACGAGCCGCACCGGAGCACCGGCGGCGGAGAGCACCACGAGCAGGTTCTGTCCGTGTGCCTCCAGGGCGACGCCCAGTTCGAGCAGACGCAGCCCCACGGTGAGCGCGAGCCGGCTGAACTCCGCCAGCCAGCCGGGGGACTGGGGCAGCAGACTCGCGGCGAGCGCGGCGACCGGGACGACCTCCTCACCCGCACCGGCGTACAGGTCCGGGGACTCCCGCGAAACGGCGGCCAGATCGGGGGTGTTGGCGGTGACCGCACCCAGGGTCCGGGTGATGTGCAGCAGCCCGTCCAGGCGCCCGGCCATCGACTCCATGAACGCCGACACCGTCGCGGCCGACGTGATCGAGTACACCGAGATGTCCCGCACGGAGGAGGTCAGCCGGGCACTGAGCGCGGTCTTGAGATGCGGCCCACCCGGCACGGCCAGGGTGCGCAGGGACATCAGGGGATGCGCGGCCACGCCGTCCCCGACGGGCCGCTCGACCTTCAGCACATGCCGCGCCTGCCACGGATGTACGGGGATCAGCACCCGTCCCGCCGCCATGTACGGCCACACGCCCGTCGACCGGCAGTCGTCCTCCCGTACGGCCACCATGCCCAGCTCGACCACCGGCCGGTGCTCCGGGGCGTACGCCAACTGTTCGGCCACCGAGAACCCGGGCCGCGAACGGCAGTTGGGATGGAAGGGATGACCGTCGACGACCCGCTGCTCCCACTCCCACAACGCCCGAGGAGCCTCCGACGGAACCTGGTTGGCACGGTTGGCACGGGACAGGGCCAACGAGGCGACGCTGTCGGCGAGTTCGTCGGCGAAGGGCCGGCCGTGCGGGAGCCCGAGCGCCGTCATCAGCGCGGCCGGATGGTCGTACGCCGTCCCGTCCAGCTCGACCTCCGTGACGCCCGCGGCCGTCGCGTACGCGTCCGGGCGCGGCCCGTGCAGCCGACGGCCGTCGGCCAGCCGGAGCGTCACCCCGTCGAACCCGGCCTCGCGGCGCGTGACCCACGGCAGCGGCTCATGGACGAGCCCGCGCCACAACCGGGACAGCACGGCCGAGCGGGCGCCGGGGAGCTCGGCCGCGTACGGGGACAGCAGGGCGGGCCGTACCGTGCGCAGCTCGGCGGCGAGAGCGAGCTCGGTCTCGGCCGGAGTGCGAGGAGGGTGCACAGGGGCTCCTAGGGTGAGGGGACGCCGTCGCGGCCGGACACGACGGCGGACATACTGAGCGCGAGTGCACCGTATGCAACGAATGGAACGCGTGGACCCAATGCACCCCACGCACCCCACCTGGCCCATGCACCCCAGTGACGAAGCCGCCCAAGCCGCCCAAGCCGCCGATGTGTACGCGTCGGCGCCGCTGCTCAATTGTCTGCTGCGGGAGATCGGCGAGCCCGAACCGGGGCAGCCCGGGCCGTCGGGGCCGTGGGGTGATCGGCGTGTGTACCGGCTGCCGGCCGGGGGACGGCTCCTGCGGGTGCGCGACGGGCGTCGGCCCCGCGATCCGGAACTGTTCGCGGACGGCACCTGGCAGCGGCTCGGCCACGCCGAACTGGTCGGGCTCACCGCCGAGGAGCTGCGCCTGCACACCGGCCTGTCCAACTCCGAACTGCCCGTCGAGATGACCGGCAGCCGGGACGTCGTGGCGGCGATCCTGGCGGCCAGGCAGGGCGTGACCCCGCCCGCGGACCCGTACCGGCGCTCCGAGCAGTCCCTGATCACCGGGCACCCCCATCACCCCGCCCCCAAGGCGCGCGGCGGTGGCCCGGTCACCGGCTGGCTCCCGTACGCCCCCGAGGCGTACGCCCGCTTCCCTCCGGTGCTGCTCGGCCTGCGTGCGGACGCCTGCGTGGAGGACGGCGACACGACGGCCCTGGACGCCCTGGGCGAAGCTCCTGACGGCTACCGCCTCCTGCCGGCCCACCCTTGGCAGCTCGACCTCGTCGGCGCCCGCCCGGAGATCCGTGAGGCGTTCGCGGACGGCCGCCTCGTACGCCTTGGCCCCTCCCCGTGGACGGCCTGGCCCACGGCGGCCATCCGCACCCTGTACGTCCCCGGTGCCGGCCTCTTCGACGCCGACCTCTTCCTGAAGTTCAGCCTCGACGTCCGCATCACCAACGACATCCGGCGCCTGTGGCGGCACGACCTCCTCGCGCTGCGCCGCACGGACGCCGCGGTGACGGCGGCCTTCCGAGCCCTGGACGACGGCGCGGCCTGGCTGAGCGACCGCGGCTACCGCACGGCGGACTTCGCCTTCGAGGAACTGGCCGTGCTCGTACGAGACGGTCTGCGCGACCATGTGACCCCCGGTTCGACTCCGCTGCTGGCGGCCGCGCTGACGGAGGGCACGGCAGGCCCGTACGGCTTGGCGGGCTTCGACGGCAACCCCCTGGACACCCTCGCCGATCCGGCCGCCTGGTGGACGGCGTATCTGCGCCAAGTCGTCCCACCCGCACTGGAGTCGTTCGCCCGGCACGGGGTCGTACTCGAAGCGCATCTGCAGAACACGGTGGTGGCCGTGGACGGCGACGGCATGCCGGTACAGGCCCTGTTCCGGGACGCCGAGGGCGTGAAGCTCCTGCCGGACGTGACACGCGCGGTCGGCTGGGAGCGGCTGGTGTACTGCCTGGTCGTGAACAACCTGCTGGAGATCGCGGAGGCCCTGCGGGAACGGCACCCCTGGCTGGACCTGTGGGGCCCCGCCCGGCGAGAGCTGGCGCGGTACGTCTCGGAACTGCCCGAAGTGGCGGACCTTCTGCGGGCCCCGACCCTGCCCGGCAAGACGAACCTGCTGCTGCGCTGGACGGAAGCGGACGGGGCGGACGCACGCTATCTGCCGGTCCCGAACCCCTTGTACGAGCCGGGCCCTTGATCGCGCGGCAGCCCGAGCACGCCGAGCGACCAGGACAACCGCCGACAGTGGGTCCCGCCCGAATCCCAGGCGGATCTCGCAACGCGAGTAGAACGTCGCCGTCATTCCTTCGGGTGGCTCTGCTGCTCCAGACGCCGAATCCGCCCTGGCAGCTGGCACGATGGAATCCGGACACGGGCCCTGGCCAGGCAAGTCCGTCGTCTCGTCCACCGTGCGCGGTGCTGTTCCGCATCGCCATTCTCTCCGAGCCCTTGCCGCCTCTCGGCCCGTTTCCAAGGGGCGGCAGCCACCGGTCGTGATCACGGTTCCCGGCATCACTGGAGGTTCCCCGTTGTCCCGTCATCAGCTCCGCGCTCAGCACGGCGGTGGCCGAGCAGCGACTCCCCTCGACCGCGCGGCCGACCCGTCGGCGTCGGTCGAGATCCTTCCGGTGACCGCGGGACAGCAGGAGGTCTGGCTCGCCGAACAGCACTCTCCGGACAGACGGCAGGCCTTGCGGCTGGGCGAGTACCTGGAGATCCACGGACCGGTCGACGCAGCCGTGTTCGAGGATGCGCTGCGTCAAGTCGTGGCCGAGGCCGACGCGTTACGGGTGCGACTGGTGCCCGGTGAAGACGGCCCCGTCCAAGTCCTGGAACCAGTACTGCCCTGGACGCTCCTGCTCGTCGATGTCAGTGATGAACCCGACGCGGAAGAGGCCGCTCGCGCGTGGGTCGCCGCCGACATGGCCCGGCCCATGGATCTGGCCTCCGGCCCGTTGTTCAGCTACGCGTTGCTCCAGCTCGCGCCCGACCGGTTCTGGTGGTACCACACCTACCATCACGGGGCCGTGGACGCCTTCGGCTACTCCCTTGTGGCCCGACGGGTCGCCGAGGTCTACACGGCCCTGACACAGGGACAGAAGGCCGGCCCCAGCCCCTTCTCGCCGTTGTCGGCGCTGGTCCGGGCCGACCAGGACTACCGCGCCTCTCAGGACCGCGTCGCCGACCGGGCGTACTGGAACCGGCAACTGTCCGGATGGACACGACCCGCCGCGTCTTCGCGCGCTTCGAGAGGCGCGGCAGGGAACACCGGGCCAGGGAACACCGGGCCAGGGGACACCAGGCGGGGGGACACCGGGCCGGGAGTTGCCGTGCCAGGGGTCCCTGGGCCGGCGGCCGAGCGGGAGCCGTCCTCCGGAAGAGCGGTCTCCGGAAGCGCGGTCTCCGGGGCCGTCCCGAGAACCGAGTTGCTCCCGCTGCTGCACCCGGAGGGGCTGCGTAAGGCCGCTTCGCGCGCCGAGGTCTCCCGGTTCCGTTTCGTGTTCGCCGCCGTGGCGCTGTACACGCATCGCCTGACGGGCGCGCGGGACGTGGTGATCGGCCTGACCGTGGCCGGCCGGACGGATCCGGCCTCCCGCTCGACACCCGGGATGCTGGCCAACGCCGTCCCCGTACGGCTGACGATCCGCTCCGACATGCCGCTGCGAGACCTGCTGGCCCAGGTCGACGACCGGATGCGCGAAGCAGTGGAGCACCAGCGCTACCGAGGGGAGGACCTGCACCGAGACCTCGGCCTGTCGCGTGGCCCCGGCTCGGTGTTCTCACCGGTGGTCAACCTCATCGGGTTCGACTACGACATCACCTTCGCCGGCCACCGGTGCGTCGCGCACAACCTCTCCTTCCCGTTGGGCGCCGACCTGATGATCATGGTGTGGGACCGCCGGGACGGCTCCGGCCCCCATATGCGACTGCACGCGGCGCCCGAAGCACACGGTGCGGCGGACCTCGCGGACACCCAGCAGCGTCTGCTGCGTCTCCTGGTGGACATGGCGGACCTCGACCCCGGTCTCCCCATCGGCACACTCGACATCCTGTCGGGGGACGAGCGACGTTCCCTGCTCGACATGGGCGATGCCCTCGCGGCGGGCGCCCCTGCCGTTCCCCTGCCGACGCTGTTCGAGGAACAGGTGCGCCGCGCACCGGATGCCGCGGCGCTGGTGGCCGGCGACACCACCTTGACGTACGGGGAGTTGAACGGGCGCGCGAACCGGCTTGCGCACGCGCTGATCGCTCGCGGTATCGGGGCGGAGGATGTCGTCGCCCTCGTCCTGCCGCGTTCGGTGGACCACATCGTGGCCGTTCTCGCCGTGGTCAAGGCAGGGGCCGCCTACGTGCCGGTGGACCCGGCGTATCCGGCGGCGCGAAAGGAGTACATGCTCGCCGACGCCCGGCCCGTCCTGGTGGTGGACGATCCGTCGGCAGTGGCCGAGCTGTCGCAGGGACAGCCGGACACCGACCCGGACATCGCCGTGGACCCACGGCACCCGGCGTACGTCATCTACACCTCGGGCTCGACCGGGCGGCCCAAGGGAGTGGTGGTGACCCACACCGGCATCGCCTCCATGGCCAAAGGTTTCACGGAGCGTCTGGAGGTCACCTCCGACAGCAGGGTTCTGCAGTTCTCCTCGCCCAGTTTCGACGCCTCCGTGATGGAGCTGTGCCACACCCTGCTGTGCGGAGCGGCACTGGTGCTCGCCCCCACCGGCGATCCGCTCTCGGTGCTCACCGACCCCGGCGCCCGCCTCACTCACGCGACCGTGCCGCCGTCCGCACTGGCCGTGGTGACGCGGGCCGACGTCAGCGTGCCGACGCTCGTGGCGGCCGGAGAGGCGTGCCCGCCGGGACAGGTGGCGCGATGGGCACCGCATCACCGCATGCTGAACGCCTACGGGCCGACGGAAACCACCGTGTGCGCGACCGTGAGCCGGCCCCTGACGCCATCGGACGAAGCACCGCCGATCGGACCGCCGCTCTCGGGCGTCCGCGTCTGTGTACTGGACGACAGCCTGCGACCGGTGCCTTTCGGAGCCGCCGGGGAGCTGTATGTCGCCGGACCGTCCCTGGCGCGCGGCTACCTGGGCCGACCCGCGCTGACGGCCGTACGGTTCGTGGCCGACCCGTACGGCCCTCCCGGAACACGGATGTACCGCACGGGCGACCTCGTGCGATGGCGGGCGGACGGCCAGCTGGCGTATGTCGGCCGCGCCGACCACCAGGTCAAGATCCGAGGCTTCCGCATCGAGCCGGGAGAGGTCGAGGCCGCGCTGACCGCGTGCCCCGGGGTGGCACAGGCCGTGGTGCTCGCCCGCCCGGACCAGCGGCACGGTGATCTCCGGCTCGTCGCCTACGTCGTAACGGATACGGCGGACGCGGACGAGGATGCGGATGCGGGTGAGGGGGTGGATGCGGACGGGGCCGGGGCGCGGCTGCTGCTGCGTGACCGGTTGCGCGAGCGGTTGCGCGAGCGCCTGCCCGAACACATGGTGCCCTCGGCGTTCACGATGCTCGACGAACTTCCGCTGACCCCGAACGGAAAGCTGGACCGCGACGCCCTGCCCGAGCCCGACGAAGAGTCCGACGCGTCGTCCCTCGTGCGGGCACCGCGCACCGTACGGGAACAGCTGCTGTGCGAGCTGTTCGCGGAGGTCCTCGGCCGGCCGTGGACCGGCGTGGACGCGAACTTCTTCCAAGCGGGCGGCCATTCACTGCTGGCGATCCGTCTGGTGTCCCGCATCCGCGCCGTGCTCGGCGTGAACGTGGACCTGAGCGCACTGTTCGAAGCGCCCACGGTCGCCCTCCTGGCGGCGCGGCTGGACAGCGCGGACGGGGCACGCCCGGCCCTGACCGTCCAGGAACGACCGGACCGCATTCCTTTGTCGTTCGCGCAGCAGCGGCTGTGGTTCCTGCATCGCGCGGAAGGTCCCGGCGCCACCTACAACATTCCCCTCGTGCAGCGCTTGGCCGGCGAGCTCCACCGAGGAGCGCTGGAGAAGGCGCTCGGCGATGTGGTGGAGCGGCACGACAGCCTGCGCACGGTCTTCCCGCAAGTCGACGGTGAGCCCGTCCAGCGGATCATCGACGCGTCCGCGGCGCGCCCCTCGTTGCCGGTCACCGCGGTGGACGACGAGGAGGCGCTGCACTCGCTGCTGGCGGACGCCGTCCGGTACCCGTTCGATCTGGCGGTCGAGCAACCGCTGCGCGCCGAGCTGTTCACGCTGAGCCCCACCGAGCACGTGCTGCTGATCGTCGTCCACCACATCGCCGCCGACGGCTGGTCCATGGCCCCGCTGACCCGCGACCTGGCAACCGCGTACGCCGCCCGGAGCCAGGGCAGGGAACCCGACTGGGCACCTCTGCCTGCGCGGTACACCGACTACACCCTGTGGCAGCGCCGACTCATGGGTGCCCCCGACGACCCCGACGGACTTCTGCACCGCCAACTCGCCCACTGGAACAAAGCATTGTCGGGGCTGCCCGAGCAACTCGCGCTGCCCTACGACCGGCCCCGGCCCGTCGTCGCGTCGTACCGTGGTGCGAGAACCCCCCTGCGGATCGACGCGGAGCTGCACACAGCGCTGACAGAGCTGGCGTCCCGTTCGGGCACGAGCCTCTTCATGGTGCTGCACGCGAGTCTGGCGGCGCTCCTGACGAAGTTGGGGGCGGGCACCGACCTCCCCGTCGGCAGCACCATCGCCGGACGCACGGACCAGGCCCTCGACGAGCTGGTGGGATTCTTCGTCAACACCCTGGTACTGCGTACGGACACCTCCGGCGACCCCGCCTTCACGCAGCTGCTGGAACGGGTCCGCGGTACCGCGCTGGCGGCGTACGCCCACCAGGAGGTGCCCTTCGAGCAGCTTGTGGAGACGTTGAATCCGACGCGGTCACCGGGACGCCACCCGCTGTTCCAGGTCGCCCTCTCCCTCGACGTCGACGAGGCCGCGGTGTTCGCGCTCCCCGGGCTCCGGACGTCGAGGATGCCGGTGTCGACCGCGACCGCCAAGTTCGACCTGGACATCGGAATCTGCGAACGGCGCTCTGAGGAGAGCGAGTGCCTCGGCCTTGACGGGACTCTCGACTACGCCACCGACCTGTTCGACCACGGCACGGTCCAAGACCTGGCCGCACGCTGGGTGCGACTGCTGGAAGCTGTCGTCCGGGAGCCGGACCGCCCCATCAGCCGCATCGACGTACTGACCGACGACGAGCGCCGCCTCCTGGTCGGGGATGTCGAGGACACCGGGGAGGTCGGTGATGTCTGCGAGACCGCGACAGCACAGGCGCCCGCGGGCACCGTTCCCGAGCAGTTCCACGCCCAGGTACGGGCCACCCCCGACGCGGTCGCCGTGGTGGTCGGCGACACCACCCTGACCTACGCCCAGCTGAACAGCCGGGCGAGCCGGCTCGCGCACGCACTGACCGCTCGCGGCGTCGGAGCCGAGGACATCGTCGCCCTCGCCCTGCCCCGTTCCGGCGACCTCGTCGTGGCCCTGCTCGCCGTACTCAAGGCGGGAGCCGCCTACCTGCCACTTGACCCGGACCACCCCGCCGCACGCATCGCGGCCATGGTGGAGGACGCACGGCCCGTACTGCTGCTCACGGACACGACCACCGCCGCCTCCATTGGCGTCGATACAGGGCTCGCGCACCTGCTGCTGGACGCGCCGGAGACCGTGGAGGCGTTGGAGAAGCTGCCGGACACCGACCCCGTGACGGGGCCCTCGCCCGACCATCCGGCATACGTGATCTACACCTCGGGATCGACCGGGACGCCGAAGGGAGTCGTCGCCCGTCACGCGAGCCTGGGCAACGTGGCCGCACGGTACCGGACCCAGGTCTTCGGACCGGCCGCCGAGCGGCTGGGCGGCCGGCGTCTGCGGGTGGCCCTGACCGCTTCGGTGTCTTTCGACGCCTCATGGGGGCAGCTGGCCGCCCTGATCGACGGCCACGAGTTGCATGTGCCCGACGCCGCCACCTGGACGGACGCGGGCCGGTTCGTGGCCTGGCTGGTCGAGCGGCGGATCGACAGCGTCGACGTCACACCCTCGTACATGCGCGTCCTGTCCGACCACGGCCTGTTCACGGACGAGCGATGGCGGCCGAGCGTGGCCGTTCTCGGCGGCGAGGCACTGCCGGACCGGCTCTGGCAGGAACTGCGGACCGTGGACGGACTGGCGGCCCACAACATGTACGGGCCGACCGAGTGCACCGTGGACTCGGTACAGGCACGGCTCGACGCCGCGTCAACTCCGGTCCTCGGACAGCCGATCACCGGCTCCCGCGTCTATGTACTCGACGCCGCGCTGCAACCGGTGCCGCCCGGAGTGACCGGCGAACTGTACGTGGCCGGTGTCGGCCTGGCCCGCGGATATCTGCGTCGCCCGGGCATGACGGCCCAGCGGTTCGTGGCCGACCCGTACGGTCCACCGGGGACGCGGATGTACCGCACCGGTGACCTGGCCCGTCGGCGCACCGACGGCCAACTGGTCTTCGCCGGACGGGCGGACGACCAGATCAAGGTACGCGGCCATCGCATCGAACCCGGAGAAGTCGAAGCCGCCCTCTCCTGCCACCCCCGCCTCGCCCGCGCCGCCGTGATCGCCCGCGACGACCGCCTCGGCGAGACCTGCCTGGTCGCCTACGCGGTGCCTGCCGCCGGACCCGAGACCGACCCGGCCGACCTGCGAGCCGACATGCGGGCCTTCCTCCGTGGCCGCATCCCCGCCTACATGGTGCCTTCCGCGTTCGTGGTGCTGGATGCCCTGCCCCTGACTCCCAACGGCAAGCTCGACCGCGACGCCCTGCCCGCACCGGACTTCGCCCCCGATGTCACACACGGCCGTGTCCCGCGCACTCCACAGGAGCGGTCGCTGTGCGAACTGTTCGCGGAAGTCCTGGACATGCCCGAGGTCGGCGTCGACGACGACTTCTTCGCCCTGGGCGGCCACTCCCTGCTCGCCGTCCGCCTGGCCGGTCGGATCGGTGAGACCCTGGCCGCTCCCTTCAGCCTGTCGGCGCTCCTGGAGGCACCGACCCCGGCGGGACTGGCGCGGCACCTCAGCGCGGACGCCCCGCCCACCGCGCCGTCGTGGGTGCCGGACTCGGAGGCGAAGCTGCACTCCGCCCTGCGGTTCACCACCACCGCACGACCGGTCGACGGCCCGCGTGACATCCTGTTGACCGGGGCCACGGGGTTCGTCGGAGCCTTCCTCCTGGCCGAGCTGCTGCACCGGACCACGGCCCGGGTGCACTGCGTCGTCCGGGCCCGAAGCGATACCGAGGCGCGTGAGCGGCTGGCCGCGTCCATGCGGGTCCACGGCACCGAGACCGTGCTGGACGACCCCCGGCTGTACGTCGTCCGGGGCGACCTCGCCGCCGGCGATCTCGGCCTCGACCCGGCAGGCTGGGCACGACTGCGCGAGGACATCGACACGATCGTCCACTGCGGCGCCCGGGTACATCACCTCTCGCCGTACGCCCAGCTGAAGCCGGCCAACGTGCAGGGCACCCGGACCCTGTTGCACCTGGCGAGCGAGGGGCGGCCGAAGGCGTTTCACCACCTGTCCACCCTTGCGGTCTTCCGCGCCGGCCAGGGCTCCCGCCCGGTCACGGAGGACTCGCCGATCGGCGCTGAACGGCATCCGTACGGGAAGGGGTACGCGGCGAGCAAGTGGGTGGCCGACCTGCTCGTGGAGCGTGCCTTCGAGCGGGGAGCGAGCGGCGGCATCTACCGGCTCGGCCGCATCTGGGCCCATACCTCGACCGGCGCCGTCAACCGTGACGACATGTTCTCCCGGCTGCTCACCAGCAGCGCGACGCTCGGCTGCAGTCCGGCGGACCCGGGACTCCACGAAGCACTGCTTCCCGTCGATGTCGTCGCCCGCGCAGTCGTCGAACTGCTGCTGAACGGCGACAAGGCCGACCGGGTGCACCACCTCCACCACCCGCGCAAGGTCGGACCCGGCGCCTTCATGGCCGCGTACGACAAGACGCACGGAACGCGTTCCGAAGAGATCCCGCTCACCGCGTGGCTGCACCGCCTGCGCCGCGCCGGCGAACGAGGGCAGAGTCTGCCGATCCTGCCGTACCAGGAGTACCTGGAGGAGTACGCCAAGGACCCGGAAACCGCGCGGAATTCGGCCCTGACCTTCGAGAACGACAGGACCGTCCAACGGCTCAGGCACCTGGGCGTCACTGTCCCAGAGATCGACGAGACCGCGATCTCCCACTACTGGGGCTTCATTGAACGGTGAGGCGCCCAGCCTTCGAGGCAACCGGTGCGGCGGAACGATATGACCGCAGCCCGTTCCCGTCCGTGTGCGTGCGTCCACGTCGCACTCATCGGACGAACGGGCTGCTCCCCGTCCCGGCGGCCGGCGACCCAACTCGCCCACTGCCGCCGGGCAGTGACATGGCCCCCACTTCAGCGCCGCCCTAGCACGGCCCCCATCAGAAACCGGTGATCGTTGCGATGACCTTGATCGCAAACCCACCCGCACACCCACCCGCCAACGCCCTGAGGGCACGACATCCGCGTCCGAGAGCGACGCTGTCGGCCCGCTCGATCCTTCCCGGCCGGCAACGCTGGGACCTGAACCTCGCCCGCGGCCGACCTGCCCTGGCCCGGCTGACCGAGGCGTCGCTCCGCCGGACCCCGGGCATCGAGGAGGCCCGCGTCAACCCGGTCACCGGCCGGGTGCTGCTGCGACACGACCGCACCATCAGTCCGCGAGAGGCCGCCCGGTCGCTGCGCCGGGCCGTCGACCGGGTCCTGGCGGACCTGAGCGCGTCCGCAGCAGACCTGCTGAGCCGCGACCCGGCAACGCGCCGATCGGGCACCCGCACCCGCCCTCACAACGGCTACGGAACCGGCGCCCACCTGAACAACGGAACCGGCCCTCACCACAGCCACGGAACGGAACGCCGTGGGAACAGTGAGAGCGTCGGACGCTGGCTTCCCAAGGTGTTCGCCGCCGGCGCCGTGGCCGCGACCGCCGTCGCCGGAGGGCCGTTCCTCCTCAAACTGCTCAGCCGCCCCCTGCTCACGCTCGGACTGGCAGCCGCGGCAACGGCAGGTGTCGTCCGGCGGGCGTGGCGCAGAGCCGACGGCACGCGGGAGCAGTCGGGCGACGCCACCCCGCGCCGCCACGCGATGCGGCGCATCATCGGGCGGCACAAGCGGAAGTTCGGCGTGGCCGCGTTCTTGTCCGGGCTCTCGCAGCTGGCGGAGATGGCGCTGTTCGCGCTGACCCCCTCGATCGTGCTGCTGGTCGCCAAGGGCGGGAGCGCCACCCTGGCCGGCCTCGGAGTGGTCGGCGTCACCGCCCAGTTGGCGACTCTCGCCGGCGCCGCCGGAGTTTCCTGCGTCGCCATGGCAGCCTCCGGCTACGGAGCCGGCGTCGCCTGGCGCGGCCTCGCGCAGGACGTCGAGGACGACTGGCGCACCCGCACCTACGCCCACATCCAGAACGTGGCACCGGCCGACCTGGAGAACGAGCGCGTCAGCCGGGTCAACTCGGTCCTGTCCGAGGACATCAGCCAGCTGGGCACGTTCGTCAGTACGAGCATGCACGACGTGGTGCAACTGGGCACCAGCCTCGCGCTGCTCGTCCCCATGTTCCTGTTGCTCGCCCCACAGATCGCCTGGGTCGCCTTCGCACCGGTTCCGATCGTTGCCTGGCTGTCCTTCCGCTTCCACGAACGGGCGGTCGCCGGCAACGCCACCGCCGGAGAACACCGGGCCCGGCTGAACAGCCGGGTGACCGAGAACCTCAACGCCCACACCACCGTCAAGGCCGCCACCACCGAAGAGCACGAGATCGAACGCGTCGACGAGCTGAACCGCAAGCACAGCGAGGTCAGCCGCTCCACCGGACGCAGCGCGGCGCTGCCACCCCAGATCCTGCGGCTGGCCGGCGGTTCGGCCCTGGTCGGCACCGTCCTGCTGGGCGGCGGGGCCGTGCTGCGCGGCGAACTGCCGACCGCGTCGTTCGGCCCGCTGATCGAACTGCCGGGCATCGCCATGCTGCGGCTGTCCCGACTGGGCAGCGTCACCGACCAGTACCAGCGCACTCTCACCGCCCTGGACCGGGTGGAGCGCCTGCACCAACTTCCCGTCGAACCCGTCGACGAGGGCCGCCCCCTGCCCGTCCGACATGTGCGGGGAAAGATCGAACTGCGGGGGGTGACCTTCTCGTACCCCGGCAGGCCGGCGGTGCTGCGTGACACCTCCCTGGTCATTCCCGCCGGTGGGACCACCGCCATCGTCGGAACCACCGGTGCGGGGAAGACCACCATCGCCAAACTGCTCATGCGCTTCCGACACCCCGACCGGGGACGGGTGTTGCTCGACGGTACCGACGTGCGCACCCTCGCCCTGCCCGACCTGCGCCGTGCGATCGGGTACGTCACCCAGGAACCGTTCCTGTTCGACGCGACGATCGCGGAGAACATCGGTTACGGCACCTTCCACGCCACGGAGGACCAACTCGTGGCCGCCGCCCGCACCGCGGGGGCGGACACGTTCATCGACAGCCTGCCCGAGGGCTACGCGACCCGGGTCGGTGAACGGGGCGCCTCGCTGTCCGGCGGGCAGAAACAGCGCATCGCGCTGGCCCGTACCGTCCTGCGCGATCCGCCGGTCATCATCCTCGACGAGGCCACCTCCGCCATCGACAACGAGACGGAGGCCGCGATCCAGCAGGCCCTCCAGGTGTTCGGGAAGGACCGTACGACGGTTGTCATCGCTCACCGGCTTTCCACGGTCCAAAGTGCCGACCGGATCTACGTGATGGGCCCCGGCGGGCTCGTGGCCGAACAGGGCACGCACGAGGAGTTGGTGAGGCGCGGCGGTATCTACAACAACCTGTGGAAACTGCAGGTCGGCCAACCGGCACCCGCGTGACGCCGAACCATCGACCCGGTACGACCGTGGCTGCGGGAGGGTTGTCATTCCTTCGGGTGGTAACAGCTCGCAGCCACTTGAGGACGGTCGGTGACCTGAGACGATGGATGTCCGAAGCCGAACCCCGGTCGTGCACCGCGCGATATGGCGCGGGTCGAGAGATCGGCCGCGCCGAGCGCCAGGCGAAGAGTTCCCTGACATCGAGGAGGTTTCCACTTGTCCTGTCGCGAACTCCCTTCCCTGCACAGGCCCGACCTGGCTCCCGTGTCCGAAGGTTCACCCGTGGGGCCCCGTTGACGAGTTCCAGGAGCACAGCCATGACGCAAGCGACGAATCCGTTCGAAGACGAGGAAGCCCGTTATCTGGTGCTCGTCAATGACGAGGGCCAGCACTCGCTGTGGCCGGCCTTCGCCGACGTACCCGACGGCTGGACCGTCGCCTTTCCGGAGAGCACCCGGCAGGCGTGCCTGGACCACATCGAGAAGACGTGGACCGACATGCGGCCGCGCGGCCTCGCCGAGGCCATGGACGGCGGACGGTGAGGCCATCGACCGCGGGGGCCGACAGGAGCGGCACGAACAACTGAAGAACCAGGGCGCTGGGCTCGGACCCCACCGGGACCGTCAACACCGGGACTTTCGACACGGAGTTCGGTCCGGCGCCGTGAACGACGAGCCACTCGGGGATTCCGCTCGGAGTACCCGCTCATCCCTCACGTCTTCTTAGGGGAACCGTACGTGTATTCCTCAGAATTCTGCGCCGTCCTGGCCCGCCATCCTGCCCTCAAGGACTTCACTTCCCGAGTCACCGACTTCCTTGACAAACACTTGCCCGAGCCCCTCACGGAGGAGGCGGCCCGGCCGCCCTGGCTCGGCTTGCGAAAAAGCGCCGCCCAGGCCGGGCTGACAGGCTTCGACCTCGCGTGTGCCACGGTCGGGCCGGGGGACGGCCGGGGCCCCGCCGGGGCCAGGGACGCCGATGTGGTCGTCCCCCCGGGCCTGGAGCGCGTGGCCCAGGGGATGGCGATGTTCCTGGCCGGCCGGCGGGACTGCGACGCGCGGGAGATCTTCAGCTCGGGACACGGAGCCATGGCCCTGCGGTACGGCGCACCCGCCGTCGCACAGGCAGTCCTCGACGGCGTCGTGAACCGTGGCGAGCTGGCGGGTGTGGCGTCCAGCGAACCGCACTCGGGGTCGGACCTGCGCGGCCTGCGGACCGTAGCGGTCGACCATGGTGACCACTTGCTGCTCTCGGGCACGAAGGGCCTGGTCAGTCGGGTCGAAGAGGCCGTCGGATTCGTCGTCTTCTGCAAGGTGCTCCGGCCGGAGCAGGCCGCCGGGATGGACAGCGACGGCGCTGCGCTGCGCGAGGTGCCGCTGTCGGCGCTCTGGCTGCCGATGGACAGCGTCGGCGTCCTCGCCGAGAGCGCCGCCCCGCTCGGACTGCGCGGGTGGAGTCTGGGGCGCCTGCACTTCGACGCCGTACGCGTCGGCAAGGACCGCCTGCTCGGGGCACCGGGCGACGGCCGCCGGATCTTCGACGCGCACTTCTCCGGCTGGCGCCTGATGATGGCGATGGTCTGCCTGGGTGCGGCCACCGCCTCGATCGAGGAGACGATGGCCCGTACCCGCCGCCGCAGTGTCGGCCGGATGTCACTGGCGGACATTCCGTCCGTCGCGTGTCGGCTCGGCACCGCGGCGGCCGAAGTCCAAGCAGCCACCGCCTGGTGCTTCTCTCTCCTGGAGCGGATCGAGAAGGACGGTGAGGACATCGACGTGGCGGCCTGCTCCGCCGCCAAAGCCCTTGCCACGGACACGTCCTACCGCGCCGTCGACATCGCGCTCCAACTGCACGGCAGCGACGGATACACCCGTCACACGCCCATGGAGAAGCGCCTTCGGGACATTCGGGGGCTCCGTATCGCCGACGGCCCCAACGACACCCTTTACAGCGTTCTGGCGCACTCACTGCTCGCCGCCACCCGACCGAGCCCGTCCCTGGTGGCGCAGCGACAAGCCTGACCGGCCCTCGCAGTGGCGCGGGCAAGATCACTCTCGGCGATCTTGCCCGAAAACCTTGGACCGTCAGCGTTTGACGCCGGGCGACCCCGAAGGGCCGTTCAAGCGAGTTTGTTCCTGAGCATCGAAAGATAGAACGGGAGTTTCTGCACTGCCTTCTCCGGCACCACATACACCTCCACATTTCCGTGGAGGTGATTGTTGATAGTGAGTGTGCACTCTCCATTTGCATGACGTACCTCGGCGGAATAGAGAACCTTTTCCCTTGCGGCCTCGGTCGTGGTGCGCGCCTCGCCGTTTGCGGACTTTTCCATGTGAACTCCTGACTCAATGTCAAATGGGGAATTGAGAATACGGTCTGCCTCAGGGTGCAGAATAAGCCATATGGAGGCGGGAAAGATCAACTGAGCTGGGCGTATACCCGAAAGAGTGAAACCGTGAGATCGCCCTGGTGGGGCAGTCACTTGGGGCGCTAAGGTCGGATTCTGAGGACACTCGGGAAATCCGACCCTGCTGCGAGAAAGGCTGTACTTACTATGCTTATTCCCGTCTTCTTGGTCGGGGTAGCTGCGGCGCCCCTCATGAAGAAGATCGTTCGCGGGACTGTCAAGTCCTCCGTAAAGCTGGCGTTGGATGCCAAGCGAGTTGCCCATGAGATCAATGAAGACCTGAGTGACATTGCCGCCGAGGCGACCGCTGAGGTATTCGCTTCCGATCTCCAGGACGGCTCGGAGGTACCGCGGCAGACCACCAAGAAGACTCGTACGAGCACCGCGACCGCGTGAGAACGGGTTGCCACTCGACATGATGCGATGAGTTGGGAGCCGAGGATCTCTCTCTGCTCCCGACACGAAGTGAGGCCGGTCGATGCCGATGGGGCACGGCCGGGCGGTCATCGTCATCCCAACGACAGCAGGACGACCGCGGCACCCGCGCTGAGCAGGCCGACCACCTGTCTTCCGGTGACCTTCTCGTGCAAGGCCGCCAGGCCGAGGATGGTGGGGATGGCCGGATACAGGGATGCCAGGACGACGGCGATCGCGAGCATCTGCTGCTGAGCGGCCAGAAGATAGAGCGTCAGGCCCAGTGCTGCCCCCGCTCCGATCAGGGCCGCCTGCCCCAGAAGCCGTGGCGGTTGCCGGAAGTGGGAGGCGTACTGCCAGGTGTGCGGCAGCAGGAGGAGGACGGCGGCGAGGCGGCCCGCGGCAACGGGCCACAGACCGCCGGCCGGATCGGCCTGGGCGAGACAGACGTACTGCAGCGCCACTCCCAGGCTCGCGGTCAGGCCGTCCATCGACGCCTGTCTGTCGGCCGCGGGCCTCCTCCCGCGGCGTGCACGGACACCGCCACCGGAGACGAGCCACAGCGCCGGTGCTGTCACGCCGATGCCCAGCCATGCCAACGGGGTGGGCCGGTCGCCCAGGAAGCACACCCCGCACAGCACGGACAGCGCGATCCCGGTGACAGCACTCACGGGGACCACGATGCTCATCGCCCCGCGGCTCAACCCCCGGTTGAGGAAATGCATGGCCACGGCGCTTCCACAGCCCGACAGCGCCCCCCACAGCACATCCGCCGACCGGACGGCGTCGGCCGGCACGAGAACCGCTGCCACGACGGCGAACAGCAGTCCCCCGACCTGGCCGAGGAAGGTGACCACGGCGAAGTGGATGCGGCGGGACAGCAGCCCGCCGAGAAAATCCACCAGCCCGTAGCAAGCCGCGGACGCCAGTGCGAGAAGAGGGCCCATCCGCTCCCCGTGCCCCGCTCCCGCGGCTCCCATGTCGTCCTCCCGCCGATACCCCCCATGCGAGTCGGGCGGTTTCACGACCTTCGGCGCGGACAGTCGACGGTGGGACGGAGTGAGGAGGCCGGCCGTGGCGGAGCAGCCGGAAACCGCAGCGCGGCGCGGGAGCGCCCGGCGATGCCGTTCGCACCGACGTCGTATCACCGGGCGACCTCGTCCGGATTGAGAGCGTCCGCGAAGGGCACTCGCTCGCCTGGATGTACGGCCCCTGGCCCGTCGCGGAGAGGTGGAGCAGCCATGAGCGTCATCGAAGGCGCCGTCGACGTCGACGTCCCGGTCCATATGGCCTACAACCAGTGGACCCAGTTCGAGTGCTTTCCCCGGTTCATGCACGGCGTGCGCCGGGTGGACCGGTCGCGCTCCTCCATGACGCACTGGGTCACCGCGTTCGGCGGCGTGACCCGCGAGTTCGACGCGGAGATCACCGAACAACACCCCGACGACCGCGTGGTGTGGCGCACCGTGGGGACTCCCCGGCTGGCCGGCGCGGTGAACTTCAGGACGCTGGGGGAGACCCGTTGCCGGGTTGCCATCCGCATCGACTTCACTCCGCGCGGCGCCGCCGAGCGGGCCGCGGACGCCCTGGGCCTCGTCCGCAGGCAGGCGCGGGAGGACCTCCGGCGCTTCAAGGAGTACATCGAGGGCCAGGGCCGGGAGACCGGCCAGTGGCGGGGAACGATCAGTGGCGGCCATGTGAGACCGGACATGGACCGCCTGCCGCCGCGGGTGCCGAACTGGCCGACCGGCTGAGAAACAGCCGGGGCGCCGTATCGGAGATAACCGGAACAACTGGATATCTCGTATAGAAATTACGCATTGAGTATCAGGCGCAGCCGGTAGTCGCCGACCTCCGACGCTCGGCGGGGAGGGGAGGTGAGTGGAACAGAGCGGAAGGGCGAGGCGGTGCGAGAGTCATCGAACGACGATCCGGGCGGCGAGCAGGCGAAGATCACCGCGCCGAAGACATGGGCGGCCGGGGTCCCGGCGGTGGCCCACGCGGTGCGGTACTCCCTCGCCGAGACATCGGCTCGCCGTACGGCGCTGAACCTGCTCGACATCAACCAGACCGAGGGCTTCGACTGCCCCGGCTGCGCCTGGCCCGACCCCGTGCCGGGTAAGCGCCACACGAACGAGTACTGCGAGAACGGTGCCAAACACGCCAACGACGACGCCACCACGCGACGCGTCACTCCCGAGTTCTTCCGGCGGTACTCGGTCTCCGAACTGGCCCGCAGTTCGGACCGGTGGCTGAACCAGCAGGGGCGGCTCACCCAGCCCATGGTGAAGCGGTCGGGCGCGGACCACTACGAGCCGATCAGCTGGCACGACGCCCTCGGCCTGATCGCCGACGAACTGCGGGCCCTGGACTCGCCCGACGAGGCGATCTTCTACACCTCGGGCCGGGCCGGCAACGAACCCGCCTTCGTCCTCCAGCTCTTCGCCCGGGCCCTGGGCACCAACAACCTGCCGGACTGCTCCAACATGTGCCACGAGTCCAGCGGCGCGGCGCTGCACGAGACGCTGGGCATCGGCAAGGGTGACGTGAGCCTGCTGGACATCCACCACGCCGATCTGGTGCTGACCGTGGGCCAGAACCCGGGCAGCAACCACCCCCGCATGCTCTCCGCGCTGGAGGAGACCAAGCGCGGGGGCGGCCGGATCGTCGCCGTCAACCCGCTTCCCGAAGCGGGCCTCATGCGCTTCAAGAACCCGCAGAAACCGCGCGGGGTGATCGGCCGGGGCACCAACATCGCCGACCAGTTCCTCCAGATCCGGCTCGGTGGCGACCTCGCACTCTTCCAGGCGCTGAACCTGCTCCTGCTGGAGGCTGAGGACGCCGCACCGGGGACGGTGCTGAACCGGGAGTTCATCGACCACCACACCAGCGGGTTCGAGGAATTCGCCGACCACATCCGCACCACGGTCTCCTGGCCGGACGTCCTCGCGGCCACCGGCCTGACCCGTCGCCAGATCGAGGAACTGCGGGACCGGGTCCTGGCCAGCGAACGGATCATCGTCTGCTGGGCGATGGGCCTCACCCAGCAGAAGCACGGGGTGCCCACCATCCGTGAACTGGTGAACTTCCAGCTCCTGCGGGGGAACATCGGCAGGCCCGGCGCGGGCGTCTGTCCCGTACGGGGGCACAGCAACGTCCAGGGCGACCGGACCATGGGCATCTGGGAGCAGATGCCGCAGGACTTCCTTGACGCGCTCGAACGGGAGTTCTCCTTCACTCCGCCCGCCCACCACGGCCTGGACACGGTGGACTCCATCCGGGCCATGCGCGACGGCCGGGCCAAGGTCTTCCTCGGCCTCGCGGGCAACTTCGTACGGGCCGCCCCGGACAGTGACCTGACCGAGCGGGCGATGCGCCGGTGCCGGCTCACCGCGCACATCTCCACCAAGCTGAACCGCTCCCACACGGCCTGCGGCGACATCGCGCTGATCCTGCCGACCCTCGGCCGCAGCGAACGGGACTGTCAGAACGGCGAGGAGCAGTTCATCACCGTCGAGGACTCGATGAGCCAGGTGCACGCCTCGTCCGGGCACCTGGAGCCGGCGTCGAGCCATCTGCTCAGTGAGGTCGCGATCCTCAGCAGGCTGGCCCGCCGGACACTGGCCGACAAGGTGCCCGTCCCCTGGGAGGACTTCGAGGCGGACTACGGCACCGTCCGGGACCGTATCGCGCGGGTCGTCCCCGGCTTCGAGAACTTCAACACCAAGGTGCGCAAGCCGGGCGGGTTCGGCCTGCCGAACCCGGTCAACGAAGGCGTGTTCCCCACTCCCGGCGGCAAGGCGCTGTTCACCCGCAACGCGTTCGAGGCACTGCGCGCCCCGCGGGGGCATCTCCTGTTGCAGACACTGCGCTCCCACGACCAGTGGAACACCGTGCCCTACACCACCGACGACCGGTACCGGGGCATCCACGGCTCACGTCGGATCGTGCTCGTCCACCCCGCCGACCTGAGCGCTCTCGGGCTGGCGGACGGCGCCCGGGTGGACGTGGTCAGCGTGTGGCAGGACGGCACCGAGCGCCGTGCCGAGGACTTCCGGCTCGTCTCCTACCCCACGACCGCCGGCTGCGCCGCCGCCTACTACCCGGAGGCCAACGTCCTCGTACCGCTGGACAGCGTGGCCGACACCAGCAACACGCCGACCTCCAAAGGCATCGTCGTCCGCCTGGAGCCACGCTCCGGGGCGGGCGGGTCAGCGCGGCGGGAACATCATGGTGCTGGCGCTGTCGACGAAGGGCGCGGCCATGCCGAAGAGCGCTGACGCGCTCTGAGAGAAGGGGGCCAGCGGGTCGATCGACGCCGACTGGGCGGGCGGGCCGCTCCGGGGCGGGCCGCCCTTCCCGTCGGCCACGGCGGACGGGCCGCTCTGGAGGGCCCCGAGGACCATGAGCAGGACGGTGGCACGAAGGCAGGTACGAAGTCGCATGTGGGCTTCAACGAGGGGTTCGCCACCGGGTCACAGGTGTGCCGGAAGTGTGATCTAAGGAGTAGCCGACGGGCGTGGAGTCAACCGCGGACGCCGCGCCATCCCTTCGGTTGACACCCCCGGCGCGCGGGCCTGCCGTGTCGCGTCACCGCACGCCGTCCCACATGATCGTGGCCGCTCCCTGTCTTTTTGCCGGAAGGTTGACGCTGCCATGGGAACCCGCCTGTCCGAAGTGGAATTGCCTCCTGTTTTCTGCCCGCTGGAGTCCGCCGTTCATCCGCACGTCCGGCAGATCGAGAAAAGGGCCGTGGAATGGATCGGCGCCAGCGGTATGTGTGCGTCGGAACGCGAAAAGGCGTGGGTCGTGGCCACACACAGTGCCGACTTCTACGCCCGGTTCACCCCGGCGGCCGAGGACGACGACCGGCTGTTGGCGGCGACCCTGTGGGTGTACTGGGGCTTCGGGTTCGACGACGTGCGCTGTGACAGCGGGCCGCTGAGCGGCCGTCCCGCACAGTTCAACGCCCTGGCAGGACAGGTGCAGCGGGCCTGCGAGACCGGCCTGGCGGAGCCCGCGGACCGGTACGCGCGGGCCTTGCAGGACGTCATGCGGCGGTTCCGCTCGTTCGCGCCGCCCACCCAGGTGACCCGGTTCGTCCACGCGCACCGGGCGTGGCTGTCCGGGGTCGCCTGGCAGATCGGCAACCAGGCCGCCGGACGTATGCCGGCGTTGGACGAGTTCCTGGCGCTGCGGCTGCTGTCGGCGGGCGGTCATCCGACGTTCGCCCTGCTGGAGCTGGCCACCGGGGCGGAAGTACCCGACCGGGAGATGAACCGTCCGGCGGTGCTGGCGCTGACCGAGATGGCCATCATGGTGGCCTCGCTCGACAACGACCGGTACTCCCTGCACAAGGAACTGATCCGGGGTCACACCGACCAGAACATCTACACCGTGCTGATGGCCGGGCGTTCGCTCTCCCTGCAGCAGGCCGTCGACGAGGCCAACAAGCTGCGCGACCGTATCCTGCGGCGCTTCCTTGAGCTGCACGACGTCGTACGCCCGACGGCCGGCGCCGACCTGTCGGTGTATCTGCAGGGACTGCGCCACGGGATCCGCGGCAACAACGAGTGGGGCCAGCGGGTTCCCCGCTACCTCAGCCTCGGCCACTGGCCCGACGAGTGGGAGGACCTGTCGCCGGCCTGGGCCGAGGAGCCGTCCGACCTGCGGCCAGGACCGGTGGAGGGTGCCCCCTCGATCGCATGGTGGTGGGACGCCGACCTCGGCTGAGTCTCACCGCGCGGCCAGGTCCAGGGTCCACCAGGGGCCGCCGGGGCCGTCCGCCACGCCGATGCCCGCGTCGGTGTAACGGCAGGTCAGGATGATGTCCCGGTGTGGCGGGCTGTCCATCCACGCCTCGACGGCGGCGCCCGCGGTGTCCGTACCGGCCACGACGACCTCACCCGAGCGAGTGGGGCGGTAGCCGGCGGCGCGCATCCGGTCCTGCGGGCTGCTGCCGTCGGTTCCGGTGTGGCCGAGGCGCTCATGACGGGCCATGTCGGCGCTGTGCGTCTGGGCCGCCCGGGTGAGAGCGGCCCGCAGCCGTACCCGGTGGCAGCCCGCCTCGGTCCGGTGCCCGTTGAGCTCGGCGGCCACGGCGGCTGCCGGGTCGGCTGCCGGGTCGGCCCGGCGGTCGGCCGAGGCCGGCCACTGCCCCGGATGCGGCGGATGCGGCGCGTCCGGCACCGGCCATGGAGGCACCGGGTAGGACGGTGGCGCGGCGACGGGTGGTTCGGCCCCGGCCCCGGTCCCGGCCGCCGGTGCCTGGGGCAGCAGCGCGGCGAGGATTGCGCATACGGCCAAGAGCGTTGTCCGGCAGGGAGAGTTCATGCTTTTCCCACTTTCTCTTTTTCTGCCCCTTTGGGGGAACGCGGCATTTTCTGTTCTGGCCCGCCCGGCAAAGGTGGATAGGGTTAAAAACCCCTTTCCACCTCGTGGATTCCTATCGCCCAGGAGGATTTACATGTCATTTCAGCTTCGCCGTCTCGTCGCTCTCGCTCTCGCCGCTCTCGCCCTGACCGCGGGTGCCACGGCCACCGCCACCGCCGCCTCCGCGTCGGCACCGCCCGCGCAGGCCGTGAACCAGCCCGCCGCGGACGACTTCGACGGCTACCCGGGCGAGGGTCTCGGTCACGGCCACGGCCACGGCCACGGCCACGGTCAAGAGCGGCCCCTGCACTTCGGCCCGTTCGAGATTCCCCGGGACGGCACGGTCTCCGGCGGCTTCTCCTGGGGCATGAGGGGCTAGCCGATCGAAGACTCCCTGCGACGGCTTCCTCCCGCATGCGCGGGAGGAGGCCGTCCGTGTTGCGGGCTGCGGGGTGTCGCGTGTGTGTGTCGCGGTCAACGTTTGAGTGTGGCGGCGCTGACGACGAGCACGAGGATCACGCACGCCAGAGTCAGCAGGGCGTCGCGGACGAACACGCCGGTGACACCGGAATGGCCGGCGGCCTCACTCGCGGCCTGCACCGCGTACGTCATCGGCATGACCTTGGCCACGCCCGACAGGGCTCCCTGCATCTCGTCCCGGGGCACGAAGAGTCCGCACACCAGGAACTGCGGCAGGACCGCCGCCGGCAGGAACTGCACCGCCTGGAACTCGTTGCGGGCGAAGGCGCTCACCAGCAGTCCCAGGGCCAGGCCCAGCAGGGCGCCGAGCATGGCGATCACCATCAGCAGATACGCGGGGCCCTTGATGTCCAGCCCCAGCGGGCCGACCGACAGCAGGGTGGAGAGCACCGCCTGCAGCAGTGCGAGGAACGCGAAAGCGATGCTGTAGCCGAGCACGATGTCGAGCCGCCGCACCGGCATGGTCAGCAGCCGTTCGGCGGTGCCCGTGGTGCGTTCCCGCAGCGTGGACATGGACGCCACCAGGTACATCACGATGACCGGGAAGATGCCGAAGACCTGGGGCCCGACACGTTGGAAGGTCGCGTCCGAGCTGTGGAACATCAGCTTGAGCAGCACCATCAGCATGCAGGGGATGCCCAGCAGCAGCGCGGTGCTGCCCTTGTCGCGGGAGACCTGGTGCAGCACCCGTACGGCGGTCGCCCCGGTGATCGTGGGGGAGAACGGCAGCCGGTCGGCCAGCGGGAGGCGGCTCACGAGCGGGCGTCCGCGGCGACGGAGACCCGCTCGGCCTCGGGGGCGCCGCCCTGGTCGAGCAGTCCGGAGAGACCGGAAAGGCCGGGCAGCTCGGACAACAGGTCCTGGGTCGCGACCTGTTGGCGGGCCTGTGCCTCCGCCGCGGTCGCCGCCTCCACCAGGTGCATGAACGCCTCCTCCACGTCGGAGCATCCGGTGTGCTCCAGCAGAGCGGTCCGGGCCGCGCCGGCCAGCAGTCGGCCGGCGCGCATCAGCAGCAGCCGGTCGCAGCGGTCGGCCTCGTCCATCACGTGGCTGGAGATCAGCAGCGTGGTGCCTTCCTCGGCCAGCCGCTGGAACACCTGCCACAGCTCCCGGCGCACGATCGGGTCGAGGCCGACGGTCGGCTCGTCCATCACCAGCAGTTCGGGCTCGTTGAGCAGCGCCACGGCCAGGGAGACACGCGAGTACTGACCGCCCGAGAGGCGGGCGACGAGCTTGTCGGCGTATCCGGCGAGGTCGACCTCCTTGACGACGCGGACCACCGCGTCCTCCCGGCGCCAGCCCTTCATGCCCAGCGCGGAGGCGAAATAGCGCAGGTTCTCCAGCACGGTCAGGTCCGCGTACACGGACGGGGCCTGGGTGACGTACCCGACGCGGGTCTTCAGCTGCGGGGCGCCGGCCGCGTGCCCCAGGACCTGGACGTGGCCCGCGGTGGCCGGCTGCACGCCGACCACCGCACGCAGCAGCGTCGTCTTCCCGCAGCCGCTCGGGCCGAGCAGGCCGACCACACAGCCGCGGGGGAGGGAGAAGGTGACGTTCGTCAGCACCGTATGGGTGCCGCGGGCCACCTGTAGTCCATAGGCGGACACGGCCGGAAGATCACCCGGAAGCGCCGGGCCGGACTCGGGCTGCTGCACAAATTCACTGTGTTTCATTACGAATGGACCCGTTCAGGACGGTCAGGAAAAGGCCGGACAGATGTCACAAAACGGCCCACTGTACGGACAACGGCCCACCGGGCCCGAAGTCACGCCCGAAGTGGTCGGTCCGCGAAGCCAGGTCCGTACCGCCCCCTCGTCACACTCGTGGCTGTGGCTGTGGCCGTGGCCGGTCTCAGGAATCCCGGCGGATCATCGCCCAGGCGATCTCCTGCAGCTGGCGGTAGGCGTCCGCCGACGGCCGGGCGTACGACAACGCGCGCAGCGCCGCGGACATCTGACGGCGTGCCTCGTCCTGGGCGGCCTGGCGTCCGCCGGCCGTCTCCACCAGCTGACGGGCCAGGGCCACGTCCTGCTCGTCCATCGGACGCGGCGATGCGTACAGGTCCCGCAGCCGCTCGGCCGCCGGGCCGCCGCCGGCGAGCGCCGCCACCACGGGCAGGGACTTCTTGCGCGCGGCGAGATCGGCCCCGACCGGTTTGCCGCTGCGCGTCGTACGGCCCCAGATGCCCAGCACGTCATCGGCGCACTGGAAGGCGACGCCGAGCCGGCGGCCGAACTCCCGCAGCCCGCCGACCCGTTCGTCGTCGGCCCCCGCGAGCAGCCCGCCCAGCGCGCAGGCGCAGCCCATCAGCGACCCCGTCTTGCCCTCGGCCATGGCCAGGTACTGCGCCGCCGACACCTCGGGCGCCTTTTCGAAGGCGACATCGAGGCTCTGCCCCTCGACCAGTTCCATGAGGGCGCCGACCAGCTCCCGCACCGCCGTGGCCGCCCGTGGCCGGGGGGCGTCGGCGACCACCCGTACCGCCGAGACCAGCAGCGCGTCCCCGGTCAGGACGGCCGCCGGTGTGCCGAACACCGACCAGGCGGCCGGCCGGTGCCGGCGCAGCGCGTCACCGTCGATGACGTCGTCGTGCAACAGGGTGAAGTCGTGTACGAGTTCCACGGCCACGGCGCCGGGCAGCGCGTCGTCGGCGCTGCCGTCCACGGCCGCGGCGGACAGCAGCGTCAGCGCAGGCCGGACCGCCTTGCCGCGCCGGGAGGCCGACGCCACGGGGGTGCCGTCGGCCTCGTACCAGCCGTGGTGATAGCCCGCCACCCGGCTCTCGACGGCCGGCAGGGCCGCCAGGGCCGTCCGGAGAGCCGGGACGAACAGGTCGTCGACCCAGCCCAGACGGGGAAACGCGGTGCCCGGGGCCGAGTCGGTGATCTGTGACATGCACTGCTCCTCAAGACTGCGGACAACAAACTGCGGACAAAAGGGATACCCGCATCAGTCAACCGGTGCCCGACCGGCACCGGGAAGCGCAGCACACCGCCAGGCGAAAGGATCACCGGCGCGGCCCAGATCTCATACGGTGCACTGACCCGACCGTCGGACCATCACCGACGACCCGGGCGCCGGCCACCTGGCCGTCGGTGGGCTCACCGCGACCCACCGCCTTCCGCCGGTCGCCGGCTTCGCGGTACCGCGGGACCGAGCGGCAGCCGGGTGGCCAGCTCGGTGGCGGTGCGCGCGAAGGGCGCGGTCATGATGCCGGCCACGCTGGTGCGGCCGGCGATGTAGGCGTCGAGACGGTGCCATGCCGGGGGCAGGCGGGTCACGGCCGTGTGGACGAGGCCGGGGTTGCGGGCGAACAGGTTCATCAGCGAGCTGCTGGCGCGCATCTCGACGCCGAGGACGTCGTCGACCTGCCGTCCGTAGCGGTCGGCGGCGGTGTCCGCCGCCGTCTCGTCGGCGGCGGTGACGATGCGGGCGGCGGCGTGACCCGCGAGGTCTCCCGAACGCAGGGCGTAGGAGATGCCCTCGCGTGACCAGTGGTCGACGAGGGCCGCGGCGTCACCGGCGACCAGTACGCGCCCGCGGGACAGGGGGGAGTCGGGGCGGCGGCACCGGGTGAGGTGACCGGTGTCGTGGAGGGGACGCGGGCCGTCGAGTCCCTGGCGGGTCAGGAAGTCCTCCTTGTAGGCGCGCAGGGCCACGGGGTTGCCGCGGGCGGCCACCACGCCCGCGGTGCAGACGTCACCCTTGGGGAACACCCAGCCGAAGGAGCCAGGCAGCGGCCCCCACTCCATCAGGACCCGGCCCCGCCAGCGGTCGGCGGTCCTCTCGTCGACCGGGACCTCGACCTCCAGGGCGAGGTCGACCTGCGCGCACTGCACGCCTACGTACCGGGCGACTCTGCTGGCACTGCCGTCGGCGCCGACGACGACCCGGGCGCGGAGGGTGTCGCCGCGGTTGGTCGTCACGGCCACGCTGTCGCCCTGTTGCTCCAGGGCGGTCAGCGCGGTGCTGTCCCGGACCTTCGCGCCCGCCGCGGCGGCGGCGTCGGTCAGCGCCGCGTCGAGTTCGCTGCGGTAGACCAGGGCGCAGGTCGGGGAGGCGCACGTGAGCGTGCGTTCCTTGCGGCCGTTGAGGGCGAAGGTGAACCGGCCTGCGGTGTCGTGGACGGTGAGGGGCAGACCGGGAGGGAGCGCGGCGAGGGATGCTCCGACGAGGCCACCGCCGCAGGTCTTGTAGCGGGGGATGGCGGCGCGTTCCAGCAGCAGTGTCGCGCAGCCGTTCTCGGCGGCGACGCGGGCCGCGGTGGCTCCGGCCGGGCCGGCACCGACGACGATCACGTCCCAGGTGGGGGAGGAGCCGGAGGAGGGAGGGGCGGAAGAAGGGGACATGCGGTGGTCACCTGGCCAGCGGTTGGGCGGAAGGGGTGAGGGGGCGCACGAGGTGGCGGTGTGGGCTCACGGGGTGGCGGCGGCTTCCGTCTCGGTGCGGGTGTCGTCCTGGCCCTGCTCGGGGTGGAGCCGGGCCAGCAGGTAGCGGGTGAGGGCGGACGCCGTCGGGTGGGTCCACATCACCGTCGTGGGGATTTCCAGGGCCAGTTCGCGCTGGAGCCGGTTGCGCAGGGCGATCGCCATGAGCGAGTCGAGGCCGAGCGTGACCAGGGACGTGTTGGCGTCGAACCGGTCGGTCCCCAGCCGCAGGACCGCGGCGATGTGGTCGACGACCCGCGGTTGCAGGATCTGCCGGCGCTGCTGCGGGTCGTCCGTCTCCCGCAAAGAATCCAGCAGGGCACTGCGGCCGCCGGCGGAGTCCGCACCCGCCGCCGGGGCGGCCAGTTCGGCGAAGAAGGCGGTGTGGCCGGTGGCGGGATAGGACTCCAGCCAGCGGGCCAGGTCGACGGGTGTGTAGGCGGTACGGCCGCGGTCGTGGGCGAGGAGACGTTCCAGGGCGGCGATGCCCTCCGCGGGCGCGATCATGGCATAGCCGCGTTCCCGCATTCCGGTGCCGCGGCCGACCTCCGCCCAGGGTCCCCAGTTGACGCAGGTGGCCGGCAGGCCCTGGGCCCGGCGCCAGGAGGTGAACTCGTCCAGCCAGGCGTTGGCCGCCGCGTAGGCGCCCTGACCGGGGTTGCCCAGCAGGGACGCGGCGGAGGAGAAGGTGACCCACCAGTCCAGGTCCTGGCCGGCCACGGCGTGGTGGAGCAGCCAGGCTCCCGTCGCCTTGGGGCGCCAGACCTTCTCCAGGAGCGCGGTGGACAGGTTGGCGACGGTGGCGTCCTCCACGACGGCCGCGGCGTGCACGACACCGCGCAGCGGGTGGCCGGTGTCCACGGCGGCCCGTACGAGGGTGTTGGCGACGCCCGGCTCGGCGAGGTCCCCGCACACGACCTCGACGCGGGTACCGAACTCCTCGGTGACGGCGTCGAGCGCGGTACGGGTGGCCGCGGTGGGGGCGCCGCGGGAGGTGAGCAGCACGGCGGCGGCGCCCCGTTCGGCCAGCCGGCGGGCGACCAGGAGTCCCAGTCCGCCGAGCCCGCCCGTGACCAGGTAGCTGCCGTCCGGCCGGACGACGGGGACGTCCTCGGGGCGCACGGGCAGGGTGTCGGTGCCGGTCGCGGGCCAGGTGAGGACGAGTTTGCCCGTGTGGCGGGCGGAGGCCATGGTGTGGAACGCCGACGACGCCTCGGCGACGGGGTGTGCGGTGACGGGCAGCGGGGGCAGGGTGCCGTCCGCGAGCAGGCCGGCCAGTTCGCGGTAGCCCTCGGCGAGCAGGGCCGGGTCCTTCTGCATCATCATCAGCACGTCGACGCCGGTGAAGGTGACGTTGTGGCGGAAGGGCAGCAGCCCCAGGCGGTTGTTGGCGTAGATGTCCCGCTTGCCGAGTTCGACGAACCGGCCCCGGTGTGCCAGCAGACCGAGACCGGCCGACTGCGCGGGGCCGGTGAGGGAGTTGAGTACGACGTCGACGCCGCGTCCCCCGGTGAGGTCGCGCACCTGGTCGGCGAAGTCCAGGGTGCGGGAGTCCATGACGTGCGCGACGCCCAGGCCGCGCAGGTACGCCCGCTTGGCCTCGCTGCCCGCGGTGGCCCAGACCTCGGCGCCGCAGGCTCGCGCGAGGTACAGCGCGGCGAGGCCGGTGCCGCCGCTCGCCGAGTGGATGAGCACCTGCTCTCCCTGCCGCAGCCTGGCCAGGTGCCGCAAGGAGTACCAGGCGGTCAGGTAGGCGCAGGGAAGGGCGGCGGCGTCCCGGGTGCTCATCCCGTCCGGTACCGGCAGGAGGCAGTCGGCGCGGACGGTCGCGAAGGAGGACATGACGGCGGACTGCTCACCGTCCACGAACATGGCGGCCACGCGGTCGCCCTCCCGCACGTCCCGGACACCGTCCCCGACGGCCGTGACGACGCCCGCACCGTCGAACGCGCAGACGTCCCCGTGCTCCTCACCGGTGCTGAAGCCCTGGTAGACGCCCATGGCCTGGAGCACGTTGATGAAGTTGACGCTGGTGGCGTCGAGGCGGATCTCGACCTCGTCCGGTGCGGGCCGGCGGCGGGGCTGGGCGACGAACTCGAAGGAGTCCAGGTCGCCGGGGCGGGTCAGACGCAGGGCCACCCGGTCGTGCTCGCGGTCGACCGTGGTGCGGTGGCGCTCCCGTTCGTCCAGCGGGATGTTGCGCAGGCGCGCCAGGTGGCGGGTTCCGTGCCGGTAGGCGATCTCGTCCTGCTCGTCGGGGCAGGACAGCAGTTCCGCGGCCACGTCCGTGACCGGCATCCGCTGATCGACGTCCAGGACGCCGGGGCGCAGTTCGGGGTGCTCGTAGCTCAGGACCCGTACGAGCCCGCGCAGTCCGGCCTGTGCCAGGTCCGGCCGGTCCTCGGGTGCGACCTGCTGTGCGGTGTCGGTGACGGTCCACAGGCGCGGTGCGGCCCCGCCGTCGGCGGCGGTCCGCGCGAGGACGCGGGCCGTTTCCGCCAGGCGGGCGACCCGCTCCCGTGCCCGGTGGTCGGGGGATGTCTTGTCGGACGGCGTGCCGGTCGCGGGCAGGTACACCACGGCCCGGGGTGTCGGTGTCTGTGCCGGTACGCCGGGCTCCGGCGGTGTCAGGGATGCCAGGGATGTCAGGGGTGTCAGGGGTGCGGTGTCGTCGTCCTCCGCGGGCCGGTCCGGGGCGAACGTCCGGACGTGCACGGTGGCGCCCCGCTTCTCCAGGGCCGCGCCCAGTTCGGCCGCGTACGGTTCGCGCCCGGCTTCCGTCAGGAGGGTCCAGGTGCCGGGCGTGGTGTCCGACGCCGGTCGTTCGGCGGGCTCCCAGGACGCCTGGAGCAGTCGGTGGGCGAAGCGCTCCTCGGCGCTCTCCGCGGGTACGTGGCGGAACTCCACCCCGGTCGCGTCGGCGGCCACGGAGCCGTCGTCGGCCCACAGGCGGAAGTCCGCCGTGAACCGGTCGCCGTCCACCCGCACGAGGGTCACCAGGCAGTACCCGCTGAGCGGGACAGTCCCGTACAGGCGCAGTGTCTCGATGCCCGCGGGCAGGATGCCTCCGGCGGGCACGGCGCCGGAGCGCAGTACGGCGCCCGCGACGGTCTGGAGGCAGGTGTCGAGCGTGACGGGATGGCAGTGCAGCGCCTGGGCGCCGGACCGGCCCCCGTCGGGTACGCGGACGCGGGCCAGCAGGCGGGCGCCCGGTCGGTCGGCCGGCGACCCGTCCTCGTACAGCGCCTGGAGGCCCATGAACGGTCGGCCGTGGTGCACACCGCGTTCCTCGCGCATCTGCCGGTAGACGTCCGCGGCGTCCACCGCGTGCGGGAACTCCGCGAGCAGGTCCCGCGGGTCGCGGCCCGGTGGGACGGGGTCGCCCTCGGACGTGCGGTGCAGGTACGCCTGGGCGTGCTGGACGGAGCTGCCGTCGGACGCCGTGCTGACCACTCGCCAGCGGGCGGTGTCCGGGCCCGCCGCCTCGGCGGTGGCGGTGACGGACGTGCCGTCGGACGCCGGCAGCAGCAGCCGTTGCAGGTCGATGCCGGTGACGCGCAGGTGCTCGGGACCGGCGGCGTACAGGTCGGTGGCGGCGGCGACGGCCATCTCGCACAGCGCGGCGCCCGGTACCACGGCCACGTCGTTGACGCGGTGCGCGTCCAGCCAGGGCAGGGTCGTGGGGCTGACCCGGGTCTGCCACAGGTGGCGGCCCTCGCCGTCGGGGTCCGCGGTGTGCGGTCCGGTGAGCGGGTGCGCGGCGGGGGAGGAGTGGGCCCCGGCCGACTGTCGCAGCGGGGAGGGATCGACGACGTACCGGGTGCGCTCCCAGGTCGTCGGCGGTACGTCGGCCAGGGCGCCGTCGCCGTAGCGGTCGGCCCAGTCGAGCGGGTGCCCCGCGCAGTGCAGCGCCGCCACGTTGGTGTGGAACGCCAGCGCGTCGTCGGTGTCGCGCAGCAGGGAGGGCACGACCGCGGTGCCGGTGTGGCCGTGCGCGGTGAGCGTGGCCTGCACCGGGTGGACCAGTACGGGGTGGGGGCCGATCTCCACGAACAGCCGGTGTCCGTCGTCGGCCGCGGCCCGCACCGCGTCGGCGAAGCGCACCGTCCGGCGGAGGTTGTCCGACCAGTAGGCGGCGTCGAGGACGGCGTGCTCGCGCGGGTCGTCGGTGACGGTGCTGTAGAAGGCCGTCCTCGGTGTCCTGCCGACGACGCCGGCGAGCGCGTCGGTGAGGTCGGGCAGGATGGGGTCCATGTGGGCGGTGTGCGAGGCGACGTCCACCTCGACCACGCGGATGCCGATGCCGCGGGCGTCCCACTCCTCGGCGAGGCGGCGGATGCGGTCGGCGTCCCCGCCGACGACCGTGTTCTCCGGCGACGCGACGACCGCGACGGTCACCCCTGTCACCCCTGTCGCCCCTCGCATGTCGTGCACTCCTTGCACGTCTTGTTCGGCCAGCAGCCGTTCGACCTCGGCGCGGCCCAGGGCGACCGACGCCATCAGACCCTGCCCGGCGGTCCGCAGGATCAGGCGCGAGCGGCGGCAGATGACCCGTACCCCGTCCTCGACACTCAGCGCTCCCGCGGCGACCGCGGCGGCGACCTCTCCCATGGAGTGGCCGATCACGGCCGCCGGTTCGACGCCGTGGGAGCGCCACATCGCCGCGAGACCCAACTGGATGGCGAAGATCACCGGCTGTACCCGGTCGAACCCGGTCACCACCTCCGGGCGGCACAGGGTCTGACGCAGCGAGAAGCCGGACTCCTCGGCCACGAGCGGTTCGAGTTCGTCGATGACCCGGGTGAACTCCCGGTCGTGGTCCAGCAGTTGGCGGCACATGCCCGCCCACTGCGAGCCGTGCCCGGAGAAGACCCACACCACGCCCTGTCCGGCGTCCGGGACCGTTCTGCCGGTCGCCACCCCGGCGAAGGGCGCGGTTCCGGCCGCCAGTTCCTTGAGCCGCGCCACCAGCTCCGGCCGGTCGGCGGCGACCACGGCGGCTCGTTCCCGGGCGGGCGAGCGGCGCGCGGCCAGTGTGTGCGCCACGTCTCGCAGCGGGATCTGCGAGCCCTCTCCCCGCAGCCACCGGGCCAGGCGGCCGGCCGCGGACCGCAGGGCCACGGGCGTACCGGCGGACAGCGGGAAC
>NZ_LIPP01000156.1 GCF_001418335.1 Streptomyces aurantiacus | reverse complement strand
ATCCACGACCTCGGCTGCGGCACCGGCTCCATGGGACGGTGGCTCGCGCCCCGGCTCGACGGGCCCCAGCACTGGGTGCTGCACGACCGTGACCCGTATCTGCTGCACTTCGCCGCCGTCGGGTCGCCCCGTTCGGCCGCCGACGGCAGCCGCGTCACGGTGGAGACCCAGCGTGGCGACGTCGGCCGGCTGACCCCGGACTCCCTGGCCGGGGCCTCGCTGGTGACCGCCTCCGCACTGCTGGACGTGCTGGACGCCGACGAGATCGAGGCGCTGGCCGCGGCCTGCGCCGGAGCCGGCTGCCCCGCCCTCCTGACCCTCTCGGTGGCGGGACGGGTCGAACTCACCCCGGCCCACCCGCTGGACGCCGAGATCACCGACGCGTTCAACGACCACCAGCGGCGCGGAGACCTGCTCGGCCCGGAGGCGATCAGCGAGGCCTGCGACGCCTTCACCCGGCACGGCGCGACGGTACAGATGCAGCCCAGCGCGTGGCGCCTGGGCCCGGACGAGTCGGCGCTGATGGCGGAGTGGCTGCGCGGCTGGGTCGGCGCGGCCGTCGAGCAGCGCCCCGAACTGGCCACCCGGGCGGCGGCCTACCTCCGGGAACGCCTCGCGGCCTGCGAGGCGGGCGAGTTGAGCGCGGTGGTCCACCACAGCGATCTGCTCGCGCTGGCCCGCCCGGTGGGAGAAGCCTGATGGGCGCGGGAGCCGTGGCGCAGGAGGAACGGTCACCGGCCGCCGCCCCGGACGACGAGCTGTCGACCGCGACGGTACCGGTGGCGGCGGTACCGACAGCGGCGGTATCGGCGGTGGCAGCGGTGGCGGTCCGCGACAGCGACGCGGACGGGACGGCGGAACGCCCGCACTCCGACGCGGCCCCCGGTACCGACGAGGCCCCTGGTACCGACGCGGACCCCGGTGCCGACGCATCTGCCGTGCGCCCGCGCGGCGGCAGGGCCGGCGTCATGGCACGCGTCCGTGCCCGCCTCGACTCCCGCCTCCTGCGTACCCACTTCGGCACGATCGCCGGTGTCCTCATCCTCACCGTGCTGACCTGGCGGCTGGGCACCGGCGTCTTCCTGGACGGCCTGCGCCGGATCGACGGAGCCACGCTCCTCGCGGCGCTCGGCATCGGCCTGCTCACCACGGTGTTCAGCGCCTGGCGCTGGTGCGTGGTCGCCCGGGGCATGCGGCTGAGGCTGCCGCTGGGTCCGGCCGTCGCGGACTACTACCGCGCGCTGTTCCTCAACGCCGCGCTGCCGGGCGGCGTACTCGGCGACGTCCACCGGGCGGTACGGCACGGGCAGAGCGCCGGGGACGTCGGCCGCGGTGTGCGTGCGGTCGTCCTCGAACGGGTCGCGGGCCAGGCTGTACTGGCCGTGGTCGGGATGGCCGTACTGCTCACCCAGCCCTCACCGGTCCTCGACGAGACCAGGCACCTCCTCCTGCTGCTGGCCGCCGTCTCGGTGTGCGGCGTCGTGACCGTGGGCGCCGTCCGCAGCAGGAGCAGGGCGCCGCGCACCTCGCGCCGCTACCTGGCCGTGCGGGCCACGCTCACCGAGGCACGCGGGGCGCTGCTGGCCCGCGGCAGCTGGCCGGGCGTGGTGGTGTCGTCCGTCGTGGTCCTCGCGGGACACGTCCTGATGTTCCTGCTCGCGGCCAGGGCGGCCGGATCGGCCGCGCCCGCCGCCGAGTTGGTGCCCCTGGCGCTGCTGGCCCTGATCGCCATGGGGCTGCCGCTGAACGTCGGCGGCTGGGGACCCCGGGAGGGCGTCACCGCCTGGGCGTTCGGCGCCGCGGGCCTGGGCGCGACCCAGGGCCTGACCGTGGCCGTCGTCTACGGCGTACTCAGCTTCGCCGCGAGCCTGCCCGGCGTCGCCGTACTGGTGGGGCGCTGGTACGCGGGACTGCGCGGCCCGCGGGCGGCCGGCGCGGGCCCGGACCCGCAAGAGGCCGAAGAGAACGGGGACGCTCAGTGCGGATCAACGACCGGCGGTACGGCGGCGGCGACGGCGGCGACGGCGTCCTTCTCGGACTCCGATGTCAGCAGGGAGAAGTACGCTCCGAAGGAGCCGGCGAGCGAGGCCAGAAGTTCCTTGCCCTTCCCCGCGGAGGCCCTCGAAGGGCGGCCGATGACACCGGACTTGGTATAGGCCGACATACCGAGGGAGAGCAGGTGCCGCCGGTCGTCGGCGACGAAGTCCGAGGTCTCGTAACCGGCCTTGAGGAATTCCGGATTGGTGTGCAGCAGAATGGAGGTCTCGATTTCCCCCGCATGCATATCGGTGAGCAGCGAGGTCTCCACCCCCGCCGCCTCCCGGGCCGCTTCCCAGTCCTCGGCCGCCGGGAACAGTGCCATTCGAGCGCCGGTGGCGGAGGATTCCTGGACGACATTGCCCAACACGTAATTGCCGCCATGCCCATTGATCAGTACGAGTGTGTCCACACCCGACCGACGCAGCGAATCGGCTATGTCCCGCACCACCGCATGGAGTGTCACGGAGGAAATGCTCACCGTTCCCGGCCAGGCCGCGTGTTCGTGCGAGCAGGAGATCGTCACCGGAGGAAGGAGATGGACGGGGAATGCGGCAGCGACCTCCCGGGCTATCGCACACGCGATCAGCGTGTCGGTCGACAGCGGAAGATACGGACCGTGCTGCTCGAAGCTGCCGACGGGGAGCACGGCGACCTGCCGCGCGACACCGGCGCCCCGAGCCCGTACGTCCTCGGTGGTGTCCGCGGGCAACGGCCCTGACACCGTGAGCCGTATTTCCGAACCGCCCGAATTGACCATGTTCTCGCGACCTTTCGTCTCTGCTTAGGAACCAGAATCATGACAGAAATAGATGGCGTACTCGCCGAGAAATCCCACTCCTCAGGCGTCGAGCGGGTCGTGAATGCCCCGCTGCCCACGGTGTACGGCGAGTTCCAGGCCGTCGGTTACCTGGACCGTACCCGCGGAGACGAACAAGTGGCTCTGGTGCACGGTGACATACGGGGAGAAGGCGTGCTCACCCGGCTGCACTCCGAGTGCCTGACCGGCGACGCGTTCGGGTCCAGGCACTGCGAGTGCGGCCCCCAACTCACCACCGCGCTGCGGGAGATCGCTGCGGAGGGCCGCGGCATCCTGATCTACCTCCGGGGACACGAGGGCCGTGGCATCGGTCTGCTGGCCAAGCTGAAGGCGATGAAGCTCCAGTCCGAGGGCCTCGACACGGTCGAGGCGAACCTCGCGCTCGGACTGCCCGTGGACGCCCGCGACTACGGCGTGGGCGCGGACATCCTGCACGACCTCGGCGTCCGTTCGGTGAGACTGCTGTCCAACAACCCGCGCAAGCGGGAGGCGTTGGTCCGCAACGGCATCAGGGTCGACGCACAGGTACCGCTGCTGATCCCGCCGTGCGACGACAACATCACCTACCTCCGCACCAAGCGCGAACGCCTGGACCACGACCTGCCCCACCTGGACGCAGTGGTGGGCCACCGCGTCTGACCGGCCCCGGCCCCGGCCCTCCACCCCGCAGCCGCCCCGCGCGCCGCCGACCTCGTCCGCGGCGCGCGGGGCGGCTGCGCGCCGAAGAGCGTCACCCGCACGCGCCGGGATCGCCGAACTCGTTTGCCAGGCAACCGACTTCACGTCGCGGACCGGACGCGAGGTCTCACGCGACCCTGTGCACACACCCGACCACGGTCGGGGGTCGGCCGGGCGGCTCCCGGCTTCGTCAGGTGCGGCTCGCGGCATGAGATGTACGACACACCCGTGACGAGTCGCGGAAATCAGGTACTCGGAAAGCCGGCCGCCGTCCGGATGTCCACACGGCGGGCGAAGAACCGGTTCGAGCGGAGCCCGTGCCACCGGTACGGGCCGGTCCCGACCGCATCCAACTTCTGCTACGACGTGCTCCAACCGCCCCCCGAGGCGCCTCCGGTGGGCGGCCGGACACGGTACGAGGGAGGTGCCTGCCGAGTGAAGTCCATGGTCACGGCCACGCGCGGGCAAAGCGCGCACTCCGGCGTGCGCGGGGGACGCCCGCCCCCGGGCACCTCGCGGGCGCGCGAAACGTTCGACGGACACCAGTGCGTTCCCGTGCGCTCCGCAGCGTCTCGGCCCGGGATCCGTGCGCCCGGGACACACGTCACACCTGGCACTTGGGTGCCCTATGCACACAGAATCGGACCGGTGGGGACGAGTCACGAACGGTACTGCTTCCGTGACTACGCAGCGTGAGGCAACCATTCTCCAGTTCGATTCGTATATCTCCGTGGAAGCCTTGCGGACCAGCCGGGCGGCGTGATGCCGGAGCGTCACGATCCGCTTGTCCGGGTCCGCACCGAGCAAGGAGAACCGATGCGACCGTTCGCGCTCAACTACGCCCGTCCGGCCCAGCAGTTGGAGGTCAGCGTTCCGTACGCTTATGACTCCAGACTGCAGTTGAACGTACTCCCGGACGGGCGGCTCGCCGCTCATGACTACGCCGTGTTGCGGGAGCTGGGCTCCACGACTTCCACGGCGGGCTCGAAGACCCACTTCGACGACTGAATCCGGACCTCCGACGATGACGGTTCTGATCCTGACGTGCGAACAGGATGTGACCGCGGACATGGTGCTGGCCGAACTGGACGCGAACGGCGTCCCGGTCGTCCGCCTCGATCCCGCGGACCTGCCCGGCCCGGTGGCCCTGTCGGGCGAGTATGTGCGCGGCGCCTTTCGCGGGCACCTGTCCGTCGCCGGCCGGCTGGTGAGCATGGGCGGCCTGCGGTCCGTCTGGGTCCGTAGGCCCGGTGCGCCCGCGACCCACGCCGCCGAGCCCTCCGACTGGCTGACCGAGGAGTCCGCGCAGGCGCTCTACGGCATGCTGCGCTCCACCGACGCCCGCTGGATGAACGACCCCGACGCGGCCCGCCGGGCCCGCCACAAGCCCTGGCAGCTGTCCCTGGCCCAGCGCTGCAGCCTGCCCGTACCCGCCACGTTGATCACCACGTTCCCGCAGGCCGCCCGTGACTTCGCGGTCCGCTTCCCGGATCTGGTGGTCAAGCCCGTCTCCGGCGCGCACCCGCAGGAACCGCCCAGGGCCGTACCCACCAGCCGGGTCGCCCCCGACACGGACTTCGCGGCCGTCGCCTTCGGCCCGACCCTGCTCCAACGACGGGTGGCCAAGCGCGCCGACATCAGGCTGACCTGTGTCGGCGACCGGCTCTACGCCGCCCGCAAGACGGTCGCCCCGGACGCCGACCCCGACGAGGTGGACGTACGGTTCGCCGCCTCCGACACCCCGTGGCACGCGGTGGACACGCCGTCGTCCGTCGCCGCCGGGGTACGTGCCTATCTCCGGGAGGCCGGACTGGCCTTCGGAGCCTTCGACTTCGCCGAGGACGCCGACGGGATGTGGTGGTTCCTGGAGTGCAACCAGTCCGGCCAGTTCGGATTCGTACAGATCGAAACGGGCCAGCCCATCGCGGCAGCCGTCGCCGACTGGCTGGCCGCCCCGAACCCGGCCGGCACGCAGTCGAACGGCAGCAGGTCATGGGCGATCGAGGGCCATTGAGGGCCGCTGAGGGCCGCGTGGGCTCAGGCCGAGACCTTCGACCGGCCCGGTGACGTCTGCGGCTCCCGCTCGCCGAGCCGTTCCGTCGGCACCTTGTGCGTCTCGCGTGCCGTGAGCGCGGCGATCACCGGCGGGACGCACAGCGCGGCCGTGAACAGGCCCACGGACACCCAGTCGTCCCCGTCGGGACCCGCTATCCGCGCGGCGAAGGTCACCGCGAACCCGGCGACCGCGAAGCCGATCTGCGTCCCGATGGCCATGCCCGACAGCCGGACCCGGGTCGAGAACATCTCACCGTAGAAGGACGGCCACACACCGTTCGCGGCGCTGTAGACGACACCGAAGGTGACGATGCCGAGGACCAGGACCAGCGGGTACGAGCCCGTGGAAATGGCCCACAGGTAGAGGAACATCAGTACGCCGCTGCCCGCGGCGCCGATCAGGAAGACCGGGCGGCGGCCGACGCGGTCGGACAGGGTGGCCCACAGCGGGATCGCGCCGAGCGCGACGAGGTTGGCCAGCGCGCCCACCCACAGCATGGACGTACGGTCCATCCCGACCGAGTCGCTGGTCGCGAACGCCAGCGCCCACACCGTGAAGATCGTGCTGACCGAGGCGACGAGGGAGGCCGCGACCACCCGCAGGACGTCCGCCCAGTGCTCGCGCATCAGCACGGCGAGGGGCATCTTCACGACGCCCTCGGTGGCGGCCTGCTCGGTGAAGGTCGGCGTCTCCTGGAGCTTGCGGCGGATGACGTACCCCACGACGGCGACCGCGATGCTCATCCAGAACGGGACACGCCAGCCCCAGGAGAGCAGTTGGTCCTCGGGCAGAGCGGCGACCGGGATGAACACCAGGGTGGCGAGGAGCTGGCCGCCCTGGGTGCCGCTGAGCGTGAAACTGGTGAAGAAGCCGCGTTTGTCCGGCGGCGCGTGTTCCAGCGACATGGAGTTGGCGCTGGCCTGCTCGCCCGCGGCCGAGATGCCCTGGAGGACCCGGCACAGGACCAGCAGCACCGGGGCCAGTGTGCCGACCTGGTCCCGCGTCGGCAGACAGCCGATGAGGAAGGTCGACAGGCCCATCAGGATCAGTGTGAAGACCATGATCTTCTTGCGGCCGACCTTGTCGCCGAAGTGCCCGAGGAACAGCGCCCCCACCGGGCGGGCCGCGTACGCGACCCCGAACGTGGCCAGCGACAGCAGCGTCGCGGTGGCCGGGTCCGACTCGTCGAAGAAGACCTCCGGGAAGATCAGCGCGGCGGCGCTCCCGTAGATGAAGAAGTCGTAGTACTCCAGCGCGCTGCCGATCCAGGCGGCCGTCGCGGCCTTCCTGGGCTGGCCGGGTGGCGCGTCGAGGGGTGCTGCGGGGACGGACACGGCGGTGCTCCTTCGGGGAACTCCAACGTAAGCGGAGTGGACGGAGGGGAGGGGAGGGGAGGAG
>NZ_LIPP01000155.1 GCF_001418335.1 Streptomyces aurantiacus | reverse complement strand
ATTGGGGGTGGGCGCGGACACGGGGACGACCTCCGGTCGGTGGGCAGCACTGAGCACATGCCGACCAGACTTCCCGGCGCACCTATGGCGATCTCGGATCTCCCGGCTCGCCGGGATCTCAGAGATCTTTTTTTGTCGAGTGTTGTCGCGTGTTGACGCGTTCATCAGCTTACTCAAGATGCCGCTTGCTCAGGGTGCCGCCGGGCCATCCGGTGATCTTCACCGTAGGCGCGTGGACGCGTACATGCAGAAGGGGCACCCGGCGCGTTTGCTGCCGGGTGCCCTTCCGCGTCTCCGCGTCTCCGCGTCCTCGCGTCAAGCCGGGCTTCGGGGCCTCAGTCCTCGCTGGACGCCGCCGGGAGCTTCGTCTGGATGAGGTCCATCACCGTGGAGTCGGTGAGCGTGGTGACGTCCCCCAGCTGGCGGTTCTCCGCGACGTCGCGCAGCAGCCGGCGCATGATCTTGCCGGAACGGGTCTTGGGCAGCTCGGCCACCGGCAGGATCCGCTTCGGCTTGGCGATCGGGCCGAGGACCTTGCCGACGTGGTTGCGCAGCTCGCCCACGAGGGTCTCGGTCTCCGACGCCGAACCGCGCAGGATCACGAAGGCCACGATCGCCTGGCCGGTGGTCTCGTCGGCCGCGCCCACGACGGCCGCTTCGGCGACCGACGGGTGGGAGACGAGCGCCGACTCGACCTCGGTGGTCGAGATGTTGTGCCCGGACACGAGCATCACGTCGTCCACCCGGCCGAGCAGCCAGATGTCGCCGTCGTCGTCCTTCTTGGCACCGTCGCCCGCGAAGTACTTGCCCTCGAAGCGCGACCAGTACGTGTCGATGAACCGCTGGTCGTCGCCCCAGATGGTGCGCAGCATCGACGGCCACGGCTCGGTCAGGACGAGGTAGCCGCCGCCTCCGTCGGGCACCTCGCGTGCCTCGTCGTCGACGACCGTCGCCGAGATGCCCGGCAGGGCCCGCTGCGCGGATCCCGGCTTGGTCTCGGTCACACCCGGCAGCGGCGAGATCATCATCGCGCCGGTCTCGGTCTGCCACCAGGTGTCCACGATCGGCGTGCGGTCGCCGCCGATGTGCTTGCGGTACCAGATCCACGCCTCGGGGTTGATCGGCTCCCCGACGGAGCCGAGTACGCGCAGGCTCGACAGGTCGAACTTCGCGGGGATGTCGTCGCCCCACTTCATGAACGTACGAATCGCCGTCGGGGCCGTGTAGAGGAGCGTCACGCCGTACTTCTGGATGATCTCCCAGAAGCGCCCCTGGTGCGGGGTGTCGGGGGTGCCCTCGTACATGACCTGGGTCGCGCCGTTCGCCAGCGGTCCGTACGTGATGTACGAGTGCCCGGTGACCCAGCCGATGTCGGCCGTGCACCAGTAGACGTCGGTCTCCGGCTTGAGGTCGAAGACGGAGTGGTGCGTGTACGCGGTCTGCGTGAGGTAGCCGCCGGAGGTGTGCAGGATGCCCTTGGGCTTACCCGTCGTGCCCGAGGTGTAGAGGATGAACAGCGGGTGCTCGGCGTCGAACGCCTCGGGTGTGTGCTCCGCGGACTGCTTCTGCGTGATCTCGTGCCACCAGACGTCGCGGCCCTCGGTCCACGCGACCTCCTGGCCCGTACGGCGTACGACGAGGACCTTGCCGACCCCGTCGACCCGGGAGACCGCCTCGTCCACGGCCGGCTTGAGCGCGGCCGGCTTTCCGCGCCGGTAGCCGCCGTCCGAGGTGATGACCAGCTTGGCGTCGGCGTCCTGGATGCGGGTGGCGATGGCGTCGGCGGAGAAGCCGCCGAAGACGACCGAGTGCGCGGCGCCGATGCGGGCGCAGGCCAGCATCGAGACGACGGCCTCGGGGATCATCGGCAGGTAGATGGCGACCCGGTCGCCCTTCTCGACGCCCAGCTCGGTGAGGGCGTTGGCGGCCCTGGAGACCTCGTCCTTGAGCTCGGCGTAGGTGATGGCGCGGCTGTCACCTGGCTCGCCCTCGAAGTGGATGGCGACCCGGTCGCCGTGGCCGGCCTCGACGTGCCGGTCCACGCAGTTGTACGCGACGTTGAGCTTGCCGTCCTTGAACCACTTCGCGAACGGAGGGTTCGACCAGTCCAGGGTCTCGGTCGGCTCGGTCTCCCAGGTCAGCCGACGGGCCTGCTCGGCCCAGAAGCCGAGCCTGTCAGCCTTGGCCTGCTCGTACGCCGCCGCGGTGACATTGGCGTTCGCGGCCAGGTCGGCGGGCGGCGCGAACCTGCGTTCTTCCTTGAGCAGGTTGGAGAGTGACGACGGCTCGCTCATGCTTCTCCACCCTTCCTCAGCAGGTCGGCCAGGCTTTCGTTGCTCACGACATCTCCCTTTCCCAGGGTGTCCGTTGTGTCCCGGACCACAGCTCATCAGACGGGGACCCCTGGTGACAAGGGCCGTCCGAGAATTGGTTTAGACCTGTGTACGGGATCGGGTGTGCGCGTGGCCTGCCCGCTTGCACGGGCGGCCACACGTTCTCACGGACGGGAGAGGCCGTCGGTTCAGGCTCGCGGTCCGGTCAGGCTCGCGGTCCGCTTCAGCCGTGGTCCGGCTCAGGTCCGCGGTCCGCTATGGGCTCGCGGTCCGGCTCAGGCCGGGGTGCGGTTCAGGGCCGTCGCCGTGACCCGGTCGAACAGCTCCCCCTCTTCCTCGGGGGACGGGGTCTCCGCGAGGAGGTACGCCTGGGCCTCGCCCACGTGGAAGTACATCCCGTGCAGTTCGAGCGTGCCTTCTCGCAGAGCCCGCGCCACGGCCTCGTACGCCCGCAGATGCTCCAGCTGCTGCACGACGTTGGTGAGACAGAGCTGCTCGGTGGCGTCGGCGGGCGCGCGTCCGGCGATCCGTGTCCAGGGCCGGTTCTTCGCGGCGATCCGCTCCATGCTCGGCAGCCCGTGCCGCAGCCACCGCTGCAACGGCGTCTGCGTACCGCCCGGTTCGGTGTTCATCAGCGCCTGCATCGCCCCGCATCCGGAGTGCCCGCACACGGTGATCGACCGCACGTGCAGCACCTCGACCGCGTACTCGATCGCGGCCGCCACCGAGTCGTCGCCGCTCTCCTGGCCGGGCGGCGGCACGAGGTTGCCGACATTGCGTACGACGAAGAGGTCGCCTGGGCCGCTCGAAGTGATCATGGATGTGACCAGCCGGGAGTCGGCGCAGGTCAGGAAGAGCTGCGAGGGCCGCTGCCCCTCCCGCGCGAGGCGGGCCAGCTCACCGCGCACCAGCGGTGCCGTGTTCCGCTGGAACGTGCTGATTCCGCTGGCCAGCCGATGTCCGCCGGGATGCCCGCCGGGCGGCGGTGGCGCGGGGCTCTCGCAGTGATGGTTGAGCCAGGGGGTCCAGGGCCGGCAGTGGCAGTGGGACGTCTGCCCGTCGCCGTCCTTGGTGTGAGGTTCCGCGAGGCGGGCTCCGGTGCGCCCGGTCAGCTCGACGGAGCCGCCCCGGGTGGTGTGCGCGCTCTGCCAGTCGTGCAGTGACTCGTACGCCGCGTGGTCCATGAAGGAGCCGTCCAGCTCGACCACCGCGTCGGCCCCCGACGGCACCAGGTGCAGTGCCCGGCTGAGGCGGGGCACGGCGAGGAACGTCAACTGCCCGCGCACCCGTACGTGATGGACGCCGTCCGGGCCCACCTCGCAGGTGATCCGCGTACGGGTCAGGCGGTGCAGGGCGACGCCGACGGCCATGGCGACCCCGATCATGACGCCCTCCAGGACTCCGAGGACGACGACGCCGAGGGTGGTGACGGCGTACACCAGCATCTCCCGGTGGCGGGTGACCGTGCGGATGTGGTGCAGAGACACCATCTGGATGCCGACAGCCATCACCAGGGCGGCCAGCGTCGCGAGGGGGATCAGCTCCAGGAGCGGGACCAGCAGGAGCGCGACCACCACCACCCAGACGCCGTGCAGCATCGTGGAGTTCCGGCTGATGGCGCCGGCCTGTACGTTCGCCGCGCTTCGGACGGCCACGCCCGCGACGGGGAGCCCGCCGAGCGAGCCGGAGACGATGTTGGCGGCGCCCTGCCCGAGCAGTTCACGGTCGAGGTCGCAGCGCCCTTGCTGGGCGGGCACTCTGGCCGTGAGCTTGTCCACGGCGACGGCGCCCAGGAGGGACTGGACACTGCACACCAGTGTGGTGGTGAGCACGGCGGCGACGATCCCGAGCACCGGACCCTCGGGCAGCCCGGCCAGGGCGTGGCTGCGCCAGGACGGCAGGTCGACCTTGGGCAGGGTGAGCCCGGCGAGGGCTGCCGTCGCGGTGGCCGTGGTGACGGCGACGAGCGCGGCCGGGACGGTACGCAGCATCCGTCCCACCCGCCCGGGAAGCCGGGACCAGGCCAGCAGAACGGTCAGGGTCAGGGCGCTCATCGACAGCGCCGCCACCTGGGGGTGGGCCAACTGGGCGGGCAGTTCCCGCATGTTGTCGACGACCGAGCTGCTCGGGGAGCCGCCCAGCACGATGTGCAGCTGGGCGACGGCGATGGTGATGCCGATGCCGGCCAGCATGCCGTGCACGATCGCGGGACTGACGGCCAGGGCGGAACGGGCCACCCGCAGGAAGCCCAGGCCGAGTTGGACCAGTCCGGCGAGGACGGTGACGGCACAGGTCGTCCGCCATCCGTACTTCTGGATGAGGTCGGCGGTGACCACGGTGAGCCCCGCGGCGGGCCCGCTCACCTGGAGCGGTGCGCCGCCGAGCAGGCCGACCACGAGCCCGCCCGTGGCGGCGGCGACGAGCCCCGCCTGCAGCGGCGCTCCGGTGGCGAGGGCGATGCCCAGGGACAGGGGCAGGGCGATCAGGAAGACGGCGATCGAGGCCGACAGGTCGGCGGCCGCGATCCGGGGGAGCCGAGGGATCCGGGGAGCTCGGCGGCCGGGACGGGGCGGGCTGTGCGGCCGCCCTTCGTCGGGCGTGTGTGAAGAGTCGTCGGTACGTGTCGGGACGCAGGAAGGCATGGTTCCCGTCTCCTCCGGGGCTACGCGGTCGCTTGGGACGCGGCCGTGGGTCACGGCGTACAGCGGCGGGATTTATCAACGCTCGGTAAATGAATCGTAATGGAGAGTAAAGGCTGTATGGGGAAAAGTGCCGCAAATGGGTCAGCAGTTCATTCCGGAGAGTGATTAATCATTTTGATCGGCTTGTCGCAACACCCCTTCCTTCGGTCCTTGCGATCTTGGACTTTCCGTCTGTTTTGTCCGATTGAAGGAAGAAGGTGGGCGGAACATGGCCGCCACCCAGAGGATCACCGCGGGCGTCGCAGTCGCCGCGGCCTGCGCCGGGGCGCTCGCCGGTTGCGGGACGGGCGACACCGGCGCCGGGAAAGGCGCGCAGGACGAGGGCGCGCACGGCGCCAAGAAGGCCGTGGGCGCTCCGGCACCCAAGAACAGGGTTCGGCTGATCGGCGACGGCTCGACCGCGTTCACCGGGTCGCAGCCGCGGCAGCCGCGGGCCGAGCGGCTGAAGCCCGGTCAGAGGCCGCCGCAGTTCGTGGTGTTCTCGTGGGACGGGGCCGGCGAGGACAGTCAGCGGCTGTTCTCGCACTTCCGCAAGGTGGCCAAGGACAACCGGGCGACCATGACGTACTTCCTCAGCGGCGTGTACATGCTTCCCGAGGAGAAGCGCGACCTGTACCGGCCGCCGCAGCACTCACCCGGCCGCTCCGACATCGGCTTCAATGACGAGCAGGGCATCAAGGACACCGTCAAGCAGCTGCGCGGCGCCTGGTTGGAGGGCAACGAGATCGGTACGCACTTCAACGGCCACTTCTGCGGCAGCGGCGGCGGAGTGGGTGAGTGGTCGGTCCGGGAGTGGAAGGACGAGATCGCCCAGGCCAAGTCCTTCGTGAAGTCCTGGAAGACCAACACGGGCACGGCGAAGGGCTCTCCGCTGCCCTTCGACTACGACAAGGAGCTCATCGGCGCCCGCACGCCCTGCCTGGAAGGGCAGACGAACTTCATGAAGGCTGCCCGACAGCTCGGCTTCCGCTACGACACCAGCGGTGTCAACGACCAGGTATGGCCCAAGAAGAAGGCAGGACTGTGGGACCTGTCGATGCAGCTCGTCCCGGTCCCCGGCCGCGGGTTCGAGACGTTGACCATGGACTACAACTTCATGGTCAACCAGTCCGGCACCACGTCCCACGGCGATCCCGCCAAGCACGAGTACTGGGGCGACCAGATGCGGGACGGCCTGCTCAAGGGCTTCTCCCGCGCCTACAAGGGCAACCGTGCGCCCCTGATCATCGGCAACCACTTCGAGTCCTGGAACGGCGGCACGTACATGCGCGCCGTCGAGGAGACCATCGAGCGCGTCTGCACGAAGCGCGAGGTGCGCTGCGTCTCCTTCCGGCAGCTCGCCGACTGGCTCGACGCCCAGGACCCGAAGACCCTCGACAAGCTCCGCACTCTCAAGGTGGGGCAGGCCCCGAAGCGGAACTGGGCGTCGTTCCTGTCCGGCCGGCCCGCCCCGGCCCCCAAGGGAGTACCGGGCGCGCCGGCGGTCAAGCGGTAGCGTCCTGGCGGGGTGGTCTTGATCATCGTCTCGGCGGAGGCGATGCGCGGGTCGGAGCCGCGCAGGTAGTCCTTGTTCAGGTACGTAGTCGTTCAGGTACGTAGTCGGACGGCTGTGTCCGAGAGCCGTCACACGTGAAGAAGACCACTCGTTCGCGGAGCACGGGCCGGGTGTGCGTAGGGTCGAACTCATGAGTACGACAGGTGCGAACGCCGACCCCCTCGCGGCGCTGGGCTCGCTGCCCGGCGTGGCGGAATCCGTCGAGTCCGTCCGCAAGGCCGTGGACCGGGTCTACGGGCACCGCATCATGCGGCGCCGCAGCAACGAGATCACCGGTGAGGCCGCGCTGCGGGGTTCCCGCGGGTCCGCGGCGCTGTCCGGCGCCGACTGGGCTCTCGAAGAGGTGCGCCGCAGGACCGACTTCAGCGGTGACGACGAGGCCAGGGTGGTGGGCGCGGCCCTCCGGCTGACCGCCGAGGCGGGCGAGCTCCTGTCCATCTGGCGGCAGTCGCCCCTTCGGGTGCTGGCCAGGCTGCACCTGGTGGCCGCCGTGGCTGCCGTGCCTGCCGTGTCCGCCGCCGACAACAAGGACACGGTCGGACGGCCGCGGCTGCAGGGGGAGCCCGTCTCGGAGACCCCGGCGGCAGACGCCGCGGGACCGCCGCTGATCGGGCTTGCGCTGCCGGACGCGGCCGAGGTCGAGGGCCGCCTCGACGGTCTGGCGCGCCTGGTCGTCACGGGGAGTTCGGCGCCCGCCCTGGTGACCGCCGCCGTGGTGCACGGCGAACTCCTCGCACTGCGCCCCTTCGGCTCCCACAACGGCCTGGTAGCGCGCGCGGCGGAACGGATCGTCCTGATCGGCAGCGGCCTGGACCCCAAGTCGGTCTGCCCGCCGGAGGTCGGTCACGCGGAACTGGGCCGCGCGGCCTACGCCGCCGCTCTGGACGGCTACGCGTCCGGGACCCCGGAGGGGATGGCGGCCTGGATCGCCCACTGCGGCAAGGCGGTCGGACTGGGCGCCAGGGAGTCGACGGCGGTGTGCGAGGCACTGCAGCGGGGCGCCGCGTAGATCCCTGGGCGGAACCTTGCACGAGGTGCGGCGGTACGGAATTCCGTACCGCCGCTGGCATGTCCACTGGGGTACCAGGCGTCCTCGAAGTGTTGCCCATCAGGTCGGGAACTGTTGCCCGTCACCTGGTGCGGCTGGCCCGTAATCGACGGGTCGACGTCGCGTGGGTGCCCAGTGTTCATGCTCGGTCCGTGGGGCCTCGGTTGCGTTTGAAGGTGATCCTCTCGGATGTCCCTGGTCTCGCGGGCCGTTAACCCCTTTGTACTCCAGGACCGGGGCAAGCGGAACCCCTCACCGCGCTTCTTTACTTTTAGGGCCAAAGGGTGGTGAATCGGGCGCTCGGGGCGAAGCTCCCCGTTTCAGCTCCCCGTTTCAGCTCACCGTCGCGCGGCGCCGGCTGGCGTACCAGACGAGCCCCGCCGTGGCCGCCGCCGCTCCTATCGCCGCGGCGGCGACGATGGCCGGCCGGGGCGGCGCGGACAGCCGCTGCTTCAGTCGTACCGGGTGGTTGAAGTCGAGGACGGGCCACGCGCGCGCGACGGCCTCGCGGCGCAGCGCGCGATCCGGGTTGACGGCATGGGGGTGGCCGACCGCCGCGAGCATCGGGATGTCGGTCGCGGAGTCGCTGTACGCGTAGCAGCGCGACAGGTCGTACCCCTCGGACGCGGCCAGGTCCTTGACGGCCTCGGCCTTCGTGGGCCCGTACGCGTAGTACTCCACCTCGCCCGTGAAGCAGCCGTCGTCGCCCACGACCATGCGGGTCGCCACCACCCGGTCCGCGCCCAGGAGTTCACCGATCGGCTCGACGACCTCCGCCCCGGACGTGGAGACGATCACGACGTCGCGCCCGGCGATGTGGTGTTCCTCGATGAGGGAGGCGGCCTCGTCGTAGATGATCGGGTCGATCAGGTCGTGCAGGGTCTCGGCGACGATCTCCTTCACCTGCTGGACGTTCCAGCCGCGGCACAGCGCCGACAGGTACGTGCGCATCCGCTCCATCTGGTCGTGGTCGGCGCCGCCCACGAGGAAGACGAACTGGGCGTATGCGGTACGCAGCACCGCCCGGCGGTTGATCAGACCGCCTTGGTAGAACGACTTGCTGAAGGTGAGCGTGCTCGACTTCGCAATGACCGTCTTGTCCAGGTCAAAGAAGGCCGCTGTACGAGGCAAGGAGTGGTTTTCCACGGGTTGAGCATATGCGCCCGCCATTCGGGCTAGTGTGGGACGCGTGGGTTTGCCTGAGAGAGCTCTCGGGTACACCATGGAAGTCACGGATCGTTCGCGACCGTGCTAACCCGGTTTGGCTCCTCCCCCCCCGAGTCAGACCGTGGGGACGACCCCCGCTCTCCCCCCCGGCGGGGGTCGTCGCATGTCCGGATGGGTTTTCCCTTCCGTTGTGCAGAACGCCGGTCCCCGCTCAGCGGGGACCGGCGTTTCTCTGTATCCGCACAGGATTAGTCACTGTGCGTAGCCATCACGCTGCTCTGAGGAAGTCGTACAACGGTCACCGGTTCCCGTACAACGGTCACCGGTTTGGGTGAAGGCGATATTCACAGCCGTCGCGATGTCCACAGTTTTCGACCAAGATCCACATGATTTCCGGCATCGCTGCACCGTGATTCCAGCGCGTACCGCTCGCGGAAGTTCATGGCCGGTTCCGTTTGTCCGGCGGCTATGGCCGGTTCGTATCGGCGGTTCATATGGAGGGCCGGTTGCCGGTTCTTGCGCCGGGCGGGAATCGCGGGGCCGCAAGGGCCCCGCGGGGAGCAGCGAAGGGGGCTGGAAAGCATGGCGGGAGCCATCACGGACGACCGGCCGTCGGCCGCCGAGGGGCGGCAGGGCGGACCGTTGATCGTCACGGAGGACGCGAATCTGCTGGACGACCTGCTGCGGCTGTGCGCCGCGGCAGGGGCCCGGCCCGAAGTCCATCACGGGGTGCCGGAGCGCGGCGGCGGCTGGGACACGGCGCCTCTGGTGCTCGTCGGCGACGATGCCGCACGACGCGTGCGTGGCGCCGCGCGCAGACGCGGAGTCGTGCTGGTGGGGCGGGATCAGGACGATTCCGGGATCTGGCAGAGGGCTGTGGAGATCGGTGCCGACCATGTGCTGATGCTGCCGGATGGCGAACAATGGTTGGTCGACCGGATCGCCGACGCGGCCGAGGGCGTCGGACCGCCCGCCCTCACCGTCGGCGTGATCGGCGGTCGCGGGGGCGCCGGCTCGTCCACGCTCGCCTGCGCTCTCGCGGTCACCTCGGCGCGCCAGGGCAGGCGCACCCTCCTTGTCGACGCGGATCCACTGGGCGGCGGACTCGACGTACTCCTCGGTGGCGAGGCCGTCGAAGGGCTCCGCTGGCCGGCCTTCGCCGCCTCGCACGGGCGGGTCGGCGGCGGCGCCCTGGAGGAGTCGCTGCCCTCACTGCACGCCCTGCGGGTCCTCAGCTGGGACCGGGGCGACTGCGTCACCATCGCGCCCGAGGCCGTCCGGGCGGTCCTGGCCGCGGCCAGACGGCGCGGCGGGGCAGTGGTCGTAGATCTGCCGCGCCGGATCGACGAAGGGGGCGCGGAGGCCCTCGCCCAGGTCGACATGGGTCTGCTCGTGGTCCCCGCCGAGCTGCGCGCCGTCGCGGCGGCCGGGCGGGTGGCGTCCGCGGTCGGCATGGTCCTGAAGGACCTGCGGGTCGCGGTGCGCGGACCGTACGCGCCAGGTCTGGACGACCGGGAGGTCGCCCGACTTCTCGGCCTGCCCCTGATGGGCGAAGTACCGGTGGACACAGGGCTGTTGGCGGCACAGAACCGGGGCGATCCACCCGGGTCGGACGGCCGCGGGCCGCTCGCGCGCTTCTGCGCGGCGTTCTGGACGCGGGCCGCGGTCGCCGGAGGGGGCGTATGAGCCGGGGTAGGGG
>NZ_LIPP01000154.1 GCF_001418335.1 Streptomyces aurantiacus | reverse complement strand
TTCGGATGTGTTCGGTCTTCGCATCGGGGCAGACGCGTCAGGGGAGATCGGGCATGCCGTGGGGGGCGGGTGGTGTCACCGGGGCGTGGGGGACCGGAGGGCCAGGGTCGGCGGGGATGCGGTCGGCCAGGAAGCCGTACGCGCGCCGCAGTCCGGGGTCGTCGAGCGAGCGCCACCACTGGTGGACGCCGTACCAGCCGGGCGCGGCCAGGGCCCCGCCGTGCCGGCGTACGGACAGTCCGGCGGCCAGCACCGCGAAGCGCAGCCGCTCCTCCAGGGGCCAGCCCTCCAGCGAGGCCGCGACGAAACTCGCGCCGAAGACGTCGCCGGCACCCGTCGCGTCCAGGACGTCGGTGGCCAGGGCGGGCACGTCCGCGTACTCGCCCGTGGTCTGGTCGACGGCGAGCGCGCCGTCGCCGCCGCGCGTGACCACGGCCACCGGCACCAGCTCGGACAGCTTGGCGAGCGCGTCGGCGGCCGTGTCGGTGCGGGTGTACGCCATCGCCTCGGTGTCGTTCGGGAGGAACGCGTGGCACAGGGCGAGCTGGTCGAGAAGGTCCGAGGACCACTGCTGGGTGGGGTCCCAGCCGACGTCCGCGTAGATCTTCGTGTCGTTCGCGGCGGCCTTGGCGAGCCAGTCGCGGGGTTCGGCCTCCAGGTGCACGAGGGCCGTGCGCGCGGCGGGCGGGTCGCCCATCAGCGCGTCCTGCGAGTACGGGGGCTCCTGGCCGTGGGTGACCAGGGCGCGGTCGTGCCCGTACGCGATCGAGACGGTGACCGGGGTGTGCCAGCCGTCCGCGGTACGGGAGAGCGAGAGGTCGATGTGCTCCTGGCCCGCGAGGACCTCACGGCAGTACGCGCCGTAGTAGTCGTCGCCGAACACCGTGGCCAGGGAGGTCCGCAGGCCGTAACGGGCCGCGGCCACGGCCAGGTTCGCGATGCCGCCCGGGCTCGTGCCCATCCCGTCGGTCCAGATCTCCTCGCCGGGGGTCGGCGGCCTGCCCAGACCGGTCAGGACGAGGTCGTAGAAGAGCAGCCCTGTCAGCAGCACATCGGGCCGCGGGTCGGGCCGTTCGTCACCCACGAGTGCGTCCTCTCGTCAAAACTCTTCATTTCCGGTGCACCGGATCGTGTTTCGGTGGACAGGATCGTGCGCGTCTCTGGCGGATTTGGCAATAGTTGAGCAGAACTGAGCATAGAAATGATTGGCAATGACGAGTACTGTTCACCGCGTGCTGGCAGAGCGACGACACCAACTCATCCTGCGGGCCCTGCGCTCCGGCGGCCCCGCGGCCGTGACCGACCTTTCGGAGCAGCTCGGCGTGAGCCCCGCCACAGTCCGGCGTGACCTGCTCAAACTGGAGGAGGAGGGCCTGCTCACCCGCGTACACGGCGGGGCGGTCGCCGAGGAGGGCGACCAGCCCTTCGCCGAGGTCGCCGAGGTGCGCGTGATCGAGAAGGACGCCATAGCGCAGCGCGCAGCGGCGCTGGTCGAGGACGGCCAGTCCGTGCTCCTCGACATCGGCACCACCGCCTACCGGCTGGCCAGGCAGCTGCACGGCCGCCGGATCACCGTCATCACCAGCAACCTCGTGGTGTACGAGGAACTGGTGGACGACGAGGCGATAGAGCTCGTGCTGCTCGGGGGCATGGTCCGCCGCGAGTACCGCTCGCTGGTCGGTTTCCTCACCGAGGACAACCTGCGCCAGCTGCATGCCGACTGGCTCTTCCTGGGAACCAGTGGGGTACGGCCGGGCGGGCAGGTGATGGACACGACCGTCGTGGAGGTACCGGTGAAGCGCGCCATGATCAAGGCGGCCGACCGGGTCGTCCTGCTCGCCGACCGTGCCAAGTTCCCGGGGACGGGGATGGCGAAGGTCTGCGGGCCCGAGGAACTGGACGTCGTGGTGACCAACGGACCGGCGGACGCCGGGACGCGGGCCGCCCTGGAGGAGGCGGGTGTGCGCGTGGTGCTGACATGACCGGTGTGCGCATCGGTGTGCCCAATGGCGTGCGCATCGGTGTGCGCAATGGCCCGGCCCCAGGGACCAGGCCCCCGAGGAACAGTGAAAGGGCAGTCGCGTGAAGCTGACGATTCTGGGCGGCGGCGGATTCCGCGTGCCGCTCGTGTACGGGGCGCTCCTCGGGGACCGCGGCGAGGGCCGCGTCACCGACGTCGTCCTGCACGACCTGGACCAGGGACGGCTCTCCGCCGTCGCCCGGGTCCTCGCCGAGCAGGGGGCCGGCGTCCCCGGCGCACCCGCCGTGACCGCCACCACGGACCTCGACGAGGCGCTGCGCGGCGCCGACTTCGTCTTCTCCGCGATCAGGGTCGGCGGCCTCGAAGGCCGCGCCGCCGACGAACGGGTCGCCCTCGACCAGGGCGTCCTCGGCCAGGAGACGGTCGGCGCCGGAGGCATCGCCTACGGCCTGCGCACGGTGCCCGTGGCCGTCGACATCGCCCGGCGGGTGGCCCGGCTCGCGCCCGACGCCTGGCTCATCAACTTCACCAACCCGGCCGGCCTGGTCACCGAGGCCATGTCCCACCACCTCGGCGACCGCGTCATCGGCATCTGCGACTCACCGGTCGGACTCGGCCGCCGCATCGCCCGCGTGCTGGGCGCCGACCCGCGCGAGGCCTGGATCGACTACGTCGGCCTCAACCACCTCGGCTGGGTGCGCGGACTGCACGTCGCCGGACGCGACGAACTCCCGCGGCTGCTCGCCGACCCGGACCTCCTCGGCTCCTTCGAGGAGGGCAAGCTCTTCGGCACCGACTGGCTCCGGTCGCTCGGCGCGATCCCGAACGAGTACCTGCACTACTACTACTTCAACCGCGAGACCGTCCGCGCCTACCGGCAGGCCGAGAAGACCCGCGGCGCGTTCCTCCGCGACCAACAGGCCCATTTCTACGAGGAGATGAGCCGGCCGGACAGCGCCGCCCTCACCGCCTGGGACCGTACCCGCGCCGAGCGCGAGGCCACGTACATGTCCGAGAACCGGGAGACGGCCGGCGCGGGCGAGCGCGACGCCGACGACCTATCCGGCGGCTACGAGAAGGTGGCGCTCGCCCTGATGCGGGCCATCGCCCGCGACGAGCGCACCACGCTCATCCTCAACGTCCGCAACCAGGGCACCCTCTCCGTGCTCGACGCGGACGCCGTCATCGAGGTGCCCTGCCACGTCGACGCCAACGGCGCGCACCCGGTCTCCGTGGCCCCGCTGCCCGACCACGCGACCGGCCTGGTGTGCGCGGTGAAGGCGGTGGAGCGCGAGGTGCTCGCCGCCGCGGAGTCCGGCTCGCGCGCGACGGCCGTGAAGGCCTTCGCCCTGCACCCGCTCGTCGACTCCGTGAACGTCGCCCGGGACCTGGTCGACGGGTACACCGCGGCCCACCCCGGTCTGGCCTACCTCAAGTAAAAGCCGGCCCCCGCACGGCCGGCCCCGCACCGCTTGCCCCGCACCGCTTGCCCCGCACCGCTTGCCCCGCACAGCTTGTCCCGCTCCGCTTCTTTCCGCTGTCTGGAGATGTACATGCACGACGAACGCCGGCGCATCGAGGAGCGCGTCCAGCGCCTTCACGACCAGCGCGTCAAGGCCGCGATCTACGCCGCCGCCGTGCCCTTCGAGGTCGAGGCCTGGCAGGCGCCGGGGGAGCCCGTCCCCTTCGAAGAGGCCGCGTCCGCCCCGTACGCGCCGTTCGCGATGGACACCCCGTGGGGCCCGCCCTGGGGCACGACCTGGTTCCGGATGCGCGGGCAGGTGCCCGCCGAGTGGGCGGGCCGGCGCGTCGAGGCCGTCATCGACCTCGGCTTCGTCGGCGACTGGCCCGGCAACCAGGCCGAGGCCCTCGTCCACCGCACGGACGGCACCCCGCTGAAGGCCGTCAACCCGCTCAACCAGTACGTGGCGATCGCCGACCCGGCGACCGGCGGCGAGGGGATCGACTACCTGGTCGAGGCGGCCTCCAACCCGGACATCCTCGCCGATGACTTCGCGAAGACCACCCCGATGGGTGACGTCCGCACCGCGGGCGACAAGCCCCTCTACACCTTCCGGCGCGCCGACATCGCGATCCTCGACGAGCAGGTCTGGCACCTCGACCTGGACCTCCAGGTACTGCGCGAGCTGATGCATGAGCTGGGCGAGCACGACCCGCGCAGGCACGAGATCCTGCACACCCTGGACCGGGCCATGGACCTGCTGGACCTCGACGACGTCTCCGGTTCGGCGGCGGACGTACGGGCCGCGCTGAAGCCGGCGCTGTCCAGACCCGCCAACGCCAGCGCCCACATCGTCTCCGGCGTCGGCCACGCGCACATCGACTCCGCCTGGCTCTGGCCGATCCGTGAGACCAAGCGCAAGACGTCCCGCACCTTCTCGAACGTCACCTCGCTCGCCGACGAGTACGACGACTTCGTCTTCGCCTGCTCGCAGGCCCAGCAGTACGAATGGGTCCGCGACAACCACCCGAAGATCTGGGCCCGCATCCAGGAGTCGGTCAAGAAGGGCCAGTGGGCGCCGGTCGGCGGCATGTGGGTCGAGGCCGACGGCAACCTGCCCGGCGGCGAGGCCGTCGCCCGCCAGCTCATCCACGGCAAGCGGTTCTTCATCGAGCACTTCGGCGTCGAGACCAAGGGCGTGTGGCTGCCGGACTCCTTCGGCTACTCCGCGGCCTACCCGCAGCTCGCCAAGCTCGCGGGCAACGAGTGGTTCCTCACCCAGAAGATCTCCTGGAACCAGACCAACAAGTTCCCGCACCACACCTTCTGGTGGGAGGGCATCGACGGCACGCGGATCTTCACGCACTTCCCGCCGATCGACACCTACAACGCCAGCTTCACCGGCGAGGAGATGGCCCTCGCCTCGCGCAACTACCAGGAGAAGGGCGTGGCCAAGCGCTCGCTGGCCCCCTTCGGCCACGGCGACGGCGGCGGCGGCCCGACCCGAGAGATCATGGAACGGGCGCGCAGGCTGGCCGATCTGGAGGGCTCACCGAAGGTCGTCGTCGAGCACCCCGACGCGTTCTTCGCCAAGGCCCGCGAGGAGTACCCCGACGCGCCGGTCTGGGCCGGCGAGCTCTACCTGGAGCTGCACCGCGCCACCTACACCTCGCAGGCCCGCACCAAGCAGGGCAACCGCCGCAGTGAACACCGGCTCCGCGAGGCCGAGTTGTGGGCCACGACGGCCGCGCTGCACGTGCCCGGCTACGCCTATCCGCACGACAGGCTCGACCGGCTCTGGAAGACGGTCCTGCTCCACCAGTTCCACGACATCCTGCCTGGCTCCTCCATCGCCTGGGTGCACCGCGAGGCGGAGGCCGAGTACGCGCGCGTCGCGACGGAGGTCGAGGAGCTGACCGCCGAGGCGATCACCGCGCTCGGCACGGGCGGCGGCCCCCGCGTCTTCAACACGAGCCCGGCCGAACGCCGGGAAGTCGTACGGACCGCCGACGGCTCCCTGGCCCACACGGTCGTCCCGGCAGGCGGCAGCGCGCCCCTCGGCGCCGGCACCGGTGAGGCGCCCGGCCCGGTGACGGTCACCGGCCGCGTCCTCGACAACGGCCTGGTCCGCGTCGAGGTCGCCGAGGACGGCACCCTGTCCTCCGTACGCGACCTGCGCGCCGGCGGCCGTGAGGTCCTGGCGGGCCAGGGCAACCTGCTCCGGCTGCACACGGACCTGCCGAACAACTGGGACGCCTGGGACGTCGACAAGCACTACAAGAACCGCTACACCGACCTGCTGGACGCGTCGTCCGTGACCGTGGTCGAACAGGACCCGCTGCTCGGCGCGATCCGGGTCGAGCGCTCCTTCGGCAACGGCTCGCACATCACCCAGACGATCAGCCTGCGCGCCGGCAGCCCCCGCATCGACTTCGAGACGGACATCGACTGGCACGAGGCCGAGAAGTTCCTCAAGGCGGGCTTCCCGGTGGACATCCGGGCGGCGCACTCGTCCGCCGAGATCGCGTTCGGTCACATCCAGCGGCCCACGCACACCAACACCAGCTGGGAGGCGGCCCGCTTCGAGGTCTCCGGACACCGCTGGGTCCACCTCGGCGAACCCGGCTACGGCGTCGCGGTCATCAACGACTCCACGTACGGCCACGACGTCTCCCGCACGGTCCGCGAGGACGGGGGCACGACGACCACGGTCCGGCTCAGCCTGGTCCGCGCCCCGCGCATCCCGGACCCGGGGGCCGACCAGGGCAGGCACCGCTTCACCTACGCGCTGCTGCCGGGCGCGACCATCGAGGACTCGGTCGCCGAGGGCTACGCGCTCAACCTGCCGCTGCGGGTGGCGGACTCGGCGGGCACCCCCGAACCGGTCGTCTCCGTGGCCGGCGCGGGCGTGACCATCGAGGCGGTCAAGCTCGCCGACGACGCCTCGGGCGACGTGGTCGTACGCGTCTACGAGTCACGCGGCGGCCGTGCGCAGGCCACCCTGCGCACCGGCTTCCCGCTGGCCGGCGCCCAGCTCACCGACCTCCTGGAGCGCCCGCTGTCGACGGCCGGCACGGACGGCGACACCGTCCCCGTCACCCTGCGGCCCTTCGAGATCCAGACCCTGCGACTGGCCGTGGGGAGCCGGTGACCGCCCAGATGGTGACCGCCCTGATGCGGAAGCAGTGACACCGTTTCCCATGAAGAATTAAGGAAGCGGTAAAGGCACTGGTCACGGCGGGTTCTCGGCCGATTCGCCGCCCGTCGTGACCCGTGCTCGTTCCCCGGAGGACACCTGCGGTTCGCTCGACGCCCCTGTGATGAGGGGCAGTACGAGAGAAAGGTGTCACCGTGCGAGACCCCCGCATGTCCGCGATCGGCAAGGGGCTGAGGCGCCGCGGCAGACTGATGGCCCAGGCGGTGAGCCCACCGCGCCGCACCCTCGACGCCGTACCCACGCCCCGCGACACCGAGGACGCGTACGTCGCCCCGCGCGTCCCGCGCCTGGTGGACTCGCCGGTCTTCGTCCTGTCCTGCGTGCGCTCGGGTTCGACGCTCCTGCGGGTCCTGCTGAACAGCCACAGCAGCATCCGGGCCCCGCACGAGATGCATCTGCGCACCCTCCACGTCCATCTGTCCCGTGACTTCACCGCCGACGCCATGCGGGCGCTGGAGCTGGACAAGGACGAGCTGGAGCACACGCTGTGGGACCGGGTGATGCACCTGGAACTCGCCCGCAGCGGCAAGCAGATCATCGTCGACAAGACCCCGCCGAACACCCTCATCTGGCCCCGCCTGCACCGATGTTGGCCCAACGCCCGCTACATCGTGCTGCTGCGCCACCCCGGCGCCGTCGTCGCCTCCCTCACCGACCGCCGCACCGACCCGGACCACGAACAGATCCACGCCGAGGTCCTCGACTACGGCGAGCGGCTCGACGAGGCCCGCCGCGCCCTCGACGTCCACGTGGTGACGTACGAGGAACTCACCGCCGACCCGGAGCGGACCACGCGCGGGCTGTGCGCGTACCTCGGCGTCCCCTGGGAGAGCGGGATGCTCGACTACGGCACGCAGGACCACGGCACCTTCCGCCCTCAGCTCGGCGACTGGAGCCCCACCATCAGGTCGGGCCGCATCCAGCCGGCCCGCGCGGCCGACCCCACGGCCGAACTGCCGCCCCGGCTGGCCGAGTTGGCGAAGGCGTGGGGCTACCCGGCCGGCTGACGGCGAGGTGACACGTGCGCCGGGCCGACAGCCGGGCCGACACGGGCGGGTCAGTCCGTCAGTCCGTCAGACGGTCAAGGGGCGGTCCGAGGCCTGCGCGGAGTGAGCCGGCCGGGTCGCCTCGGCCGGCTGCGTGGCCGCCGTGGCCTCCGGCGCCGGTACGGCGGCGGGGAGGTCCAGGTGGTCCGCCGGCTGCCGCTCCGGCACCGACACCGGACGTACCGCGCGCGGCCCGGAGACCACCGCGTAGTCCTGGCCGAGGAACGGCGGGACGAGATCGCCGGGCTCCTCACCGAGCGCGAGGCGCACGGCGGCCCACGGAGCGTTGATCCCGCACTGCGAGAGCTGGTGCAGACCGCCCGCCGGGCGCGTGTTGACGTCCATCAGGACCGGCTCGTCACCGAACATCCGGAACTGGATGTTCGTCAGGTAGTGCAGCCCGAACCCCTCCGCGAGGACCCGCGCCGGCTCGGTCCACCGCGGGTCGAGCGTGAAACCGCGCCGCCGCCCGTTCTTCGTACGGCCCACGGCCATCCGGACCCGCCCGTCCGGACCGGTGAGGCAGTCCACGGACACCTCCGGCTCCCCCAGAAGGGGCATGACCAGCCAGTCCACGGGCTCGTCCGCCTGACGCAGCGCCTGGACGACCAGGTCCAGCGGCATGTACGGGCTGGGGAAGCCGCTCAGGTGCATGAGCGAGAAGGGGGTGCGCGTGATGATGCGGAAACCGACCCCGCCCGCTCCGGAGGCCGGCTTGAAGCACGCCTTGTGGCCTGCCGCCTCCAGCTCGTCGACCGCCGCGATCAGCTCGTCCGCGGTGCGGACCCGCCACCACGGCGGCACCGGCACGCCGAGCTTCTCGACCGCCTCGTACGCGACAACCTTGTCCTGGAAGGTGTGCACGGCCTCGGCGGGCGGCGCGAGCAGCGCCGTACCGGCCGCGGCGAACTCCTCGCGGTGCCCGGCCAGGGCCGCCTGGTGCAGGACGGGCACGAACACGTCGATCGAGTACCGGGCGCAGTGGTCGAGCGCGTACTCGACGTAGGCGGCCGGGGACAGCCCCTCCGGCTCCATCGCGGCGAAGTCCGCGGCGGCCAGGATGGGGGAGTCGGGGTCACCGTGGGTCGCATGGATCTCGACCGCGCGGCCACACGGATTTCGCCGTAGCTGATCCATGAAGAACACGTTCTCCGCGTACGTGCGGTTGAGCCAGACGCGTACGCGAGAGACCATGCAGGCCGCCTTTCAGGTTCGCGGGCACGGCGAAGCAGGCCGTGCCCGGCCAAGAGGTGAGTGGGTACACAAAAACCGCCGTTCGAAAACGGGATTCGTGGGCGGTTGTGTAGGGCCGATCATAGGGCTTCCCGAGCAGTGCTGCTGCTACGGGCGTGTTACGGATTGCCCGGACGGGCCCGCAGGGGCTCCCGTGCCAGGTCAGGGCCCCTGTGCCCGGTCCGCCCCGAACGGCCGGGGGGACGCCTCGATCACCGTCGGCACGTCGGCCGTCGAGGGCACCACCAGGTACTTTCGGCGCCCGGCGGATCACGCGCACCGCCCGGTCGTCGCCCACACGGGCGTGTCGCGGAGCACGCCGCGGAGTGCTGCGGCACTCGGCGGGACGTCACCCGCACGGCCCCGCCGGCAGTCGCTCTTGTACGCGGGAGCGCGCGTATGTTCTTGTGTTCCCATCCGGGCGGCCGACAGGCGACCCGGGCCACGACAGGGGGGCGAGGGTGACGACGGCTGACCGTCAGGGCCGGCTGCTGGCCATCAGCGACCTGCACATCGGATACGCCGAGAACCGCGCCCTCGTCGAGAGGATGCGCCCCGAGACCGACGACGACTGGCTCCTCGTGGCCGGCGACGTCGCGGAGACGGTGGCCGACATCCGCTGGGCCCTCGAAACCCTCGGCGCCCGCTTCCGCAAAGTGATCTGGGCACCGGGCAACCACGAACTGTGGACCCATCCCTCGGACGCCGTCACCCTGCGCGGGGTGGCCCGCTACGAACACCTCGTCGAGCTCTGCCGCGAGCTGGGCGTGACCACCCCGGAGGACCCCTACCCCGTGTGGGAGGGCCCCGGAGGACCGGTCGCCGTGGCCCCGCTCTTCCTCCTCTACGACTACTCGTTCCTGCCCGCGGGCTGCGCGACCAAGGAAGAGGGCCTCGCGTACGCCCACGGGACCGGCGTCGTCTGCACGGACGAGCACCTGCTCCACCCCGACCCGTACCCCAGCCGTGAGGCCTGGTGCCGGGCCCGGGTGGCCGAGACCGGACGCAGGCTCGCGGAGATCCCCGCCGAACTGCCCACGGTGCTCGTCAACCACTACCCGCTGGACCGGCACCCCACCGAGGTCCTCTGGTACCCGGAGTTCGCCATGTGGTGCGGCACCCGGCTCACCGCGGACTGGCACCGCACCCACCGGGTGGCCGCCATGGTCTACGGCCACCTGCACATCCCCCGCACCACCTGGCTCGACGGCGTCCGCTTCGAAGAGGTGTCGGTGGGTTACCCCCGCGAGTGGCGCAAGCGCTCGGAACCTCCGGGCACACTGCGCCGCATTCTGCCGATGGAGGTCGGATCAGGTGATCGAGGAGTTGCTCCCTGAGTCGGTCGTGGCCGTGGAGGCACACGCCGACGAACACACCGGGGGCACCCGGGCCGCGACGCCGTACCCCGAGCTGTATCCCGAGGAAGAGGCCCTGATCGCGCGCGCCGTCGAGAAACGGCGCCGCGAGTTCACCGTCGTACGCGGCTGCGCCCGGCGCGCCATGGAGAAGCTCGGCGTGCCCCCGCAGGCCGTCCTGCCCGGCGACCGGGGAGCCCCGAGGTGGCCCGCCGGGCTGATCGGCAGCATGACGCACTGCGAGGGATACGCCGCCGCCGCACTGGCCCGGGCCGGCGACCTGGCCTCGCTCGGCATCGACGCGGAGCCCCATCGGCCGCTCCCGGACGACGTGCTGTCGTCGGTGGCGCTGCCCGACGAGGAGCGGCGGCTGCGCGTCCTCGCCGGGGAGCGGCCAGGGATCCACTGGGACCGGCTCCTGTTCAGTGCCAAGGAGTCGGTCTACAAGGCGTGGTTCCCCCTCACCGGGAAGTGGCTCGACTTCACCGAGGCGGACATCGAGGTCTTCACGGATCCCGGACACACCACGTCCGGCGGCCTGCGCGCCGGACTCCTCGTACCCGGTCCGGTGGTGGACGGCCGTCGCATCGGCCGCTTCGAGGGGCGCTGGACGGTGCGCCGGGGACTCGTGGCGACCTCGGTGACCGTCCCGCACGGGCGAGGCTGAGCGCGTCCGCGGACCGGTCCACGGACCGGCCGGTGGACTGACGGTGGCTCATCACGCCTCCGGGCACCAGGTGTGCAGCAGCCGGAAGAACGCCTCCTCGTTGCCCGCGAGGCCCGCCGCGGCCAGTGCGTGCTCCGCCTCCGCGAGGGCGCCCGGCGGCACGAGGGGTGGTCGGCCCGAACCCGACGGGCCGTCCAACGCGGCTCGTACGGTCTGCAACAGGCGCAGATAGGCCTGAACGGCGGTGCGTTCGTGATCGGTCAGTACGGCGGTCGGCATCGGAAGGCCCTCCCGGTTCGGCTCGGCTTCGGTGCTGCGGTCGTGCGCACGCCACCGCACAGCGGTGGTGCTGGGTCCAGCTTGCCGTCCGCCACTGACAATGCCCTTTCCGTACGGGTTCGTTCGCCCGGTCGGCGGAGGGGAAACCCTCAGCGGGCCTGCTCGGGGAACTCGCTCCGCGGCCCGGCCGCGCACCCGCTCCGGGCGTCCGCGACGACGGGTGACCGGCGCAGGGCGAGGGCCATCCGCACGAGATCGCGCGGCCCCTCGACGGCCGGGGGAGCGGGCGTCCTCGCGGAGGCGATGACCCTGCCCTCCGGGTCGGCGGCCTTGGCCCGTACCGCCGCAGCCACCATCGCCGCGTCTGCCTCGGCCCGCGCCTGGGCGGCGTCGGAGCCCGCCGCGAGCGCCGCGTCACGGGCCCGCGCCCGCAGCGCGGCGTCGAAGTACGGATACAGGACGAGCATGCCGTCGTGGATGTCCGACTCCCGCTGGGTGACCCGCAGTTCGGCGGAGGACCACCAGGACATCCGCACCGCGCGCCCCGCGTGCGGCGACACCGGCGCCAGCTCGCGCCACAGCGGCCCCAGACGGTGGTACGTCGACAGGGCCGACCAGGTGTCACCGGCCCGCTGGCAGGCCAGCGGAAGACAGAAGCCGACCGCACTGATCAGGGCACCGGCCGAGGCGAGCCCCGGGGCCACGTCGGAGCTGAGGTGGTCGAGGTTCCCGCCGTTCCAGCGCGCGACGACGGCGGTGAACTTGGCGGTCAGATAGGCGATGTTGCACACATAGCCCGCCACGATGACCAGCAGCCCGGCCCGCAGCCGGCCCTGGACCTGAAGGGCCCAGCGACCGCACATCACGTTCATCGCGACGCCCGCGACGGCCAGCGCGGCGAGATAGAGCACGATCATCTCGCGGACGAACGGCTCGTCGGCGTAGTACGTGTCGAAGTCCCGCAGCCGTTCGACCGGTGTGTCACCGAGGGCGAACAGCACGAGCAGCGCCACGATCACGACGCCGTATCCGGTGATCCAGCGCCGGGACGTCCGGCGGGTCGACCCGGGCGGCCCGCCGCGCCAGTTGACGATCAGCACCAGACAGGCCGCGCTGTACGCGCTCAGCAGGCAGTAGACGATCGGCGCCGAAACGTTCGTGACGCCCAGGACGTCGTTGACCTCCTCGATGGTCGGCGGCGCGGCGAAGAGGAACACCAGCCCCGTCAGCGCCATCAGCGAACACACCGACCGGAGCAGCGGATCGTGCCAGGAACGCAGCAGCGAGGGGCCCTTGACGGCGAGTACGGCCGCCATGGCGACCGCGGGAACGTAGTACCCGGACCCGTCCACGATGCGCCGGCGCCCTCAGCCCTGCGGCCCGCGGTAGCCCAGGGAGGCTTCGAGCCGGCCCGCGAGCCCGTCCCGCCGCAGGGGCCCGCGCAGCGGCGAACCGGCCAGCCACACCCGGCACTTGCTGGCCAGCAGCAGGCCGAAGCTCTCGGCGTCCTTCTCGTCCGCCAGGTCGAAACGGGTCCGCGCCGCCACGGTCAGGACGGCCGCCCGCAGGTCCGCGTCGTCCGACAGCAGGCGGGCGGCGACGGCCGCGCCCGCCACGTGACGGCCGCAGTGGCCCGCGTTCATGTGCCACAGCTCGTGCCCGAGTATCACCAGCTGGTGGTCGGGCGCGGTGCGCTCCTCGATGACGACGAGGTCCTGTTCCGCCATGTCGAGCCAGAGCCCGCTGGCGGTGCCCGGCGGGAAGGAGGCCGTACGGAACCTGACCGGGCGGCCCCGCCGTCTGCTCATGGCCCCGCACAGTGCCGCGTACAGCTCCCCGGGTTCCGCCGGCGCCGGGAGCGAGAGCTCGTCGACCAGCTCGCCGCACAGGCGGCGCATGTCCCTTCCGATGCCCACCGCAGTCCCCCGGATCACGACTCTGGCCGCTTGACGCTCTCCAGGAGCATGTCCAGCCACTCGGCGACCTTGTCCCGGTGCTGGTCGGTGGGCAGCTGCGCGGCCCGCCAGGCGATGCCGCGCACCCCGTGGTCCTGGAGCAGCCGCTCCAGCGGGTCCTGTGCGACCGTCGGGGCCGCCCGGCGCTCCCGGTCGGCGAGCCGCTGCAGCAGATCCTGCTCGGTGCGCTGGAGGGCGCCGGCGAGCGCTTCGGGGTCCTCGGCGGTGAGGAAACCGGCGTGGACGCGGAAGAAGCGCTGGATGGCGTCGCAGTGCTCCATCGTCGGGCGCCGGTCGCCGTTGATGAGCGCGCCCGCCTGCTGGCGCGACATGCCCGCGCCGTCCGCGATCTCCTGCTGCGTGTAGCGGCGGCCGTTCGGCTTCAGGCGGGTACGGCGCAGCAGGCCCAGGCGTTGCAGGAAACGGGCCTGGAGGTCGGGCTCGCCCGCGGGCCGCCCGTTCAGCAGGGGCCGGACCACGGCCTCGGGGACACCCGACGCGACGGACAGGCGGCGGACGTCGAACACCTCGCGGTGCGGTGCGCCGAGCCGGTCGGCCAGACCGGCGACCCGGCCCACGACGGCCGGCAGCAGACCCGTCGCCGTGGCGCCCGGAACCTCGAAGCCATCCGTCACCGACAGTTCTCCTACGTCTCAATCGACCGACCGCTGAGGGGGAACCGCATCCCTCCGGACGTGAAGTCCTCGTGGGGATCCGCGTTGTGCAGCGTGAACTGCCCGAAGACCGGAGAGTAGCCCTTGGTCGAACTCACATCCAGGCCTCGCCACAACTGTGGCGGGAATCAGTCGTCAACCGGCGTCGAATGCCACGATAGTTGACACCGCTCCGGCCGGGGTAGCAGGATCACGACGCCGCGTGAAGGCCGCAGAGGCAAGAGGGGTGGACCTCCCGATGGCGTACCAGGCAGGAGGGCCCCGGCCGCAGCCGCGGCCCGTCCCCGAGAGTCTTGAGGCCCAGGCGTATCTCCAGGACTACGCAGCACTCCTGGACGCCGTCACCTTTCCGTCCGTCGTCGTCGACCACCGGTGGGACGTCGTGCTCGCCAACGGTGCGTTCGAGACACTTTTCCGTGAGGTCGGCCCGCACCCCACCGCCATGCCGGGCGACAATTTCCTCCGGTTCGTCCTGTTCCACCCGGACGCCGGTACGGTCCTGGCCGAGCACGAGTCGAGCTGGTGTCTGCCGATGCTGGCGCACTTCGCCGCCGCCGTGGAGCGGTACGGCCACGACCACGGGCTCCAGGCGATCCTGCGGGACATCGCCCAGGACCCGATCATGGACGCCGCCTACCGGCACGGCCTGCCGCACTGGATCCGCTCGGTGGGCGCGCACGCCGTCGAGCACGACGGCGCGGTACGGCCCCTGCTGCACCCGGACCCGCGGTGGGGGAGTACCTGCCGGATCGTCGGCGAGACCCCCAAGTCCCTGCACGACATGGGGTACACGCGGCTGACCCTGGTCCTGCGCGAGGCCGGCCGCCCGACGCCCGCGGCCCGCCGGACGAGCCGGGCCGGCCGCCCGCGCCGCACGTCGAGCCACCTCAGCGTGGTGCCCGCCACCGAGGCGTGACACCCCTCCCAGGAAGCCGGGCGGGCAGGTTCGGGCCGGCCGGTTCAGTGCGGTGGCGGCGTGTCCGACGTGGGGTCCTTCGTCAGGCGGTCGACCGGCGTCCCGCGCTTCGCCGCCTGGATCTGCTCGTACACATGGGTGCGCAGCTCGGCGAAGCGCGGGGCCACCCGGGTGTGCAACTGGTCCCGGTCCGCGGGCAGGTCGATCTTCAGCTGCTCCTGCACGACGGTCGGTGAGGAGGAGAGGATCAGCACCCGTTCGCCGAGATAGACGGCCTCGTCGATGTCGTGCGTCACGAACAGGATCGTGATGCCCCGCTGCCGCCACAGCCCGCGGACCAGATCCTCCAGCTCGGCCCGGGTCTGGGCGTCCACCGCCGCGAACGGCTCGTCCATCAGCAGCACCTCGGGCTCGTACGCCAGGGCGCGGGCGATGGCCACCCGCTGCTGCATACCGCCCGACAGCTGCCACGGGTACGCGCCGGCGGCGTCCGTGAGCCCGACGGACTCCAGCGCGTCGGCGACCAGCTCACGCCGTCGGGCGGCGCCCAACTTCTTCTGCTTCAACGGCAGTTCGACGTTCTCGCCCACCCGCTTCCAGGGGAAGAGGCTGCGCCCGTACTCCTGGAAGACGACGGCCATGTCCGGCGGCGGCCCGGTCACCCGGCGGCCCCCCACCCGCACCTCGCCGGCCGTGGGTGTGAGCAGCCCGCCCACGCACTTCAGCAGGGTCGTCTTGCCGCAGCCTGAAGGGCCGACCAGACAGACGAGTTCACCGGCGTCCACCGTGAACGTCAGATCGCGCACCGCCTCCACGCGCCGGCCCGATCCCTCGTAGACCTTCTTGAGGCCGCTTACGTCGAGCATGGACCGCCCTTTCACGAGGTTCACGACGACCGCCGGGAGGCGTCGCGCAGACCGTGGTACCAGCCGAGCGCGCGCCGCTCGACCAGCCGGAAGAGGACCGACAGGACGAACCCGAGCAGACCGAGAAGAAGGATGCCGGTCCACATGTCGGGAATGGCGAAGCCGCGCTGGAACTGGACGATGGTGAAGCCGAGCCCGTTGCTGGCGGCGAACATCTCGCTGATGACCATCAGGATGAGGCCGATCGACAGCGCCTGGCGCAGCCCCGCGAAGATCTGCGGGCTCGCCGAACGCAGCACCACGTGCCGCAGGCGGGCGACGCCCGTGACGCCGTAGGAGCGGGCCGTCTCGGACATCACCGAGTCGACCGCCCGCACGCCCTCGACGGTGTTGAGCAGGATCGGCCAGACGCAGCCGCTCGCGATCACCGCGATCTTCATCGTGTCGCCGATGCCGGCGAACAGCATGATGACCGGGACGAGCACCGGCGGCGGCACCGCGCGCAGGAACTCCAGGACCGGCTCGCACACGGCCCGCACCCGCCGGTACGAGCCGATCACCGTGCCCAGCGCCACCCCCGCGACGGCCGCGCACCCGTAACCGGCCGTCAGCCGCGCCATGCTGGGCAGCACGTCCTGACGCAACCGCTCGCCGGTCCACACGTCCGGGAACGTGGTGAGGATGGTGCGCAGCGGCGGCCAGTAGACGTCGGTGCTGCTCTCCGAGGCGAACCACCACGCCGCGACGAGCACGGCGGGCAGGGCGACGACCAGGAGCAACCGCAGCGCGAAGTACCGTATCCGCGCGCTCACACCGCCACCTCCCCGCGCACGGACTGGTGCCAGGCCAGCGCCCGCCGTTCGACGGTCCGCGCGCCCACGTTGATGAGCAGCCCGAGCACACCGGTGACCACCACGAGCGCGTACATCTCCGGCACCGCCTGCGAGGTCTGGGCGACGGCGATCCGCGCGCCCAGCCCCGGGGCTCCGATGACGAGTTCGGCGGTCACGGCCAGGATCAGCGCCACCGCGGCGGCCAGCCGGACACCCGTCATGACGTACGGCAGGGCCGTGGGCCACAGCACGTGGCGGACCCGCGCCCAGGGGCCGAGGCCGTACGAGCGGGCGGTCTCCTCGGCGACCGGGTCGACGTCCTGGACGCCGTACATGACCTGCACGAGGACCTGCCAGAACGACGCGTAGACGACCAGGAGGAGGACCGAACGCAGTTCCGTGCCGTACAGCAGCACGGCCAGCGGGATCAGCGCGACCGACGGGATCGGGCGCAGGAACTCGATCGTCGAGGCGGTCGCCTCGCGAAGGTACGGGGTGACGGAGATCAGGACGCCCGCGAGGATGCCCGCGGTCACGGCGATCGCGAGGCCGATCGCCCAGCCGGTGAGCGTGTCCCCGAGCGCGGTCCAGAACGCGTCGTCGGCGAGCTCCGTGGCGAGCGCGTCGGCGATGCGGCTGGTCGGCGGGAAGTAGTCCTCGTCGACGAGGCCGAGCCGCGGCACCGCCTCGCCGAGGGCGAGGAAGGCCGCGAGCCCGGCCGCGCCCAGCAGGGCGTTGGAGCCCCTCACGGAAGCAGCTTGTCCAGGTCCGGCGCCTTCTCGAACAGGCCGTCCTGCACGCCGAGTTCGGACAGCCGCTCGATGGACGCGCGGTCCGGCTCCGCCGGCCACCGGGGCAGCGTGAGCGTCTTCACCAGGGGCGCCGGGATCTTCGTGTACGTGGTGATGATCTCGCGGACCTCGTCCGGATGGCTGTCGGCGTACTTGAGGGACGCGGCGGTCGCCTCCTGGAACTTCTTCACCATCTCCGGGTTCTGCTGCGCGTACTGCCGGGAGGTGAAGTACATGGCCACGGTGAGGTCGGGCGACACGTCGAAGAAGAGCGAGGCGATGGACGTGCCGCCCTTGGCCTTGATGCCTGCGAGCGCGGGTTCCACGACGCAGGCCGCGTCCACCCGGCCGCCTTCGAGCGCGGCCCCCATCTGGTCGAAGGGCATCTCCACGAACTCCACCTTCGACGGGTCGCCGCCGTCCTTGCGGACCGACTCCCTGGTCGAGGTGTCACAGATGTTGTTGAGAGTGTTGGCGGCGACCTTCTTGCCCTCCACGTCCTTCGCGGACTTGAGGGGGCTGCCCTTCTTCACGGCGAGCTCCGCGAAGTCGGCGCCCTCCTCGCCGGTGGACGCCACGCCGTTCACCACGGCCTTGACCGGCACGTTCTTGGAGTCGGCGACCAGCAGGGACGTGGTGTTGCTGAAGCCGAAGTCGAACTGGCCCGAGACCACGCCGGGCACGATCGCAGCCCCGCCCTGCGCGCTCGTCAGCGACAGCTTGATGCCCCGGTCGCTGTAGAAGCCCTTCTTCTGGCCCAGGTACAGGGGGGCGACATCGACGATGGGGATGAGGCCGACCTCGACCGTGGCGGTACCACCGGACGCCTTGTCCGACCCCGAGGAATCGGTCCCCGACGAGTCGGACGAGTCGGACGAACCGCAGGCCGTCGCGGCGACGCACAGGGCGCCGGTCACGAGGCCGATGAGCAGACGACGCATGACTCCCCCTAGTGGGACAGTTCTTCGACAGACCGTGCGCAGACCGCACAGAAGTGCTCAGCGGGAACGTAGGACCTGGCCGGGGAACAGGTCAATGCCCTTGACGCGCAAGGTCGTTGACAGTTGCCGAAGCGTGCTCCTAGCGTGCGCAGAGCGCACCCCCGTGCGTCCCGTGGAGGCGACGATGCCTGCTGGAGCCCGCGAACCGCATTTCGTCCGTTCCTTCGAGCGCGGCCTCGCGGTCATCCGCGCCTTCGACGCCGACCATCCGGAGCTCACGCTCAGCGAGGTGGCGCGGGTCAGCGACCTGACCCGCGCGGCGGCCCGCCGCTTCCTGCTGACGCTCTTCGACCTGGGATACGTGACGACGGACGGCCGGATGTTCCGGCTCACCCCGCGCGTCCTGGAACTCGGCTACTCCTACCTGTCCAGTTTCACCCTGCCGCAGATCGCCGAGCCGCATCTGGAGCGACTCGTCGCGCAGATACGGGAGTCGTCGTCCCTGTGCGTCCTCGACGGCGACGACATCGTGTACGTCGCCCGCGTACCGACGCACCGCATCATGACCGCGACGATCACCGTCGGCACCCGCTTCCCGGCCCATGTGACCTCCGTGGGACGGGTGTTGCTCGCGCAGCTGCCCGACGAGGAGCTCGACGTCCGGGTGGCGCGCGCGGACCTGCGGCCCCTGACGGCCCGCACGATCGTCTCGGCGGACCTGCTCCGCACCGAACTGCGCCGGGTGCGCCGTCAGGGGTACGCGATCGTCGACCAGGAACTGGAGGAGGGGCTGCGCTCGGTCGCCGTCCCGGTGCGCGACCGGGACGGCGAGGCGGTGGCGGCGGTCAACATCCCGGTGCACGCCAGCCGCAACTCCGTCGAGTCCGTACGCCGCGACCTGCTGCCGAACCTGCTGGCCACGGTGGCCCGCATCGAGGCGGACCTGGGGCTCACAGGTCCAGCACGAGCCGCTTCCCGTGGCAGCGGGACACACAGATGAGCATGGTCTCGCCGGCCTGCCGCTCCTCGTCGTCAAGGACCGAGTCCCGGTGGTCCGGGGTGCCGTCGAGGACGTCCGTCTCGCAGGTACCGCAGGTGCCCTCGGTGCAGGAGAAGAGCACCTCGACGCCCGCCGCCCGCACGGTGTCGAGCACGGACACGTCCGCGGGGACGGTGAGGGTGCGGCCGGACCGCTCCAGGACCACCTCGAACTCGGTGTCCGCGGCTGCCTCTCCCTCTCCCTGCCCCTTTCCCGCCTCCTTGGCCCTGGGCTGGAAGCGCTCGACGTGCAGTGAGCCCGCCGGCCACCGCGCGCACCGCTCCTCGACCGCGTCCAGCAGGGGGCCGGGACCGCAGCAGTAGACGAGCGTGTCCGGCCGCGGGGTGGCGAGCAGGGAGTCGAGGTCGAGCAGCCCGCTCTCGTCCTGCGGGGCGAGGCGCACCCTGTCCCCGTACCGCTTCAACTCCTCGGTGAACGCCATGGAGTCGCGCGTGCGACCGCCGTACAGCAGCGTCCACCGCGCGCCCGCGGCCTCGGCCGCGGCCAGCATCGGCAGGATGGGGGTGATGCCGATGCCGCCCGCGACGAAGAGGTAGCGGGGCGACGGCCGGAGGGCGAAGTGGTTGCGCGGGCCGCGCACGCGGACCTTGCCGCCCGCCGCCAACTGACCGTGCACATGGGCCGATCCGCCGCGTCCGTCGGGCTCCCGCAGCACGGCTACCCGCCACGCGTGCCGGTCGGCCGGGTCACCGCACAGGGAGTACTGCCGTTCCAGGCCCGGGCCGAGCACCACATCGATGTGGGCGCCGGGCTCCCAGACCGGCAGTTCCTCGCCCAGCGGATGGCGGAGGGTGAGGGCGAGCACGCCGCCGGCCGCCAAGTGGCGTCGGTCGACGACGAGTTCGGCTTCGTACAGGGTCATGAGTCATGTCCTTGGGGGGTGTGTCCCTCGGGGTGGCCGAGCATCCATTCCCACATCGCGACCGGGTCCTCGGCGGCGTGCTCGGCCCCGCAGTGGCAGGTGCCGTGCAGTACGTCGGTGCCGGGCAGCCAGTCGATGCGGTAGACCTCGCCGGTCGGGCTGGTCACTGGACCTTCTCCATGGGCTTCGCGCCCTCCTCGACCAGCCGGGCGAGGATGCGGCGGGCGGCCAGACCACCGGTGTCGATGTTGATGCTCAGCTCCTGGTACCCGGTCCGCTCCGTGCCGAGCGTCCGCTGCAGCAGGTTGAGCGCGTCGACGTCCTGCATCACGACGGTGTGGTTGTTGGCCCGCAGGAACTCGGTCACCTCGGCGTCGTCGGTCGCCCAGTCCCGCGAGACCATCCAGAAGTCGTACACCGCGCCGTCGGCGGACGGGGTGATGGCGTACGTGATCTCCGTGTGGAAGCCGTTCGGATCGCTGCCGTCCGGCTCGGGTGCCACCCCGACCGGGGCGATGCGGCTGTGCAGCAGATACAGACACGGCGCGTGGTACTCGATGTCCTGCCAGCGGGTGATGCGCCCCTCGATACCCGTCGAACTGGCGTAGAACGGCGGGCACTCGGCGTCGTCCATGTGCCGGCTCACCCGTACGACGCCCGCGCCCTCGTCCACCTCGGTGCTGATCGGCGTCTCGGCGACCTCGGGGGTGCCGATGTAGCCGCCGTGCAGATACGTCTCGTGGGACAGGTCGAGGAGGTTGTCGACGAGGAGGCCGTAGTCGGCGTCGATCGGCTCCATCCCGCTGACGGTGACCCAGCCGGGGGAGTCGAGATGCCTGGCCCGCGGAATGGCCGCCGGGTCGGCGAGGGCCGGGTCGCCGATCCACACCCAGATCAGGGCGTCCTGCTCGACCACCGGGTAGGAGGCGACCCGGGCGGTGCGGGGCACGCGTTTCTGCCCCGGTACGTACACACAGGCGCCCGTCGTGTCGTACGTGAAGCCGTGGTAGCCGCAGACGATCCGGTCACCGTCGAGCCCGCTCTCGGACAGCGGGTAGCGGCGGTGCACACAGCGGTCGTGCAGGGCGACGGGCCGGGCGTCGTCCTCGGTCCGGTAGAACACGAGCGGCTCACCGAGAATGGTCCGCCCGAGCAACTCCCGCCCGACCTCCCGGGCGTAGGCGGCGACGTACCACTGGTTCCTGGCGAAGGCAGTCATGTGCGGCATGGCAGTTCCCGTCCCTGTCGGCGGGGTGTCCTCGCCCCGCGTGCCGTGGTTGGAATCAGGGTCGTGAGGCTTGCACCGACTTGGCAAGACGGCTTCTGCCAGGCGGAAGGACTTCTGTGAAGAGGCTGGTCAGAGCCTGGTTCTGGCAACTCCTGGTCGCCAGGGTGGAGTGTCGCGTGGTGCGGCCGTTCGGTTCGCGCTCGGGGGAGCCGGACTGTTGAGTATGTTGCCGCTGGTCAGGGTGGTGTGAGGTCGCATGCTGGTTCGCCTTGCGGGTGGGGTGACGCGGCGAGCAGCCGGGCCGATGAGCCGCTGTAGAGGCACTGAGTGGCGGTGGTCGGCTGGCAGGGACGGGGGGTTGACCAGCGGATTTTTATGTAACTCCTGCTGCTGGGCGGGCAGTTGGAGGGCACATCTGCCGACGGCCAGGAGAAATTCCCCACGTACGGCCAGTTCGATTCCCCAACTGGCAGTTGGGGGGTGACAGACGACCGTGCGCCCGCGGCGAACGGGGCAGTCCGGAAGTCGCTTCAGGGGGCGACGCGTCCTGGGACACCTGGGGCAGCGTGGAGGCGGTCGAGCAGGGTCGGTTGACGGGATTCACCTCGCGGTACGAGGCGTGGGGCATCCTGACCGGCGCCAGTGACGACATCGCGCCGGACTTGATCCGCGAGGGCGGCTATCGCGCCGTCGGCCTGGCCTTTCGTAGGACGCGGAAAGATCGCATGAGTGATGTCACCGGGCCCCCCTCCCTCCCCCGGGTGGTCCGTCCCTGAGCCGGGGATGTGCTCGGGCGCGCCATGAACGTACTCTCCGGCACGTAATCGTCCGCGAGAACAAAGGAGTTGATGGTGCCGACAGCAGTGGTGGTCGGAGCGGGTCCGGGCAGGTGCAGCCCATGAGCCATGAGCCATGAGCCATGAGCCATGAGCCATGAGCAGGCGCTGGCGGCGCGGGACGGCTTCGGGGACCGGCACCTCGGCTGGTTCAGCTTCCAGCTGCTCTGGGACGAGATCGTCCACGAACAGCCCGATCTGCTGGAGGAGTGACCGCGGCCTCGTTCCGTGTCGAGCTCCGCCGACAGGGCTCGACGTCTCTCAGCCCAGCGACCGGCCGGCCGACTCGGCCGCGGGTTCGTCCGTGTCCGCGGTCCCCTGCGCGACCGTGGTCCGGCCGGCGCGCAGCCGGGCGGCACCCGCCGCGATCGGCACCGAGAGGGCCGAGACCCCGGCGATGACGACGATCACCCAGGTGCCCTGGTGGTACCCGGACAGCATCTCGGCGGGGCCCGCGGTGTCCTCGTCGCCCATACGCACGGTGACCACGGCGAGCACCACCGCGGCGCCCACCTGGTACCCGGTCTGCAGGATGCCCGCGGCGAGCCCCTGCTCGGACTCGTCAACGCCGGTGGTGGCCTGCACGTTCGCCGCGGTGAAGGCGAACGGGAAGCCGATGCCGATCAGCAGCATGCTCGGCAGGAGCATCGTCCAGTACGAGGAGCCCTCGCCGAGGCGCAGGAACAGCAGGAAGGCCACGGCATAGGCGAGCATGCCGCCGAAGACCGGCCAGCGCAGCCCGGTGCGGCCGAGCCACTTCCCGGCACGCGGCGCGAAGATGAAGATCATCAGACCGATCGGCAGGAACGCGAAGGCCATCTCCAGTGGGGACCAGCCCCGGTAGGTCTGGAGGTAGAGACTGCCGACGAACTGGTAGCTCATGTAGGTGCCGAGGATCGCCGCGGCGATCAGGCTGGCGCCCACCAGCGACTTGTTGCGCAGCAGGCCGAGTCGCAGCAGCGGCTGCGGGGCGCGCGACTCGATGACCGCGAAGGCGGCGAGCAGCAGCACCGAGACCGCGAAAACACCGAGGGTGGTGTCGGAGAGCCAGCCCTCTGCCGGGGCCTGCACGATGGCGTAGACCAGCAGCAGCATGGCGGCGGTGACGGTGACCGCGCCGCCGGCGTCGTAGTGGCGCTTGCCGCCGTCGTGCGCGGGGTCCTTGGGGACCAGCAGCAGGGCGCCGACCAGGGCCGCGACGGCGACCGGCACGCTGAGCACGAACGTCCAGCGCCAGCTCGCCTCGGTCAGGGCACCGCCGACCACCACGCCGATGGAGTACCCGACGGCACCGCAGGCCGTGTAGATGCCCACGGCCCGGTTGCGCTGCGGGCCCTCCGGGAAGTTGCTCACGATGATCGACAGGGCTGAGGGCGCGGTCAGTGCGGCGCCGATGCCCATCACCAGCCTGCCGATGATCACCAGGGTCCCGTCGGTCGCCAGTCCGCCGGCCAGCGAGCCGACCGCGAGGACGGTGAGGCCGACGAGGAACACCCGCCGCTTGCCCAGCAGGTCNNTAGGCGCTCACCACCCACTGCGCGGCGGACGTGCTCATGTCGAACTCGTCCTTGATCTGGGGGGTGGCGATGCCGACCATGATGTTGTCCAGCGCGTCCAGGGAGAACGCGCCGCACACCACGACGAGCATTAACCATTCCCGAAGTCCCCACCGCACGGCGGGCTCCGTGCCGCCCGTGACGGGTGACGCGCCGTCTGCCGGGGCGTCGTCCGCGATAGTCATGAACAGAATCTCCTTCGGGGTCGGGGCGCCGTGCCACCGTGGTCGCCCAGCGAGGTGGGCGGGAGGGCGG
>NZ_LIPP01000153.1:6214-6900 GCF_001418335.1 Streptomyces aurantiacus | reverse complement strand
CCCCCGCGCCGAACCGGCGCCCCGTGCCCCGTTCCAGCCGGTGACCATCCGTACGGCCCGGGACGCCGTGACCGCCGCCGCGCTGTATCTGCGCTGGCTCGGGTACCGGGACATTCGGCGGGCCGACCAGCGACCGCCCTCCGGGATCGGCCTCGCGGCCCGCGGAATCCTCGCCCAGGTGGACCCGACCGTGCGCCCGGCCTCGCTCCGGGACGTCGAGTGCCTCTGGCTGACGGCCATGACGGAGTCGGCGGGCTGCGTCTACNNCGCCGACTCGCTGGGCGTCCCCCTGTTCGTACTGGACCTCACCGGCACCCCGCAGGCGGCGAACAGCCTCGCCGACGAACTCGTCGCGACCGGCGCCTGACCTCACCAACTCGCCCCGGCGGACGCATACTTGACCCATGACCGTCAGAGCGGCCGTTTCCGCCGACCTTCCACTGCTCCAGGACATCGAACGTGCCGCGGGCGAGCCCTTCCGCATCTTCGGCATGCCCGAGATCGCCGACGACGAGCCTCCCGCGCTCGACCTGCTCGAACGCTTCCTCAAGGCCGGTCACGCCTGGGTCGCCGAGGATGCCGCCGGACGGCTCGTCGCGTACCTGATCGGCGAGCCCCTGGACGGCGCCTTCCACATCGAGCAGGTCTCCGTGCACCCGGACGCCGCCCACCAGGGCGTGGGCCGG
>NZ_LIPP01000153.1:0-6133 GCF_001418335.1 Streptomyces aurantiacus | reverse complement strand
AGGCCGACCACGGCCTGCACCGCTGGCCCCGGGTGTGCATGTACAAGGCCACGGACGCCGGTTGAGGTAGGTCAGTCGGGTCGGGTCACCGGAAGTCCTCCTCCCGGTACTCGGCGTCCGAGCCCGCCGCGGTGGCCTCGCGCAGCTCGATGCGCCGGATCTTGCCGGACACGGTCTTGGGCAGCTCGCCGAACTCCAGCCGGCGGATCCGTTTGTACGGGGCGAGCACCCGGCGCGCGTGCTCGAAGAGCACCTTCGCGGTGTCGGGTCCCGGCTCCCAGCCCTCGGCCAGCACGATGTACGCCTTCGGGACGGCGAGCCGCAGTTCGTCCGGCGCGGGCACGACGGCGGCCTCGGCGACGGCCTCGTGCTCCAGGAGCGCGCTCTCCAGCTCGAACGGGGAGATCTTGTAGTCGGAGGCCTTGAAGACGTCGTCGCTGCGCCCCACGTACGTGAGGTAGCCGTCGGCGTCGCGCGAGCCGATGTCACCGGTGCGGTAGTAGCCGTCCGCCATCGCCTCGGCCGTGCGGTCCGCGTCGCCGTGGTAGCCGGTCATCACGCCCACAGGCCGCACGGACAGGTCGAGCGCGATCTCGCCCTCCGTCGCGCCCGGGGCACCCGACACCGGGTCGAGCAGCTCCACGCGGTAGCCCGGACTCGGCCGCCCCATCGACCCCGTCTTCAGTGGCTGGCCCGGGCTGTTGGACACCTGGACGGCCGTCTCGGTCTGTCCGAAGCCGTCCCTGATCGTCACGCCCCAGGCCCTGCGCACCTGCTCGATGACCTCGGGGTTGAGCGGCTCACCGGCGGCGACGGCCTCGCGTGGGGGCGTACCGAGGCGGCTCAGGTCGGACTGGATGAGCATGCGCCACACGGTGGGCGGCGCGCAGAACGTCGTCACCCCCGCCCGGTCCATCTCGGCCATCAGCCGGCCCGCGTCGAAGCGCGTGTAGTTGTGGATGAAGACGGTCGCCTCCGCGTTCCAGGGGGCGAAGAGGTTCGACCAGGCGTGCTTGGCCCAGCCGGGCGAGGAGATGTTCAGATGTACGTCGCCGGGCTTCAGACCGATCCAGTACATGGTCGCCAAGTGGCCGACGGGGTACGACACATGGGTGTGCTCGACGAGTTTGGGCCGGGCGGTGGTGCCCGAGGTGAAGTAGAGCATCAGCGGGTCGTCGGCCCGGGTCGGGCCGTCCGGTTCGAAGGGGCCGAAGCCGCGGTCCCGGACGTCCTCGTACGCGTGCCAGCCGGGCTGTTCGCCGCCGACGGCGATACGCGTGTAGTCGCCGGGCACCTCGGCGAACTTGCCGGTGTCCTCGGCGCGCACGACGACGTGCCGCACCCGGCCCCGCTCGACACGGTCGCGCAGATCGGCCGGGCCCAGCAGCGGTGTGGCGGGGATGACCACGGCACGCAGTTTCATCGCGGCCAGCGCCGTCTCCCACAGCTCGGCCTGGTTGCCGAGCACGACGAGGATGCGGTCCCCGGCGCGTACACCCAGTTCGCGCAGCCATACCGCGGCGCGGTCGGAGCCCGCGGACAGTTCGGCGAAGGACAGTTTCGTCTCGTGGCCGTCCTCCTCGACGATGTGCAGGGCGGTCCGGTCGTTGCCGTCCGCGATGACGTCGAACCAGTCGAGCGCCCAGTTGAAGTGCTCCGGACGGGGCCAGGAGAACCCCTCGTAGGCCGTGTCGTAGTCCTCGCGGTGCTCCAGCAGGAAGTCCCGCGCGCTACGGAAGCGCTCCGTCGGCGTCGTCGGCGTTGTCGGCGTCGTAGTCATCCGTCCGTCCTCCTCGGTCCCGGGCCATTGCCGGGCGGCCCTCGCACATCGTGTAATCCCTCATGCGCATCTCACCACCCCCGAACGGGGGGGTGTGCGACGGCGAGACGGTGAGACGCTGAGACGGTGAAGGGACGAGCACGTGGCGACTGACGCGGCAGAGGCGGCTCAGATGCGCGGCGCGCTGATGCGGCTGCGGCGGGAGACGGGGCTTGTCGTGGCCTTCGGCGGGCTGGTCGAGCCGGGCCGCGACCAGGTCCGTATCAGCGAGCTGAACGGTACGAGGACGACGTCTCTGAGCGCGCTCGCGGTGTCGTCGGGCAACGGGCTGGGCGGCAAGGTGGCCGCCCTGGCCCGGCCGTACGCCGTGTCGGACTACTTCGCGTCCCGCAGGATCAGTCACGAGTACGACACCGCGGTCGCCGCGGAGGGACTGCGGTCCGTCCTCGCGGTGCCCGTCGTCGTACGGCGCCGGGTGCGCGGTGTCCTGTACGGCGCCCTGCGCTCGGTCCAGCCGCTGGGCGACCGTACGCTCTCCGCGGCGGTGGAGGCGGCGCGGGACCTGGAGCAGTCACTGGTCGTACGGGACGAGGCGTACGGATTACTGGCGGCGGCGCGCTCGCTGGGGGCGGCCGAGGGGCATGAGAGGTCCGGGACGTCCGAGAGGGCGCAGAGCTCGGCGCGGGAGCGGCTCCGGGAGGCGTACGGGGCGTTGCGCGCGCTGGCGCCACGCGTCGCGGACCCGGTGCTGCGGGCCGAGCTCCTCTCGGTCTGCGAGACGCTGGCGGCCTCGCCCGGTCCGCCGCGGTCGGCGAGGCGGGTCCGGCTCACCCCGCGTGAGCTGGACGTACTCGCCTGTGTGGCCGTCGGTACGACCAACGCGGCCGCCGCGGACCGGCTGGGGCTGCGGGCCGAGACGGTGAAGGCCTATCTGCGGTCGGCGATGCGCAAGCTGGGCGCGCGCACGCGGCTGGAGGCCGTGGTGGCGGCTCGACGGGCGGGGCTGCTGCCGTAAGGGTCCGGACCTCCCCGGCGCTCCCTCCCGGCACTACATACGTACATGGACAGGCCCCGCTCCTGAAATCCCGTACACCGCGTCCCTGTGATCTCTGTTATTTCCCTCACGGTGCAACCCCCCGAAATTCAGGTCCTCTTTGCATAATATTGATCCGGACACGACTTGAGGGGAGCGGTGCGCGTGCGACGGGATTTCGAGGAGCCTGTCAGACCCCGTTCCGAACAGGTCACCGAGCAGGTCGGGGGGCAGGTCACCGGCCAGGTCAGCGAGCAGGTCATCGGCCAGGAGGAGCTGCTCGGACGAGCACGCGACCAGTTCTCCCGAGGGGGCAGCCTCCTCTTGCACGGTCCGCCCGGAATAGGAAAGTCGACCGTCCTGCGGGCAATTACCGCGGAATATGCCGAATCGACCCGGACTGTGTTGCGCTGCTCCGCCACCGAGTCCGAATCACATCTCCCGTTCCTGGCGCTGGTCGACCTGCTCGGCCTGGTCGCCGACGAGGTCGCGGACGCGCTGCCCGCCCCGCAGCAGGCCGCGCTCGAAGCGGCGCTCACCGGGCGCGCCGAGTCGTCCCTGCACCAGGACGGCCTCGCGCTGCGGCTCGCCGTGCTGTCGGTGCTGCGCGCACTGGCGGCCAAGGGCCCTGTGCTCCTCGTCGCCGACGACCTGCAGTGGCTGGACGCGCCCAGCGCCGAACTGCTCGGGTTCGCCGCCCGGCGCCTCGGCGGCATGCCGGTGCGGATGCTCGGCGCGGTGCGCACCGGCACAGAACCGAAGGAGCGGGAGCACGACCTGTATCTACGCGCGTATCCGCCTCAGGCGCTGGCCCTGCGGCTGGCACCGCTGTCCCGGCCGCAGGTCTCCGAGCTGCTCACCGCCCGCGGATACTCGGGTCTGCGCCGCTCGACGCTGCGGGACATCCACCACACCAGCGGCGGCAACCCGCTGTTCGCGCTGGAGCTCGGCCGCGCCCTGGCCGAGAGCCCGACGCCGCCCCGGCCCGGCGAGCCGCTGCCCGTGCCGACCTCGCTGCGCGCCCTCGTGCTCAGCCGGCTGGATCTGCTGTCCGCCGAGGCCCGGCAGACGCTCCTCGTGGCGAGCGCGGGTGCCCGCCCCACCCAGGCGCTGCTGGCGGCCGCCGGCCGGACGAACGCCGAGTCGGAGATCGCCCTCGCGGCCTCGCTCGGACTGGTGGCCGCGCCGGGTCCGGACGGCCAGGGTCCGGACGGTCAGGAGAGCGCCGTGCGGTTCGCGCACCCCCTCGTCTCGGCCGCGCTGTACGCCCAGGCGACGCCCCAGGAGCGGCGGGCCGTGCATGCGGCCCTGTCCACGGCCGCCTCCGAGCCGATCGAGCGGGCCCGGCATCTCGCGCTGGCCACCACCGGCACGGACGAGCAGGTCGCCGCGCGGCTCTCCGAGGCGGCGGCACTGGCCCGGGACCGCGGCGCGCCCTCGGTGGCGGCCCGGCTCGGGCTGCTCGCCGCCCGGCACACCCCGGCGGATGCACAGCCCGGCGCGGACGAGAGGCGGCTGCGGTCCGCGGAGGACGCCCGGACCTCCGGCGAGATCGACCTGGCCCGCGAGGTGGCCCGCGACGTCCTGGAGCGGGCGACGGACCCGGCCGTCCGCGTACGTGCCTGGATGGTCGTGATCGACTCGGCCGGGCAGGCGATGGCCGACGTCGACGCCGTGTTCCCGCAGGCCCTCGCGGACGCGGGCGACGATCCGCGGCTGCTCGCGCTGGTCCGCTACCAACTGGCGTGGCGGGCGCTGCTGGTGGAGGGCGCCATGGAGAAGGGCCGCGAGGAGGCCGCCCGCGCGGCACGGCTCGCCGCCACCGCGGGCGACCGGAGCACCGAGCTGCTGGCGCTGTCGTTCCAGGCCCAGATGGAGACCCTGATGGGTCACCCCGCGGCCCCGGTGACACTGGAGAAGGCCCTCGCTGAACCGCAGGACCTGCGGGTCGCCTGCGACCACAACGGCGCGGGTGCCACCCGTTTCCGCTGGCTGATCATGAGCGACCAGCTCACCGACGCCCGGGTCGCCATCACCCGGCTGCTCGGTGAGGTGCGCCGGCGCGGCATCGTGGAGAGCGAGGTGCACTTCCTGCGCGGGCTGGCCGAGACCGAACTGCGCGCCGGGCACTGCGGCCGGGCGCTCGATCTCGCCCATGAGAGTCTGCGGCTCGCCCGGGACACCGGCATCGGCGAGGCCGCGGGCAACATGTTCACCTCGCTCGCCGAGGCCGCGGGCGGCGATGTGCACCGGGCGCTCGTGCTGGCCGGCGACGCGGTGCGGCGTGCCGAGGACGACGGCGACCTGATCTACCTCTCGCGGGCCCTGGGCGCGCTCGGGCACGCGCAGTTGGTGGCGGGGGACGCCGCCGGGACGGTCCAGTCGCTGCGCAGGGCCCGGGAGTTGGAGCAGGGGCTCGGCATCTTCGACCCCGCGCGGGGCCGTTGGCACGGCGACCTGGCCGAGGCGCTCGTCCTCATCGGAGAGCCGGCGGAGGCGCAGGACGTCATCACGGCCACGCGCGAGCACGCGGTCCGGCTGCGGCGGGCGAGCGTCCTGGCCGTACTGGACCGGGCCGAGGCCCTGGTGAAGGCCGCGGCCGGCCACCACGAGGCGGCGGCACAGCAGTTGACCTCGGCGCAGGACAGGCTGGCCCAGCTCGGCTACGGACTCGAAGAGGCGCGGGCCGCCTTCGCGCTGGCCCGGCTGCGCGCGGAGCGGTCGGGCCGGGGCTCGTACGACGAGGCGGCGCGGCTGTTCCGCCGCTGCAAGGCGATGCCGTGGCTGCGGCAACTGGACGCGATCGCGACGGCCCCGCCGACCGCTTCGGCTTCCCGTTCCGTCCCCGCTCCGGCGGCCCCCGAGTCCGTGCTGCCGCACCTCGACCGGCTGGCCTCGACGGAGCGTCAGGTCGCGGCACTCGTCCTGGAGGGCGCCACCAACCGCGAGATCGCCGCGCGCCTGTTCATCAGCGTGAAGACGGTCGAGGCAACCCTCACCCGCGTCTACCGAAAACTGGGAATCCGCTCCCGAGTCGACATCGTACGCCTGGCAGCGGGCCAACACCGCGCCGAGTGAACTCGCCCTGGCTTGTGCCTCCAGGGGCGCGGGGAACGGCGTAATCCTGTCGCTTCTAGGGGCGCGGGGAACAGCGCAATCCCGTCGCTTCCAGGGGCGCGGGGAACTGCGCGACCAGCCCCCACCGGCGGCCACGCGACCCACAACCCCCGGCCGGGAGCCGCCCGCGACCTCCGGCCGGATGACCGAGGGTTATCCCTCGTCACCGGCGGGAGGGAGTTCCCTCATTACGCACACGCGCG
>NZ_LIPP01000152.1:27462-30840 GCF_001418335.1 Streptomyces aurantiacus | reverse complement strand
CTTCTTCCCCCTCTTCCCCTCTCCCCACGAACGGAGCGCATCGATGACCTCGCCGAACCCCGAAGGCCTCGTCGTCACCCAGGCCTGGGGACGAGGGGGGGGACCCCGGGGTGTCGGACGGGCCGTGCTTCTTCGCCCAGGACCCCGACGGGTTCTTCCTCGGCCGGATCGACGGCGAACCGGTCTCGGCGATCTCCGTCGTCAACTACGGTGCCGAGTACGCCTTTCTGGGCTGTTACCTCGTCCGGCCGGACCTGCGTGGCCGCGGCTACGGAATCGCCACCTGGAAGACGGCCCTGGCCCACGCGGGCGGACGGACCGTGGGACTCGACGGCGTGGTCGCACAGCAGGGCAACTACCGGCAGTCGGGGTTCGAACTCGCCTACAAGACCTTCCGGTTCGCAGGAGTCCCGGCAGCGAGGTCGGCCACCGCCACAGCTACAGCCACCGCGACAGCTACAGCCACCGGTGTCCGTGGTGCCGAGAAGAGTGACGTCGAGGCGGTCGTCGCGTACGACAGGGGCTGTTACCCCGCCGACCGTCCGCAGTTCGTGGAGCGCTGGCTCGGCGGCACCGGACACCGGGCCCTGGTGCGTGTCGTCGGCGGGCGGCTCACCGGCTACGGAGTGATCCGGCCCGCCGCCGACTCCCTGCGTATCGGCCCGCTGTTCGCGGACGCCCCGGACGACGCCCGCGCCCTCTTCGCCGCACTGGCCGCCGAGGCCGGCGGCCGACGGGTCGCCGTCGACATCCCCGAGACGAGCGCGGTGGGTGTCGCGCTGGCCGAGGAGCACGGCCTCACGCCGTCGTTCGAGACGGCCCGGATGTACACCGGGCCCGTACGGCCGTACGCCACGGACCGCGTGTACGGGGTCACCACACTCGAACTCGGATAGGCCCTGTCCGGCTCGGTCAAGCCCGATCCGGCTCAGCTCGGCTCGGCTCGGTCAGGTCCTGTCCGGGCGTGCGGCAGCCGTCGCGGTCTCGTCGCGACGGTTGAACAGCCACTCCATCCGCGGCTCGACGACGAACCGGAACACCGCCCGGACCGGGCCGGAACACAGCACGGTGATGAGCGCCACGGCGGCCACCGTGACGGTCAGTTCGCCGAGCGGGGTATGCAGCCAGGGGTGGTCGTACCAGTCCCAGAAGCGGGACGACTTGATGACGAAACCGTGCAGCAGATAGCCGTACATCGTCCCCGCCCCCAGCGCCGTGCACCACAGCTGCCGCCCGGGAATCCAGGACAGGAAGCAGGCGGTCAGGACCAGGGCGAGGGCGAACAGCGCCGGAGTGGTGAACAGCCCCACCCAGTTCGGCACGCCCTGGCCCGTGACGCTGCCCCGGTGGTAGAACCACCCCGCACCGAACCAGGGCGCCACCCCGTACGCCGTGACCAGCGCCGCGGCGATCACCGGCAGCGCGAGCAGCCGTACGCGCCAGGTCCGCAGCCGCTCGAAGTGCTCGGCGCGCAGCGTCAGACCGAGCACGAAGAACGGCAGGAATCCCAGGACCCGTTGGATCGAGATGTCCCCGCCCAGATCCGGTGAGACGGCCGCCAGCACCGCGAAGCCCAGTGCCACCGGCACTGGATGACGGAGCGTCAGCCAGATGGGGGTGGTGAGCCGCCACACGAAGAGCGCGACCAGGAACCACATCACGTACCAGGGGTCCAGCAGACTCAGCGGATAGCCGGGATCGTCCTGCGCCCACCGATAGAAGAGCGTGTAGGCGGTCTCGAAGACCAGATACGGCACGACGACGCTCGTCAGAAGCCGGCGCACCCGGCCGGGCGCCATGTCGAAGCTCCGCGAGAAGTAGCCGGAGATGAGCGCGAACGCGGGCATGTGGAAGGCGTAGACGGTCAGATATGCGGCGGTCGCGGCCCGGCTTCCGTGGGTCAGGGGTTCCCAGGCGTGACCACAGGCCACCAGCACGATGGTGAGGTACTTCGCGTTGTCGAAGTACGGGTCCCGCCGGGCGGACGCCGACTTGGCCGAAGTCCTGGCCAGGCCTTCCCGTGGTGCGGCGGGTGCGGCGGGCACGGCGGTGGCGGAGGCTGACAGATCGTGCGACACCACATCTCCTGGCCTTGGTGGCGGTGAGTCGATCTCTCCCGCCTGCCCCCTCACGTACGGTTCAGTCGTGCCCTGCGTTCGCCCTGAGGTCTGGTGCGGCGTCGGGGTGGGCCTTGACCGCCACGAGGCCGTGTGATCGGTAGGAGGCGGCCGTGACCAGGGGATATTCCAGGGTCCCCGCCGAAACTCCGTTGCCCGGTCGGCCCGCGGATGCTGGAGTGGCGGGATGGATCACGAAGCGGTACTGGCACTGTTCGACCGGGACATGCGTGAGCGCGCGCAACCCTACGGTCCCGACTCCGTGGTGGAGCGCGTCGGCGGGGTGGTGCGGCACGTGGGACCCGAGCAGGGCTGGAACGGAGTGCTCTGGTCGGACCTCACGGAGTCCGACGCGGACGCCGCGATCGCCGAGCAGACACGCCATTTCGCGGAGCTCGGCCGCGAGTTCGAGTGGAAGCTGTACGGGCACGACCGGCCGGACGACCTGGGAGAGCGCCTGCGGGCCGCCGGGTTCACACCCGAGCCGGAGGAGACCCTGATGGTCAGCGAGGCCGGTGAGCTGGATCTCGACGCCGCGCCACCACCGGGCGTCGAGCTGAGGCCCGTCACCGACGCCACCGGCATCGACCTCGTGGTCGACGTCCACGAGCAGGCCTTCGGCACGCCCGGCACCCGGCTCCGCCACCAGCTGCTCGCCCAGCTCACCGAGAACCCGGACACCGTGGTCGCGGTCGTGGCCCTCGCCGGTGACGTCCCGGTCAGCTCGGCCCGGATGGAACTCATCCCCGGCACACGGTTCGCGGGCCTGTGGGGCGGCGGCACCGTCGAGGCCTGGCGCGGTCGCGGCATCTACCGCGCCCTGGTCGCCCACCGAGCCCGCATCGCCACCGACCGTGGCTACCGCTACCTTCAGGTCGACGCCTCCGACCAGAGCCGTCCCATTCTCCAGCGGCTCGGTTTCGCCCCGCTCACCACGACCACTCCGTACGTTCGCGCGGCGCCGTAGACCGTACCGTCCGGCGATGCGTGCGCCGCCTCACAGATCGAGCTGGTACTCCACCGCCGCGTGCGTCGGCAGATAGCCGAGTACGTCGTTGATGCCCCGCATGTGCGTGTTGCTGTCGGCCGTGTCGGTGAGCAGGCCTCCGAGTTCCGGGTGGCGCTCGCGCGCCCGGCGGACGGACTCCGCCTTCATCCAGAGGCCGAGACCGTGGCCCCGGTGCTCGGGCAGCACACCGGTCCCGTAGTGCTGTCCGTCGCCCCGGCCGTCGCCCGGCACGACTAGGGCCCTTCTGATGGA
>NZ_LIPP01000152.1:237-27451 GCF_001418335.1 Streptomyces aurantiacus | reverse complement strand
CCATCAGAAGGGCCCTAGTTCGGAGAAGCCGACGACCGACCCGTCCGCGGTGTCCACCACGGCGACGGTGTGCAGCAGTTCACCGCGTTCGGCGATGACGTCGGCCGCGGAGAGCACCCGGTCCACGTCCCAGACGACCGTGCCGTAGTCGGTCCCGTCCATCGGCATGTCGTCCATGGCCCGCCGCGACGCGGCAAAGGTCCGGGCCAGTTCGGGCGGCACCGTGCCCTCCCACTGGATCAACCGATAACCGGGATGAGGCTGTTGGACGATTCGGTCGATCCGGTCGAGGTCGGCGTCGGCCAGCGGCAGCCGGTGGCCCGACGCCGTGGACTCGGGGTCGGTGAGTGCGGTGATGCGGTAAGGCAAGACGTCTCCGTCACGGTCGGCCGGCAACCGAGGGAAGCCCGCGGACGCCAGTGCGCTTTTTCTGACTCAGGGTGGATTCGGGCTGAGCCGGAAGAAGCGCACTGGATCCGCTCTCGTCAGCGGCGGCCCGCCTTCGACCGGTCCAGGGCCGTGACGCCGAGCGCCGCGAGTCCGATCTGGATCAGCCACTCGATCCAGTCCACCCCGTCGGTGTCGGCCACGTCGAACGCGTTCGCGAGCACCGAGCCGATCAATGCGGCCACGATACCCACCACGATCGTCCACAGGATGCCGATGCGCTGACGGCCCGGAACCACGAGCCGCCCCAGCACGCCGATGACAATACCGATCACGATGGCACTGATGATGCCTGAGATCTCCATCTCAGCCCCTTCTCGTCGTTCTCCTTACGCATAGGAGTGCCCCCGGGAACCGAGTGCAGTCCGCGCGGTTCTCCACTCCCGTGGGCCGTGCCGTCTCCTCCCCTCCTCCCTCCTGGGCAGGAGGACCGCCGCGGCCGTCCGGTAGTTCACGTACCGCCGAGCGCCTCCGCCCGGCGTACGAACACCTCGTGCAGATCGTGCGCGGCCTGCGGCACCGAGTCCGCCTTGCGCCGCTGGAGCATCAGCAGCACCCGGGGCGAGTCGCCGGCCAGCGGACGGCAGGTGATCGCCCCCTGCCGGGTCAGCGGATCGTCGATCACACTGAAGTCCGGCAGCACCGTGGCACCCAGCCCCTCCGCGACCATCAGCTTGCCCATCTCCGCGCCGTCGGTGGAGTAGGAGAAGGACGGTTCACGGCCCCCCAGGAGCCGGTGCACGAACCGGTGCATCACATAGCCGGAGCGCATCGCGATGAGCGGCTGCGTGAGCAGGTCGGACACCGACACCACGGACAGCGACGCGAGCGGACTGTCCGGACGTACGCACACCACCGGCCGCCCCCACAGAAGTTCCGTGCAGTCGAAGTCGGTGGCCACGTCGTCGCCCTCCAGATAGTTCACCAGGCCCAGGTCGAAGCCGCCTTCCAGGAGGGTCCGGTGGATGTCCGACTGCTGGGCGCCGACCACCTCCACCTGCGTCGCCGGATGCGACGCCCGGAACTCCCGTACCGCCGGAAGCAGCAGCGGGACCGTCGCCGCGTTCACCGTGCCGACGCGCACCATGCGGCTGATGCGGTGCTGCTCGCCCGCGGCACCCCTCAGCCGGTCCACCGCGTCCAGCACATTGATGATGTGGGGCAGCAGTTCCCGCCCCTCCGCGCTCATCTTCGCGCCGGAGCGTTTGCGCTCCAGGAGATCGACTCCGAGTTCGCGCTCCAGATTTCGTACGGTCTCGCTCAACGCGGGCTGCGAGAGGTGGAGTTCCTCGGCGGCCCGGTGCAGTGAGCCGAGCCGGGTGACGGCTGTGATGTATTCCAGCTGCTCTGTTCGCACCCCGTCAGAATGCTGGCCGCGCACCACCCTGTTCAAGGGTTGCCCTGTCACGCCTTCGTGAAATTCGCCGGTCCGGGATGCGAGACCGATCGGGTATTCCTTGACGGTCCGGACCGGTGGCTGCCACGATCGAGGACATGATGAAGCGACTGGACCTCACGCGGCGACGCCACGTCGACCTCGCGCGCGTCTCCAGTGCCACCTGTTGCCTCGTGGCCTGATCCTCCGGATCCGCTGTCCCCCCACCACCTTTCTCCCGCTTTCTCCCGCTTTCTTCAGCGGCTGTCGAGAGCCGTCAGAGCCGTCAGAGCCGTCAGAGCTGTGAGAGACGTGAGTGCCGTGATTGGCGTGATTGGCGTGAGCGCCGTTCACCGCTTTTCGCCGCCCGAATTCGGCAATTCATCGACGATTCAATTCATCGGTGATGCATCGAACCTGCCGAATTCGGTCTGTCCGGTTTCCCGCAACAGGAGTTCCTCATGCCTGCAGAGAACCTTTCCGCAGACCCCGTCCGCTTCGCCTACTGGGTGCCCAATGTCAGCGGCGGCCTGGTCACCAGCACGATCGAACAGCGCACCGACTGGGGTTACGACTACAACCGCGAACTCGCCGTCCTCGCCGAGAACAACGGCTTCGACTACGCCCTCAGCCAGGTCCGCTACATGGCCGGCTACGGCGCCGAGTACCAGCACGAGTCGACCGGATTCAGCCTCGCTCTGCTGCTCGCCACCCAGCGCCTCAAGGTCATCGCCGCGGTCCACCCGGGCCTGTGGCACCCGGGTGTCCTCGCCAAGTTCGGCGCCACCGCCGACCACCTGTCGAACGGCCGCTTCGCCGTCAACGTCGTCAGCGGCTGGTTCAAGGGCGAGTTCACCGCGCTGGGCGAGCCCTGGCTTGAGCACGACGAGCGGTACCGCCGCTCGGAGGAGTTCATCCGGGCCCTGCGCCAGATCTGGACCGAGGACCACACCGAACTGGCCGGAGACTTCTACCGGTTGCGCGACTTCACCCTCAAGCCCAAGCCCCTCAACACCCCCGAGCGCCCGCACCCGGAGATCTTCCAGGGCGGCAACTCCTCCGCCGCCCGTGCCATGGCCGGCCGGGTCTCCGACTGGTACTTCTCCAACGGCAAGGACTTCGACGGGGTCGTCGAACAGCTCGCGGACGTACGGGCGTCGGCGGACGAAGCCGGCCGCACCGCGCCCAAGTTCGGCCTCAACGGCTTCCTGATCGCCCGCGACACCGAGGCCGAGGCCCGCGAGACCCTCCGCGAGATCGTGGCGCACGCGAACCGCGAGGCCGTCGAGGGATTCGGCGCCGCCGTGAAGCAGGCCGGACAGTCCACCGCCGATGGCAAGGGCATGTGGCAGGACTCGTCCTTCGAGGACCTCGTCCAGTACAACGACGGCTTCCGGACAGGGCTGATCGGCACCCCTGAGCAGATCGCCGAGCGGATCGTCGCCTACAAGCGCCTCGGCGTCGACCTGCTCCTCCTCGGCTTCCTCCACTACCACGAGGAGGTCGAGTACTTCGGCCGCCGCGTGCTGCCCCTCGTACGTGAACTGGAAGCCCAACTCCCGGACAGCGCGACCGAGTCCGTGGCGGCCCACGCCTGAGTCCGTCCCCCTCCCCACCCCGTCCCGAAAGAGGACTAATGGCCACCGTCCTGTCCGTCTCCGGCAGCCCCTCCGCCTCCTCCCGCACCAACCGCCTGCTGCGCCGGCTCGACAGCCGGCTGACCGCGCAGGGCCACGAGGTGATCCCGCTCGACGTCCGTACGATCCCCGCCGAGGCCCTGCTCGGCGCCGACTTCCGGCATCCGGCGATCGTCGAGGCCACCGCCCTCTTCGCGAGGGCCGACGGAATCGTCATCGGCACCCCCGTCTACAAGGCCGCCTACTCGGGCGTCCTCAAGGCACTGCTCGACCTGCTCCCGCAGTACGCCCTCACCGGCAAGACCGTGCTGCCCCTGGCCACCGGTGGTACGACGGCACATGTGCTGGCCATCGACTACGCCCTGCGCCCGGTGCTCAGCTCCATGGGTGCCCGGCACATAGTCCAGGGCTGGTTCACCCTCGACAAGGACATCACGGTCGGCGAGGACGGTGTACTCACCGTGGCACCCGCCGCCACCGAGGCGCTGACCCAGGTGCTCGACCAGTTCTCCGAGGCCCTGGACCGCAGGCCGATCCTCGCCGCGGCGGTCTGACCGTGCCCGCCGAATTCTCCGCCGGGACCTCCGCGAAGATCTCTGCCGAGTCCGCCGCGAAGGCCCCGGCGGAAGCGTCCGCGCGGGGCGCCGCCAAGGTCATCGCCGACGACGCCGAGGCACTGGCCACAGCCGCCGCCCTGGCCGACGAGTTCCGGGCAGGAGCAGCCGACCGCGACGCCGAACGCAGGCTGCCACGCGCCGAGTTGGACCGGCTGTCCGACTCGGGCCTGCTCGCCGTCACCGTGCCCGCCGAGCACGGAGGCGCCGACGTACGCCAGGAGACGCTCGCCGAGGTCTTCCGGGTCCTCGCGTCCGCAGACGCCAGCCTCGCCCAGATCCCGCAGAGCCACTTCGTCTACGTCAACGTGATCCGCCGGCAGGGCACCGCCGAGCAGCGCGCGTTCCTCTTCGGCGAGGTGCTGGCCGGGCGCCGCCTCGGCAACGCCCAGTCGGAGGCCGGCACGAAGAACGTGCAGGACATCCGCACCCGACTGGAGCGGCAACCGGACGGCTCGTACGTCCTCACCGGCGTCAAGCACTACTCCACGGGCGCCCTCTTCGCCGACTGGATCCCCGTCCTCGCCCGCACCGAGGACGACAACCTGCACGTCGCGTACGTACCCCGGCACGCCGAGGGCCTCACGGTCGCCGACGACTGGGACGGCATGGGCCAGCGCACCACCGCCAGCGGTACGGTCCGGCTGGACACCGTGCCGGTGCCCGCCGACCGGGTCCTCCCGCACCACCTCACCTTCCAGGGTCCTCAACTCCACGGCGCCGTCGCGCAGTTGCTGCACGCCGCCATCGACGCGGGGATCGCGGCGGGCGCGCTTTCCGCGGCCGTGGAGTTCGTCCGCACCAAGAGCCGCCCCTGGTTCGAGAGCGGCGTCGAGACCGCGGCCGAGGACCCGCTGCTCATCCAGCGCTTCGGAGAACTGGCCGTCCAGGTGCGGGCCACCGAGGCGCTGCTCGGCGTGGCGGCCCGTGAGGTCGACGCGGCCCGCGCCGACCTCACGGAGGAGTCGGCCGCCGAGGCGTCCATCGCGGTGGCCGCGGCGAAGGCCCACGCGGCGGCCACCGCTGTCGAGGTGTCCGGCGCGCTCTTCGAGGTGTCCGGCACCCGGTCCGCCCTCAACTCCCTCAATTTGCACCGGCATTGGCGTGACGCCCGTACCCACACACTGCACGACCCGGCCCGCTGGAAGATCCAGCACATCGGCCGGTACGTGCTCAACGGCACCCTGCCACCACGCCACGGACTCCTCTGAGTCCGGACAGCCGCCCGCCCCGTAGCCCCCGTGGCCCGATCGGAGAACGCACCCGTGTCGCTCACCTTCCACTGGTTCCTGCCCACCAACGGCGACAGCCGGCATGTCGTCGGGGGCGGCCACGGCACCCCGGCCACCGTGTCCGGCCGGGACCGGCCGCCGACGGTCGCGTATCTGAGCCAGATCGCCCGCGCCGCCGAGGACCTCGGCTTCGTCGGCGCGCTCACGCCCACCGGCGCCTGGTGCGAGGACGCCTGGCTGACCACCGCGATGGTGAGTCAGCACACCGAGCGACTGAAGTTCCTGGTCGCCTTCCGGCCGGGCTTCGTCTCTCCGACGCTCGCCGCGCAGATGGCGTCCACCTTCCAGCGCCAGTCCGGCGGACGGCTCCTCCTCAACGTCGTCACCGGCGGCGAGAGCCACGAGCAGCGCGCGTACGGCGACTTCCTCGACAAGGACGCCCGCTACCGCCGTACCGGCGAGTTCCTGAAAATCGTCCGGGGCCTGTGGGAGGGCGGGACCGTCGACCTGGACGGCGAGTTCCTCAAGGTCGAGGACGCCAGGCTGGCCCGCGTGCCCGACCCGGTCCCCGAGGTGTACTTCGGCGGCTCCTCGCCCGTCGCGGGCGAGGTCGCGGCCAAGCACGTGGACGTCTACCTCACCTGGGGCGAGCCGCCCGCGCAGGTCGCCGAGAAGATCGCGTGGGTCCGCGCGCTGGCGGAGAAGGAGGGCCGCGCCGTCCGGTTCGGCATCCGGCTGCACGTCATCACCCGCGACACCTCCGAGCAGGCCTGGGCGGAGGCGCAGCGGCTGCTCGCCGGCTTCGACCCGGCGACCGTGCAGTCCGTACAGGCCGGACTGGCCCGCAGCGAGTCCGAGGGGCAGCAGCGCATGCTCGCCCTGCACGGCGGCGGCAGCAGGGACGGCCTGGAGATCCATCCCAACCTCTGGGCGGGCATCGGCCTCGTACGCGGCGGCGCGGGCACCGCCCTGGTCGGCAGCCACGACGAGGTCGCCGAGCGCATCACCGAGTACCACCGCCTGGGCATCGACGAGTTCGTGTTCTCCGGCTACCCGCACCTGGAGGAGGCGTACTGGTTCGGCGAGGGCGTCCTGCCGCGGCTCGCCGCGCGGGGCCTGTGGCAGCACCCGTTCGCCGCCCGCCCCGCCCTCTCGGCGCAGGTACCGTTCGCGAGCTGAGCCGCTGAGCCGCTGAGCCGCCGGGGACGCCCTGCGCCCCGCGCCCCGAAAAACCGCTGTACGCGGTCACCCTCCAGGTGATCACCTGGTGCGAGCCGCCCCGGCTCGCACCAGGCAGCAGGCGGCGGCGAGTGAGAGGCGGACGGCTGTGACCACCGAGAACATCCTGCTGTCCGGCATCGTCGGCTCGACCGCCTACGGTCTGGCCCGCGAAGGCTCGGACGTCGACCGGCTCGGCATGTTCGCCGCCCCCACCGAGGACCTCCACGGCCTGCACGGCCCGAAGGAGTCCCACGTCACGACCGGGCCCGACAGCACGCTCCACGAAGCGGCCAAGTGGTGCAGGCTCGCTCTGCGCGGCAACCCGACCGTGCTCGAACTGGTCTGGCTGCCCGCCGAGTTGTACGAGGTGCGCACACCGCTCGGCGACGAACTGATCGGCATCCGTACGACGCTGCTCTCCGCCAAGCGGGTCCGCGACGCGTATCTCGGTTACGCCACCCAGCAGTTCAAGCGGCTCTACGACCGCGGGGACACCTCCTTCTCCGCGGACAGCCGCAGACGGACCGCCAAACACGCCCGGCATCTGCGACGCCTGTGCCACCAGGGCTTCGAGCTGTACGCCACCGGCGGCTTGAGCATCCGCGTAGAGGACCCGGATGAGTACCACCGCTTCGGCGAACAGGTGGCGGCCGACGCCATGGCCGCACTGCCCCTGCTCCAGCACTACGAGGCGGCCTTCGACGAGACCCGCAGCGCCCTGCCGGAACAGCCCGACGAGGCACCCGCCGAGGCATGGCTGCGCCGGGTCCGGGCCCACTACTTCGTCACCGCGATGCGGTGACAAGGGGCCACTGAGCCGAAGTGGTCCGGCGCCCTCGTGAGTTGACTGGTCTACACCCTTGACTGGTCCAGACCAAGGTGGTGGAGTGTGCTTCCACCCCCCACCACGGCCGCCCCCGTACGCCGCGGCCGGTGTCACCGGCCTGTGCGTACAAGGTCTGCTCCGCGCTGCCCGCGTACGGGTCGCGGCCGTGCTCCGCTGAAGGAGTTGCTCCTGTGTCGAGGCGCCGTATCTCTGCGTTCGTGGCCGCGATCGTCCTCGGAACCGCCGCACCGGTGCTCCTGCCGGCGTCGGGCGCGTCCGCCGCGGCCTGTTCGAGCTACCCGAGCTGGGTGGCCGGCAAGTCCTACGTGACCGGGAACGTCGTCCGGTACACCGACGGCAAGGCCTACATCGCCGAGCACGACAACCCGGGCTACGACCCCATCATCAGCACCTGGTACTGGGAGCCGTACGCCTGTGACAACGGACCCACCAACCCCTCCGGGTTCGTGGTGAGCGAGGCGCAGTTCAACCAGATGTTCCCGGGCCGGAACTCCTTCTACACCTACAGCGGGCTCAAGGCCGCGATGAGCGCCTACCCGGCCTTCGCGAACACGGGCAGCGACACGGTGAAGAGGCAGGAGGCCGCGGCCTTCCTCGCCAACGTCAACCACGAGACCGGCGGGCTGGTCCACATCGTCGAGCAGAACACCGCCAACTACCCCCACTACTGCGACTGGGGCCAGCCCTACGGCTGCCCGGCCGGCCAGTCCGCGTACTACGGCCGCGGGCCGATCCAGCTCAGCTGGAACTTCAACTACAAGGCCGCGGGCGACGCCCTCGGCATCGACCTCCTGAACAACCCCTGGCTCGTGCAGAACGACGCGGCCGTGGCCTGGAAGACGGGCCTCTGGTACTGGAACACGCAGACCGGCCCCGGCTCCATGACCAGTCACAACGCGATGGTCAACAGCGCGGGCTTCGGCCAGACGATCCGCTCCATCAACGGTTCGGTGGAGTGCGACGGCAAGAACCCGGCCCAGGTGCAGAGCCGGGTGGACAGCTACCAGCGGTTCGTACAGATCCTCGGCACGACGGCGGGCAACAACCTGTACTGCTGACGTCCCCGTCGGCCACGGCTTCGCGGCCGGCCACGAACCGGCCGCGGAACCGTGGCGTCGCTCGCCCCGGGGCCTCAGCGCGTGACCGTGTGCCGCGTGTCGGGGACGCAGTGGGTCATGGTCAGCCCGGTGACGTCCCGGGGCGGGTTCTCGCCCAGGTTGTCGAGTCGCCGCCGGTCCTCCTCGGTCAGGTCCTGGCCGGCCAGCGGCTTGAGGTCGGCGACGTCCTTGGGGCCGATACCGAGCCCGTCACCGATCTTCAGGCCGAGCTCGTTCTCGACCAGCAGGAAGTGCCAGACCATCCGCTCCTGTACGGGCCGGTCGCACTGGGACAGCAGGTCGACCAGGTTCTTCACCAGGTCGTCCCGCTCCCACTGCTCCATCAGCAGATAGCGCTGGCCTGCCTGGAGGTAGTCGTTGGTGCGGGAGATCCGCTTGCGGGTGAGCCGGCCCCGGATCTCCGGGCCCTGCTCGTCGTGCGTCGGGTACTCGCCCTCGCGCAGGCCACCGGTGATCGACGGTTCGTAGTTGACGATGGGGTTCTCGCCCGCACCGTCCACGTGGTACGTCATCTGGCCGTCGCGCTGGTTCGTGCGGACCTCGGCGTTCTTCGCCCGGTTCACGGGGAGCTGGAGATAGTTCGGGCCGACCCGGTGGCGCTGCGTGTCGCTGTAGGAGAAGGTCCGGCCGACCAGCATCTTGTCGTCGGAGAAGTCCAGGCCGTCCACCAGGACACCGGTGCCGAACGAGATCTGCTCGTTCTCCGCGAAGTAGTTGTCCGGCATCCGGTCGAGCACCATCCTGCCGACCGGCTTCGGCGGGAAGTCCTGCTCGGGCCAGGTCTTCGTGTCGTCCAGCGGGTCGAAGTCCAGCTCCGGGTGGTCGTGGTCGTCCATCACCTGGACCAGCAGCTCCCACTCCGGGTACTCGCCGCGTTCCACCGCCTCGTAGAGGTCCTTGGTGGCGTGGCCGAGCCCCTCGGCCTGGACGTTCGCCGCGTCCTCCTCCGTCATGCTGCGGACGCCCTGCTTGGGCATCCAGTGGAACTTGACCAGGCGTGTTTCGCCCTCCTGGCTGACCCATTTGTAGGTGTTGACGCCGAAGCCCTGCATGTGGCGGTAGTCGGCCGGGATGCCACGCGGGCTGAAGAGGTTCACCAGCATGTGCATGGACTCCGGGGTCTGCGACATGAAGTCGAAGATGCGGCGCGGCTGCTGTTCGAAGGTGACCGGGTCGGGCTTGAGCGCGTGGATCACGTCCGGGAACTTGATCGCGTCCCGGATGAAGAACACACCCAGGTTGTTGCCGACCATGTCCCAGTTGCCGTCCTCGGTGTAGAACTTCACCGCGAAACCGCGCGGGTCGCGTGCCGCCTCGGAGGAGTCCCGGCCGCCGATCACCGTGGAGAAGCGAACGGCCAGGTCCGTCCGCTTGCCGCGCTCGGCGAAGAGCTTGGCGCGGGTGAAGCGGCCGATCGGCTCGTCACCCCAGGCTCCGTACGCCTCGAAGTAGCCGTACGCGGTCACCCCGCGGGCGTGCACGACGCGCTCCGGGATGCGCTCGCGGTCGAAGTGGCTGATCTTTTCGAGGAACTGGTAGTTCTCCAGCGTCGCGGGTCCTCGGGACCCCACGGTGCGCTGGTTCTGGTTGTCGTAGACCGGATGCCCCTGCCGGTTGGTCAGTACTTTCCGGTCGTCGTCCGGGGCCGGTCCGGTGCCTGATACGTCCGTCACGATCGTCCACTCCTCTGGGGTCGCACGAGAATCTCCAGCAAGTTATGCCCATATTCCACCGCAAATGTCCTGGACTGAGGATTGACGGCGGGTACGGTCCCCCGTCGGGCCCTACCGGCACGCCCGGGGACCGGCGTGCTGCCGGGCCGTACAGCTGCCCGACCGCCCCGACACGGGTGTCCCGGGTGGGTCGGAGTCACACCCGCGATCGCTCCCGGCAGGCGGCGGAAGGTTGGTCAGGGCACTCAGGGGTACTCGGACGATCTTGAACCGTTGTTCGAGGCAATGTCCGAGAAAGACTGCCCAGGAAGAACTGGAAGGTGGCCGGTGCCCGAAAAGAGCACGACCGATGTGAGGCACGTCTTCGTGCTGGGTCTCGACGACGCGAACCTGCCGACGCTGAACGCGGTGCCAGGTGCCGAGTCCCTGCGCTACCACCCGTTGCTGTCGGTCGAGGAACTGCAGCGCGGTGAGGTGTCCGTCCCGGACCTGCTCGACAGGGCCCGGACGGCGCTGGACGCCTTCGACGGAAGCATCGACGCGATCGTCGCCTACTGGGACTTCCCCGCGAGCACCCTCGTGCCGATCCTCGCCGAGCGCTACGGGACCCGCAGCACCAGCCTTGAGTCGGTGGTCAAGTGCGAGCACAAGTACTGGAGCCGGCTGGAACAGCAGAAGGTCACCGACAGGCACCCGCGGTTCGGCCGGGTCGACCTGGACACCGACGATCCGCGGCCTCCCGAGAACGTGCGGTTCCCGATGTGGGTCAAGCCCGCGCTCTCCTATTCCTCCGAGCTCGCCTTCGGCGTCAAGGACATGGACGAGTTCCAGGACGCCGTCCGGCAGATACGCGAGGGAATAACCCGGGTCGGCCGTCCCTTCGAGTACATCCTCGACAGGATCGAGCTGCCACCCGAGATGGCCGGCGTCGGCGCCCAGGTCTGCCTCGCCGAAGAGGCGATGACGGGCCTGCAGGTCGCCGTCGAGGGGTACGTCCACCAGGGCGAGGTGACCGTCTACGGCGTGCTCGACTCCATCAACTATCCCGGCACGTCCAGTTTCCAGCGCCACCAGTACCCCTCGACGCTGCCGCCGCCGGTGATCGCCCAGCTGCACGACGTCACCGAGCGCGTCATGCGCGAGATCGGCTTCGGGCCGGCCACCTTCAGCGTGGAGTACTTCTTCGACCCGAAGACCCAGGAGATCAGTCTGCTGGAGATCAACCCCCGGCACTCCCAGTCCCACGCCGAGCTGTTCCAGTACGTCGACGGCGTGCCCAACCACCACAGCATGGTCCGCCTCGCCCTCGGCGAGGACCCCCGCATGCCGCGGCGGCAGGGCCCGTACGCGATGGCCGCGAAGTGGTACTACCGCTGGTTCACCGACGGAGTGGTCCGGGGCGTGCCCTCGCCCGACGACCTCGCCCGCATCGAGCGCGAGGCCGACGGCGTACGCGTGGACGTCACCACCGAGGAGGGGCAAGTCCTCTCCGACCTGTCCCAACAGGACAGCTACAGCTACGAGTTGGCGCACGTCTTCACCGGGGGGAGCGACGAGGAGGACCTGCGCAAGAAGTACGACCACTGCGTGGCCGCACTGGGACTCACCTTCGACGAGAGCCCCCGGGAACAACCGCACGACCCCAACGACTCGCACGACCCTAACGACTCGCACGACTAAGGAGCACGTCCGTCCCATGCGTCATGTGAGCAATCTGCCGTACGCGATCAAGGAAGAGGAGGACGTCCGTATCCCCATGCCCGACGGCATCCAGCTGTCGGCCCGTGTATGGCGCCCCACCTCCTCCGACAACGAGCCCGTGCCCGCGGTGCTGGAGTACATCCCCTACCGCAAACGCGACCTCACCTCCGTACGCGACTCCCTCCACCACCCCTACATCGCCGGGCACGGCTATGCCTGTGTGCGCGTCGACCTGCGTGGCACCGGCGATTCGGAGGGGGTGCTGAAGGACGAGTACCTGGAACAGGAACAGGCCGACGCGGAAGCGGTCCTCGCCTGGCTGGCAGAGCAGCCCTGGTGCGACGGCGGCACCGGCATGATGGGCATCTCGTGGGGGGCCTTCGCCGCTCTCCAGGTGGCGGCCCGGCAGCCGCCGAGCCTGCGTGCGATCGTCATCGCGTCCTTCACCGACGACCGGCACGCCGACGACATGCACTACATGGGCGGCGCCATGCTGTCGGACAACCTCGCCGAGGCGGGCACCATGTTCGCCTACGCCACCTGTCCGCCCGACCCCGCCGTGGTCGGCGACCGCTGGCGCGAGATGTGGCACGAACGCCTGGAGAACACCGGCCCCTGGGTCCTGCCGTGGCTGCGCCACCAGCGCCGTGACGACTACTGGCGCCACGCCTCGGTCTCCGAGGACTACCAGGCCGTACAGTGCCCCGTCCTCGCCTCCAGCGGCTGGGCGGACGGCTACTCCAACGCCGTGACCCGGCTGCTCGGCCATCTGGACGTGCCCCGCAAGGGACTGATCGGCCCCTGGTCGCACAAGTTTCCGCACCTCGGAGAGCCCGGCCCCGCCATCGGCTATCTCCAGGAGGTGGTGCGGTGGTGGGACCACTGGCTCAAGGGCGTCGACAACGGCGTCATGGACGGCCCCATGCTGCACACCTGGATGCAGGACAGCATGCCCCCGTCCACCGCGTACGAGGAGCGCCCGGGCCGCTGGGTCGCGGAACCCACCTGGCCGTCGCCGCACATCCGCCCCGTCAGGTACCCGCTGACCCGGCACCGGATCGGTACTCCCGGCGAGGCCGACGGCGAGGGCGGCGACGCGGCAGCCGGTGACGGAACAACCGGTGGAGGGACAGTGGGTGACGGGGCCGCCATGACCGTACGGTCGCCCCTGTCCGTCGGCCAGTTCGCCGGCAAGTGGGCCTCCTACAACGCGCCCCCTGACCTGCCGTACGACCAGCGCGAGGAGGACGGCGGCTCCCTCGTCTTCGAGACCGAGCCGCTGACCGAACGGCTGGAGATCCTCGGCTCGCCGACCGTGGAACTCGACCTCGCGGCCGACCGGCCGGTGGCGATGGTGGCCGCGCGTCTGTCCGACGTGAGCCCGGAAGGCGCCGCCACCCGCGTCACCTACGGCCTGCTCAACATCACCCGGCGAGAGAGCACCGAGAACCCCCAGCCGCTGGAGCCGGGTGCACGCTGCCGCGCGACCGTCCAGCTCAACGGCGTGGCGCAGGCGTTCCCGCCCGGACACCGGGTGCGTCTCTCGCTGTCCACCTCGTACTGGCCGCTCGCCTGGCCGCCCCCCGAGCCGGCGCTGCTCAGCGTGTACGAGGGCACCAGCACCCTCACGCTCCCCGTCCGCCCGACGGAGGAACCGGACCATGTGGTGGCGAACCCGTTCGAGGAGCCCGAGAGCACGCCCCCGCTGAAGGCGACCCGGCTGACCGCCCCGGAGGGACGCTGGGAGGTGAAGCGCGACATGGTCGGCTACCGCGCCGAACTGGAGATCGTGAAGGACCAGGGACTCGTCCACTTCGACGAGATCGGTCTCGACGTCGGCCGCCGCGCCTACGAGCGCTACACCTCCGTCGCCGACGACTTCACCTCGGCCACCGGCGAGTCGACCTGGACCATGCGCTTCCGGCGCGCCGACTGGGAGGTCCGCGTGGTGACCTGCACCCGGCTGAGCTGCGACGAACGGGACTTCTTCGTCGACGCCACCCTGGACGGCTACGAGGGCGAGCGCCGGGTCTTCTCCCGCACGTGGAACGAGACCGTGCCGAGGGACCTGCTCTAGAGAAGAACCGAACACCCGAGCTGAACACCCGAGCCGAACATCCGTACGCGAAGGAAATGAGGGATGCAGGGCGTGAGTGCACTCACTGGTCTGGAACGAACACTGGAACGGTTCGGAGAGTCTCTGCTCGACCGGTTCCGCCACAAGGAACCGGTCGAACTGGTCGAGGCCCTGCGCAAGGAATGCGACGACAACATCGTCGTCTGCAGCGAGAACCGGACCGTCGTCCCCAATGCCTACGACGTCGAACTGGCCGAGTTCGCCCACGAGGAACTTGAGCGCAACGGCGGCCGCGTCGACCAGGTGCTCACCGACAGCCTGCTGCGCCACGGCGAGCGGCGGGGCTACGAATGGGCCGGCCCGCTCGCGGTGCACGTCAGCAAGTCCCGCGACGTGCCCAACGGCCGGTACCGGGTGGCGAGCCATGTCATGAAGCATGTGCGGGCCGGCGGCTTCCTGCGCTGATTGCGGCGCTGATTCCTGCATCGATTCCGGCACTGACCGGACCGGTCACGGACGGGGCGGGCGTTTGAGGACGGTCGCGGTGATCTCCGCGAGGGTCTGCCCCGTCCGGAACGCCTCCGCCCGCATCGTGGCGAGAGCACCGTCGACGCTCAGGCCGAAGCGGGCTGCGACGACCCCGATGGCCTGATGGGTCGAGGACCAGTGGGCGCGTACGACATCCGTGGGCTGCCACTGGGGGGACACGGAGCTGTCGAAGAGTTCGCCGTGCGCCGGAAGCAGGGCCTTCGCCACGGCGTCGGCGACCTGGGAGCCCGCGTCCAGGGACGACGCGTCGAGGCCGTCGTCGGCGCGGGTGAAGAGCTCCATCGAGCCGAGCGTCTGGTCGACGATCCGCAGGGGGAACGCGCAGACGGCGCCCACCTCGGGAAGCTGCTCGACGACGGTCGCGCCGAAGAAGGGCCAGGGCGTGACGTGCTCCCGCAGGCCGCTCGCCACGGCCGGAACGCCTTCGGAGGCGGCGGCGATACAGGGGCCTTCCGCCACGGTGAACTGGATCTCCTCAAGGCGCAGAGCCGTGTCGTTGGACGCGCACAGCAGCTGCCGGGCAGGAGTGTCGGTGAACAGGGACAAGGTGGCGCCCTCGACGGCCAGGACGTCACACGCCGCGTCGCAGAGGGTACGCGGCAACTCGGCGGCCTCCGCGTGACGGGCGGCCTCCGACACCGCCTGCGCCGCCACCGAGGGTCGTCGTGCACCCATCGGATCCTCCGTCCTGTCCCGCCTGTCCCGCCTGTCCGCCCGTCCCACTGTCCCGCTTGCCTCGCCGGTCCATGTACCTGCCGGTCGGAGGTCAGTCCTGAGTGTCAGTCCTCCCGCTGGGGCGACGGAGGAGCCGGAGGCATCTCCTCCTCCGGCACGACGTGGACCGCGGCCTCCTCGGCGCCCGCCGCTCCGCCGTCGATGCCCATGTCGGAGGCGATGACCTCCTTGGTCGTGTCCGAGTGCGCGCCCTCGTCCGGCGCCACCAGACGGCCCGCGCGCTCCGTCCCGGCCTCGGGGTCGACCGCCTCGCCCTCGCCGTAGGGCAGGTCACCGATGCCGTCGCCGGGCGGGGCCTCCTCGTCCGGGGCTTCCTGGCGCAGCCTCTCGTCCAGGCTCTCGCCCTCGTGCTGCTCGGCGGCCGTGGTACCGGGCTTGGTGACACCCAGCGGTTTCTCGGGCGGGGAGTAGCCCTCGTCGAGCACGTCGTCGTACGTACGTTCGTCCAGCGCGTCCTGGAGGTCCAGTGGGGAGGCGTCCTCCTGCTCCTCGTTGGTTCCCGTGGGCTGGTAGGCGTCGTCCGCCATGCTGTCGTCGCTCATGTTCGGCCTCCTGGCCCGGTGATCGCTTCGCGCTCCTCGTAGGACTATCGCGGTGCCCGGCACGCGCCCCGTGAAACACCGGAGCATGCTCTCCCGGTGGCTTCCGGCGATCCGGCGTCATCGCCGCGACGGCACCGCGACGGCACCCGGCAAGCTCGCGGTATTGACCGGTACATACCAAGCCGGTTGAGTGTCCCGCGCAGACCCCCCCACTTTTCCGGCCGCCGATCAGGCGACGCCGCGCTGCCGAAGGGACCCGACCGCCATGCGGAGACACCGCCCCCTGCTCGCACTCACCGCCGCCGGAGCGGCACTGACCACCGCCCTGGCCGCTCCCACAGCCCTGGCCGCTCCCACCGCCCGCGCGGCGGAGGTGCCGGCGTCCGGAGTGTTCTACGTACAGAGCGCTGTCACCGGCCTGAACGCCGCCGACAGCGGGGGAGCGGTCGTCCAGCGCAACCCCAAGGGCAACGAGGACCGCCAGCAGTGGACGCTCCGGTCCAGTGGCGCGTCGTACGTCCTGGAGAGCACCGACACGGCGGGCAGCTGCCTCGGCCGGGCGGGTGGCCAGGCGAGAACCGTGGCCTGCGCGGGCGCCGACGCCTCGTGGGAGATCACGTCGGCGGGCACCGACCGCTACCGGCTCAAAGTGCCGGGCGCCGACCAGTACCTGACCGTCGGGGCGAAGGCCTCCGGCGCCAACTACCCTGCGCAGCTGGTCGTCGGCGCGGCGGGCGACCCCGCGGCCTGGTACCTGACTCCGGTGGCGTCGCCGACCTCCCCGATGCCGTCCGGGGACCAACGCACCCTGGACCAGGTCACGTTCCTCACCGCGCACAACGCCTACGCGAACGGCGTCGACGGCGGTTTCGCGCCGCCCTTCGTCAACCTGGTCCCGAACCAGAGCCGTGGCATCAACCAGCAACTCGCCGACGGCGTACGCGGTTTCATGCTGGACATCCACCAGACGTCCGACGGCGCGATCCTCTGCCACAACAGCTGCACCCTCGTCAGCAGGCCGGTGGCGCTGTGGGTGGACATCCAGCGCATGGTCGACTTCCTCCGGCAGAACCCGAACGAAATCGTCACCGTGTTCCTGGAGGACTATGTCGACCCGGGCGTCCTGCGCAGTGAACTGGCCCGGGTGAACGGCCTGTCCGACGTTCTCTACCGCCCGGACCGGACCGGCGTACGCGCGAACGGCTGGCCGCGGCTGGCGGACCTGACCGCCGCGGGTGACCGGCTGCTCCTCTTCACCGACCACAGCCGTTCGGCCGACGAGTCGGCCGGGCTCACCCGTGACAGCTTCGGAGTCATGTACCAGCGGGAGTGGACCGTCGAGAACTACTGGTCCATGGGCTCGGGCCTGGGAAGCTCCGACTGGTCCTGCTACAGCCGCTGGTACGACGCCAACACGAACGTGCCCCTCACGGCCGCGGCGCCGCCCTTCCGCCCGCTCTTCGTGATGAACCACTTCCGTGACGCGGCGATCGCCTCGACCGCCACCACCGACAACACCAAACTCACCGACCGGGCCCAGCGGTTCTGCCAGCCCGCGGCCCGCAAGAAGCCCAACTTCCTGGCGGTGGACCGGTACGACCTCGGCTCACCCGCCTCGGCGGTGGCGACGCTGAACACGTACACGTACTGACGCCGTACCCGTACTGATCCCGAACCCGTACCCGCTGCTTCCCGTAGCCGTACCGGGGGAAGCGGCGGGTACGGGCACCTCAACAGCCCGTGCGCTCAGCCCAGTTGGGCGTGCAGGAACTCGACGGTGCTCTGCCAGGCCTGGGCCGACGACTCGGGGTCGTGGATCTCCGGGCGGGTGTCGTTGAAGAAGGCGTGGTCGGCCGGGTAGACGCGGAAGTCCGGGGTGATGCCGGACTGCTCGCGGATCGTCTCGGCGAGAGGAGCGAGGGAGTCGACGGGGACGCCGGTGTCGCGCTCGCCGTAGTGGCCGAGGATCTGGGCCTTCAGGCCGGAGAAGTCGGGGGCCTCGCCCTGGATGACGCCGTAGAAGGGAACGGCGGCGCGGACGCGTGGATCGGTGGCCGCCTGGTAGAGGACGAAGCCGCCTCCCATGCAGAAGCCGACCGAGCCGACGGTCTCGGACGTGACCTCCGGCATCGCCAGCAGATGGTCGACGGCGCCCGACAGCAGCTCGACGCCGCGCGCGACGGGCAGCTCCTGCATCATGCGGAGCGCCTCGGAGCTCTCGTGGGCGACGTTGCCGCCGTACAGATCCGGGGCCAGCGCCACGAAGCCCTCCTTCGCCAGGCGCTCGGTGACGTCGGCGATGTGGTCGGTGAGCCCCCACCACTCCTGGATCACGATGACACCGGGCCCTCGTCCGGCCGGTGGCAGTGCCAGGTAACCGTGCGCGGTGGTGCCGCCGCTGGGGAAGGTGACGTTCTGGTGGGCGGGTGCCCCGGTCGACCTGGGCGTCTCGGACATGATGTGTCACTCCTGTCGCTTGATCTTGCCTCCCAGCATGCAGGAGGCGGACGCCGTGTGGCCAAACGGCCCCTTGCCGGAGTCGGCCGCCCCGGCGGGGCCGGGGCGGGTCAGGAGTGCTGAGCCTCGTCCGTCCGAGGCGGTGCCAGGTCCCCCGTTTCGAGCAGGGACATGAAGGCTCGCGCCGCCGGACTGGTCGCCTCCGGCGGCGGGAGCATCGCGACGGTCTCGTACGGGGTCTCGGTGTCGGCCTTGAGCGGGAGCGCCGGCAGGGCCGGTCGTTTGTGGGCGAAGTGGCGCGGTACGACGGCGATGCCGAGGCCCTCCTCGACGAGGTCGAGCAGGCTGTGCACGTCATTGACCTCCAGGGCGACCGTGCGGTGCACGCGCGCCGCCGCGAAGGCCGCGTCCGTGGTGCGGCGCGGCCCCCAGTCGGGGTGGAAGTCGACGAAGGCCTCGCCGCCCAGCTCGTACGGGGTGACCGGCCCGCCGCCCGCAAGACGGTGCGAGGGATGGCAGACGACGGTCATCGGCTCCCGGGTCAGGGGCAGACAGCGCAGCTGCTCCGTGTCGGCGCGGGTCGTCACAGCGAACGCCAGGTCGAGACGGCCCGCGGCGACGTCCTCGGCGAGCGCCCCCGAGCCGGCCTGGCGCAGCCTGATCTCCACGTCCGGATGCTGCCTTCGGAACGCGGCCAGCAACGGGGCCACGTGCACGCCGGCGATGCACTGCTCGGTGCCCAGCGAGAGCGTGCCGCGCAGCACGCCCTGTACGGCGGCCACCGCGTCGTGGGCCGCCCGGACCTGGGCCAGGATGCGCTCCGCCTCGGTCAGCAGGGCCCGCCCGGCCTCGGTGAGCGTGACGCGGCGGGTGGTGCGGACGAACAGCGGGGCGCGCAGCTCGCGCTCCAGCGCACGGATGGAGGCGGACAGGCCGGACTGCGACACCATGAGGCGTTCCGCTGCCCGGGTGAAGTGCTGGTCCTCGGCGACCGCGACGAAGTGCTGAAGGTGGCGCAATTCCATGATTGAGAAGCGTATCCGCTGAATCCCATCCGATTCTCCTGTTGGACCGCTGCCCGCCGGGCAGGCGAGAGTGGACACCGGTCCACTCCGTACCGATCCCTCTGGAGAACGCGTTGTACACCGCACACACCGACCGCTACGCGGACATGCCCTACCGGCGCACCGGACGCAGCGGCCTGAAGCTGCCCGCCCTCTCCCTGGGGCTGTGGCACAACTTCGGCCCCGACCGGCCGGTGGACACCCAGCGCGCGATCCTGCGGCGAGCGTTCGACCTGGGCGTCACGCACTTCGACCTGGCCAACAACTACGGGCCCCCGCCCGGCGCCGCCGAGTCGGCCCTCGGTGAGGCCCTGAAGGCGGACTTCACGCCGTACCGCGACGAGCTGGTCATCTCCAGCAAGGCCGGCTATCTGATGTGGCCGGGCCCGTACGGGGAGTGGGGCTCCCGCAAGTACCTGCTGTCCTCGCTCGACCAGAGCCTGGGCCGCATGGGCCTCGACTACGTCGACATCTTCTACTCGCACCGCCCCGACCCGGAGACTCCCCTTGAGGAGACGATGGGCGCCCTGCACACGGCCGTCCAGCAGGGCAAGGCGCTGTACGTCGGCGTCTCGAACTACTCGCCGGAGCAGACCCGTGAGGCCGCCCGGATCCTCGGCGAACTGGGCACCCCGCTCCTCATCCACCAGCCGCGCTACTCGATGCTCGACCGGCGCCCCGAGGACGGGCTCCTGGACACGCTCGACGAGCTGGAGATCGGGTCCATCGCCTACTCGCCGCTGGAGCAGGGCCTGCTCACGGGCCGCTACCTGGACGGCATCCCGGAGGATTCGCGGGCCGCGAGCGACAGCCCCTTCCTGAGCGCGGACAAGCTGACCGAGGAACTCGTCGCCGACCTGCGCACCCTGAACGACCTCGCCAAGTCCCGCGGCCAGTCCCTGGCCCAGCTGGCGCTGGCCTGGGTGCTGCGCGGTGGCCGGGTCACCTCCGCGCTGATCGGCGCGAGCAGCCCGCAGCAGCTGGAGGACAGCCTGGCGGCCACGGCCAACCTGGAGTTCTCGCAGGACGAGCTCGACCGCATCGACGCGGTCGTGCAGGGGTCGGCCGCCTGACCTTCACGGCCTTCTACGGTCCGCGTGCATGACGTTGTCCCGCCGGTGCGAACCGGCGGGACAACGTGCGTTCCGGCCAGGGGGATGACGTCGGCCCGCGCCGGATGCCGAACCGTCCGAGGCCCCGCTCATTTCGGCCAATCGAGGTCGCGAATATGCCAGGAGACTGGCTGGAAAGGCATGGTGACACAGTGTCAGGAGTGGCGATACTCGAAGGCTAGGAACATTCGGCAGGTGAAGGAACCGCCTCAGAACAGCGCCATTGTGCACGGCAGAACGAGCCGCGGGAAAGAGAGGCCGACAGGCGGCGAGCGGATGCAATGGGGGTGTGATCGTGCACGACGAATTCCTGTGCCACGTCACCGCGTACGGAGTCTGCGGCGGAATGTGGGTCGGCGTGCCGCTCGGCACCTATCGAGCGCCCACCCTGGCCCTCGCCATGTGGTGGTTACGGGAGCGGGCGTCCTGGATCGCCGAGCGCCTTGACCCGAACCCCGACGCCCCGTACTTCCCGCCGAACTCGATGGCGCCCGTCGCGAGCACGTCCCCCGATGTGCCCGGCATGCTGCGCATGTGGTGCGGCGACATGGCGCAACAGGAGCTGACAGCCGAGGAGTTGGCCGCCGGGCACCTGGTGCGCATCGTCACGAGCGACGAGACGACCGAGTACGAACTGCTCGCGGAGTCGGTCGACGCCCTGCGGATGCAGCGGACCCTGCCCTTCGTGTCCGCCCCGGCCGCCTGATCCGCCCTGCCCGTCTGATTCGCCCCGTCCGCCCGATCCGGCGCGTCCCGTCGTCGGCCCGTCCGCCCGAGCCGCTTCCGCTATGCGGTGGCATCGCGGAGGAGGGCGGCCTGATTCTGCAGCGCTGTCACCATCGCCTGCGCCTGGGGGGAGGGGTGCGGTCGGGTCACGGCGACGGTCGCGCGGCCGGGCCAGTGACTGTTGGTGACTGTCACGGTTCGTACGCCCGTCGGCAGGGCCGGGAGAGCCAGGTCGGGGATGACCGTGATGCCCAGGCCGGCCGCGACCAGGCCGAGGCGTGTCGACCAGCTGCGCGCGGTGTGGGCGATGTGCGGATCCGACAGGGTCGGCCAGGCGCCGAACTGCGGCTCGCCCGCCGCGCCGTCCCCGGCGATCCAGTGCTCCTGGGCGAGGTCCGGCACGGTGACGCCGTCGAGGTGAGCGAACCGGTGTGTGTCGGGGACGACCACCAGAAGATCACCCTGGAGCACCGTGGTCTGCCGTAGTTCTCCCAGGTCGTAGTCCGGCAGGTCGTGGCCGACCCCGATGACCACCACGTCCGAACGCCCCGCCCGTAGCCGCCGGAGCAGGGCCGGCGTCGAAGCCTCCTCCAGGACGACGGCGAGACCCGGATGGCCGGAGGTCACCTGCGCCATCGCCCGTGGGACCAACGCCATGACGGCGGTGGGATAGGCGCCGATCGTGAGGCGGCCCGCGAGCCGGTCGCGCAGGCCTGCCAGTTCCCACTCGGTCGCCGCCATGTCGGCGAGGATCTCCGTCGCGCGCCGGACGAGTACCTGGCCTGCCGGGGTGAGCGCCACGCCTCGGCGGGTGCGGTCGAAGATCGGCGCTCCGGCCGCCGCCTCCATGGCGGCGACCTGGCGGGAGACGGCCGACTGGGTGTAGCCGAGCAGCTCGGCGGCACGGGTGAACGACCCCGCGCCCGCGACCTGGTGAACGATGCGCAGGCCCGTAAGGGTGAACTCAGCCACGGCGCCCAAACTAACATGCGCGCTGGTCATGGAAACGGTGCCGAATCATCGTTGGACCGCATGGCTGAAGAGGAGCAGGCTGAGGGCATGACTCAGCAATTCACTCGAAACGAACTGGTGGCGCGTCTTGTCCGGGCCGGTGAGCTGGAGGTGTCGGGCGAGGACCCGGCCGAGGCCGCGACGTACTTCGACACGGAGAAGTTCCGCTTCCACGGGCCGGACGGCTTCGAGTCCGACTTCGACGGGCTCACCGCCTACTTCGCGTCGGTGCGCGAAGCCTTCGACGACCGGGCGATCCGGCGCGGCATCGTGGTGGCCGAAGGCGACCACATCGCCTGCCAGACCTGGATCGAAGGCACCTTCGTGCGCGAGTTCACCCAGTCACCGGCCGGCCCGCTGCCGCCCAACGGCGAACGCGTCGTGTTCGACCTGCTCAACATCTTCCGCTTCGACGACCGGGGACGTCTCGTGGAGGAGTGGGTACGCACCGACAACCGCAGTGTGCTGCGCCAACTGGGCGCCGAAGGAAGCTAGTGCCGTGGCCTGTCCGGTCGATCTCCGCCGGCCCGCGACGCGCCCGGTCGGCCGAGGTCCGCCGTGCCTCGGCGGGGGCTCGGTGGGGCTCAGGCCTTGCTGAGCAGCAAGTGGCACTGGGGGAAGGCGCGTTCGGACTCGGTCGGGGCCCGATGGAGCCGGGCCTTCTCGGTGAAGCCCGCCTCGGTCAGCAGGCCGGCCACCCGGTCGGGGGACCAGCGGTAGGCGAGAGCCACCTTGTGGTCGAAGGACTCCGCGAGCTCCGAGGGGTCGTCGTGGGCCTGGAACGCGACCAGCAGATGCCCGCCGGGCGCCAGTACGCGGTGGAACTCCGCGCACACCCCGGGCAGTCGCTCCGGGGGAGTGTGGATGATCGAGTAGCGGGCCACCACACCGCCGAGCCCGCCGTCCGCCAGATCCAGCGCGGTCATCGACCCCACCTCGAACCGCAGGTCCGGACGCGCCGTCCGGGCGATGGCGATCATCTCCGCCGACAGGTCGACGCCGGACGCGTCCAGGCCGAGCGAGTGCAGCAAGGACGTCACATGGCCCGGACCGCAGCCGAGGTCGGCGACCGGGCCGCCGCCGTCCGCCCGCACGAAGTCGGCGAACGCGGCGAGCATCGCCCGGTCCAGCGGAAAGTCCTCCAGACCGTTGGCGAAGAGCTCGGCGTAGGGGGCGGCCCATGAGTCGTAGGCCGTTCGGGTGGCGCGCAGGAAGTCCGGTTCGGTCATGGGTGCGTACCGTAGTGCGCCCCACTGACATCAGCGGCTGACACCAGCAGTTGACATCCGCAGCGTCCCGGAGGCGGCCGTGACCTCTCCGGTCCGGGACGCTGTGGCGGCAGGGCGTGGTGCCTGGGGACGTGGGGGCTACTCGTCGATCGCCGCGCCGAAAGCGGCGCCCAGGGACGGCGCGCCGAGGGTGTCGGCGCCGTACGTCCATGAGCCCGAGGCCGTCACGCCGCCCGCGCCGGCCGACAGCACCCAGACGAACCCGTCTCCGGCGTTCTCACCCGGCGCGGAGGCCAGCAGCCCGAAGCGGCCGTCCTTGTTGGGGTCGGTGAGACGGACCTGGCCGCCCCACTTGTCGCCCTTCTCGGGGACGCCGGGCACGTCGGCGGAGTCCTGGTCCCAGGACGAGGCGCCCGTCGCGGTCAGGCCGGCGGCCGCCCCGCGCAGGATCCACACCGCGCCCGCGTCGGCGACCGTGCCGATGTCCTCGCCCGCGGCACCGATCGCCACGTCCGCGTACCCGTCCCCGTTCGTGTCCGCCACGGACAGGTCCGTGCCCCAGCCGTCACCACGCTCGGCGATGCCGGGGACGGAGGCGGAGTCCTGCGTCCACCACTGGACCTCGTCCGCGGGCCCGCTCTCGCCGCCGTAGCGCACGCCGACCACACCGCCGGTCGTGGTCTCGCCGCCGTCGTCGGGGGAGTTCGGCTCGCCGGTCACCAGGTCGTCGTACCCGTCGTTGTCGATGTCACCGGACGCGGCGACCGGACCGCCGCGCACGTCCCGCTCGTACGTCAGCCCGTCCGCGTGCCCGGACAGGTACGAGGACCAGCCGTGACCGGGCTCGTCCCCGGCCGTCACGCCCGAGACGACGAGGTCCGCGAACCCGTTGTCGTCGTAGTCGCCCGTGGTCAGTGACTTGGGCAGGATGTCGCGCTCCTCCGCCCGGGCGGAGAGCCGCGCGGACGAGCGCCGCTCCAGGGAGCCGGCCGCGGCGGCGTCGTAGCCGAAGAGCTGCAGTTCGTCGCGGTCGAGGACCGCCAGCAGGTCGCCCGGTGTGTCGTTCGTGAAGTGCGCCGCGGCGAGTCCCGCGCCGAACTGCTCGCCCGCGGTGGGCTCCTGCGCTTCGAGCCAGTCGCCGGCCGCACCGGTGAGCCCGGCCTTGGCCCCCCACAGGATCACGATGCCGCCCGCGTCCGCGACGGTCCCGATGTCCTCGCCGGGGATGCCGACGATCGCGTCGTCGTACCCGTCCCCGTCCAGGTCGCCGGTGGCGACCGCCCTGCCGAAGCCGTCTCCCGTCTCGGCGGCTCCCGCGATGCCTGCCGTGGACTGGCTGAAGAGGGCGGCGCCGGTCGTCCCGATGCCCCTCGACGAGCCGTACTGCACGGTCACGAGTCCCGCGCCCTTCTTGCCGCTGACGGTCGCGCCGGGGGCGCCCACCAGGACGTCCTCGTACCCGTCGCCGTTGAAGTCGCTGTTGCGGTCGTCGGCGTGCGTACTGCCGGGAGTTCCGGCGTACGCGGACGGGGCGGTGGCGATGCTCAACCCCGCCAGCAGGAGAAATGATGCCGCGGCCAGTGCTGTGGAACGGTTCTTGCGCATGAGTCGGCTCCTGTCGAGAAGAACGGCTGGGCAGCGCGGGGGTGTCCGGAAAGGGCCCGTTCCTTGTCCGGCGCCCTGTTTGACACCGCATGGTGCCCAAGGGTTGTACGGCAGTTCCCACGCCGTTCATCCGGAAGGGGACGGTCAGTTGCCGCCGCCGCCCCCTCGACTGTCGCCGTCTCCCCGACTGCCGCCGTCTCCGCGACCGCCGTCGTCTTCCCGCAGCCGGCGGAAGAAGGCTCGTACGTCCCCGATGAGCAGCTCCGGCTCCTCCATCGCCGCGAAGTGGCCGCCCCGGTCGAACTCGGTCCACCGCACGACGGTGTCCGTGCGGTCCGCGCGGTGCCGCAGCGGAATGAAGTTGTCCCGGGGGAAGACGGCGAGCGCGGTCGGTACGGCCGACGGCCGCTCGGGCGCGCCCCCGCCGTCCGCGTGCGCGCGCTCGTAGTAGATCCGCGCGGACGAACCGGCCGTCCCCGTGAGCCAGTACAGCATCACGTCGGTGAGCAGCTGGTCCCGGTCGACCGCGTCCTCGGGGCGCTCCTCCGAGTCCGTCCACTCCTTGAACTTCTCGGCGATCCAGGCGAGTTGGCCGACGGGCGAGTCCGTGAGCCCGTAGGCGAGGGTCCCCGGCCGGGTCGACTGGAGGTCGGCGTACCCCTGGCGTTCGCGGGTCCACTCCTGGTGGCGCCGCCACGAGGCGAGGGTGCGTTCGCGTTCCCGGGGGCTCAGCGCGGCCAGCTCCTCAGGAGTCGGCTCGGTGGTGGCGTGGGCGCCGGGCAGCAGGTTCAGATGGACGCCGATCACCCGGTCGGGGTGGGCACGGCCCAGCTCGCGGGAGATCGCCGCTCCCCAGTCGCCGCCCTGCGCGCCGAACCGCCGGTAGCCGAGCCGGTCCATCAGCACGGCGAACGCGGCGGCGATCCGGCGGTGCTCCCAGCCGGTGTCCCGCGTGGGCCCTGAAAGGCCGAACCCGGGAAGGCTCGGGACCACCACGTGGAAGGCGTCCCCGGGATCACCGCCGTGGGCCCGCGGGTCGGTCAACGGACCCACCACATCGAGAAATTCGGCGATCGATCCCGGCCAGCCGTGCGTGATGACCAGCGGGGTCGCGTCCGGCTCCGGCGAGCGGATGTGCGCGAAGTGGAGGTTCGCCCCGTCGACGACCGTCGTGAACTGGGGCCACTCGTTGAGCCGCGCCTCCGCCGCGCGCCAGTCGTAGGAGTGCCGCCAGTACTCCACGAGTTCCTTGAGGTAGGCGCGCGGAATCCCGTGGGCCCAGCCCACGCCCGGCAGTTCGTCGGGCCATCGCGTGCGGTCCAGGCGCGCGTGCAGATCGTCGAGGTCGGCCTGCGGGATGTCGACGCGGAAGGGCAGGATGGGCGCGGCACTGTCACCGTGCGGGGAGGTCTTGGCGGTCATGGCGGGTCATGCTAGTTCCGTGGCGGGACCCGGGCAGGTGAATAAAAGCCGTGGTCACCGCCATTTCGGAGCGCGCGACCGACCCCGCCGCCGGCGAACGCGGCCGGCCCGGAAGCGACCCGTCCGGAACCGCTGCCCGCGCCACCGATGAGTTTCCGTTCGAGGATCAGTCGATACAGGTGACAGCGTTTCCGCTCCAGGAGGTACCCATGAGCACCGACGGTTTCACCACGTGTCTCTGGTTCGACGGCCAGGCCGAGGAGGCGGCGAACTTCTACGTCTCGGTCTTCAAGAACTCCGAGCTCGGAAAGGTCGTCCGTGCCACGGAGGCCGGGCCCGGGCCCGCCGGTTCCGTCGTCACCGTCGACTTCGTGGCCAACGGCCAGAAGTTCGTCGGGCTGAACGGCGGCCCGGAGTTCAAGTTCACCGAGGCCATCTCCTTCCAGATCGACTGCGCGGACCAGGCCGAGGTGGACTTCTACTCGGACGCGCTCATCGACGGCGGTGGCGAGCAGGGCCCCTGCGGCTGGGTCAAGGACAGGTTCGGCCTCTCCTGGCAGGTCGTTCCGACGAGGCTGATCGAGATGATCAGCGACCCGGACCAGGAGAAGGCAGGCCGCGCCATGGGCGTGATGCTCAAGATGCACAAGCTCGACATCGCCGCTCTGGAGAAGGCGTACGCCGGAAACTGAGGTGCCCGCCACCTATGACGGCTGCCGCCCCGGGCCCGGGGCGCGGCACAACGGCCCCCTCCCCGGGCCGCGGCACGACGGCCGCCGCCCCGGGCCGGGGGCCCGTACGACGGCTACCTCTGTCGCAG
>NZ_LIPP01000152.1:0-204 GCF_001418335.1 Streptomyces aurantiacus | reverse complement strand
TGTCGCAGTCCGGGCTGCGGCGCGCGACCGCCATTTCCCGGGCTCAGGCACGACCGCCGTTCCCGGGCCCGGGGGCCCGCACGACGGCTACCTCCCTCGCAGCCCGGGCCGCGGCACGACCGTCACTCCCCGGGCGCGAGCAACGGCACGGCCGCCGCCCGCCTCCCCGGACCGCCTCCCCGGGCCGGCCCGGCTTGGCTCAGC
>NZ_LIPP01000151.1 GCF_001418335.1 Streptomyces aurantiacus | reverse complement strand
ACCGGCACACCGACCGGCTCCCCGCCGCCGCCCTCGGGCGGGGAGCCGGTCGGTGTGCCGGTGGGCGTTCCGCTGGGCGGCGTGCCGCCACCGCCGCCGCCACCGGTGGAGAGGTCCTCGTAACCGGAGTAGATGCCCAGCGCGTCGCAGTGCCAGACGTCCACGGCGGCGTTCTTGACGGCCTTGCACGTCTCGTTGTCGATCACCTTGAGGCGGAGGGTCAGGGGGATGCCCTCCTTGTCCTCGGTGATGTCCTGCCGGAGCTTGTCGGCATCGATGTAGTACGGGCCCTCGGTGGTCTCCGAGGTGAGCTTGTAGCAGGTCTCCGCTGAGGCCGAGGTCGAGGTCGAGGTGGCGGTCGGCGACGTGCCCTTCGTCGTCTGGCCGGCGTTCGCGGTCGCGGCGATCGCGCCGCCCACACCCACCGCGGCCACCGCCGCGCCCCCTGCCACGACAACCTTGCGACGCGTCACGTTCCGCTTGTGTTTCGGCCCCTGGGCCGACTGGTTTCCCGTCATGAGCGAGGAAACTAGGGAAGAAGGCTGTCAACAGCGTGGGCGCGGGCTGTGGATTGCCGTGCGCGTGAGAAACGTGACGCGCGCTGACCGCTGACGCCAACGACCGTGGGGCGGCGTCACTCTCAACGAGGAGTGACACCGCCCCACAGTCACCGGCGCAGGCCGCGCGCCTACTTCGCCGGGTTCACCGGCTTGCGTACCGAGAGGTGCAGCTCACGCAGCCGCGTCTCGTCCAGCTCCGTCGGCGCGCCCATCATCAGGTCCTGCGCGTTGCCGTTCAGGGGGAACGCGATGGTCTCCCGGATGTTCGGCTCGTCGGCGAGGAGCATGACGATGCGGTCGACACCGGGGGCGATCCCCCCGTGCGGAGGAGCGCCGAAGCGGAACGCGCGGAGCATGCCCGCGAACTGCTCCTCGACCGTGTCCCGGTCGTAGCCCGCGATCTCGAACGCCTTGAGCATGATCTCCGGCTCGTGGTTCCGGATGGCGCCGGAGGACAGCTCGACGCCGTTGCAGACGATGTCGTACTGCCAGCCCAGGATGTCCAGCGGGTCCTGGGTCTCCAGGGCCTCCAGACCGCCCTGCGGCATCGAGAACGGGTTGTGCGAGAAGTCGATCTTGCCGGTCTCCTCGTCCTTCTCGTACATCGGGAAGTCGACGATCCAGCAGAACCGGAAGGCGTTCTCCTCGAAACGCCCGGCGCGCTTGGCGGCCTCGACGCGCACCGCGCCCATGATCTTGGAGACCTCGTCGAACTCGCCCGCGCCGAAGAACACCGCGTGGCCCGCCGACAGCGCCAGGCGCTTCGTCAGCTCGGCGACGTTCTCCTCGGTCAGGAACTTGGCGATCGGGCCCGTCAGCGAGCCGTCCTCGGCCACCCGTACCCAGGCAAGGCCCTTCGCGCCCTGCGAGACCGCGTAGTCACCGAGCTGGTCGAAGAACTTGCGGGACTGCGCGGCCACGTCCGGCACCGCCAGCGCCCGTACGTGTTTGCCCGCGAAGGCCTTGAACTCCGAGCCCTCGAAGACATCGGTGATGTCGGTGAGCTCCAGCTGGGCCCGCAGGTCCGGCTTGTCGGAGCCGTACTTCAGCATCGCCTCGCGGAACGGGATGCGCGGGAACGGGGACGTCACCTGACGGTCGTTCCCGAACTCCTCGAACAGCTCGGTCATGAGCTTCTCGATCGGCCGGAAGACATCCTCCTGCTCGACGAAGGACATCTCCACGTCGAGCTGATAGAACTCGCCCGGCGAACGGTCGGCACGCGCGTCCTCGTCACGGAAACAGGGCGCGATCTGGAAGTACCGGTCGAAGCCCGAAATCATCAGCAGCTGCTTGAACTGCTGGGGAGCCTGGGGGAGCGCGTAGAACCGGCCCGGGTTGAGGCGGGAGGGGACGACGAAGTCACGCGCGCCCTCGGGGGAGGTGGCGCTGAGGATCGGGGTCGCCATCTCGTTGAAGCCCAGCGCCGTCATCTTGTGACGGATGGCCGAGATGACCGCCGTACGCAGCAGGATGTTGCGGTGCATGCGCTCGCGGCGCAGATCCAGGAAGCGGTACTCCAGGCGCCGCTCCTCGTTCACACCGTCCTCGGTGTTGATCGTGAAGGGCAGCGGGGCGGCGGCGCCGAGCAGCTCGACCTCGCTCACCTCGACCTCGATCTCGCCGGTCGGCAGCTCCGTGTTCACGTTCTCCGCGCCGCGGGAGACGACCTTGCCGTCGACACGGACGGTGGACTCCTTGGAGACCTTGTCGAGGGCCTCGTACGCGGGGGTACCGGGGCGGGCGACGAGCTGCGTGATGCCGTAGTGATCGCGCAGATCGATGAAGAGGATGCCACCCAGGTCTCGGCGATTGTGCAGCCAGCCGCTCAGCCGGACGTCGCTGCCGACGTCAGAGGCGCGGAGCTCGCCGCAGGTGTGGGACCTGTACCGATGCATCGTCGTTCATCCAGTCTTCGCGGTCGGGGACATGTTTCACGTGAAACACCTGCAAGCGTACCGGCCACCCCGTGATCGCCGTCCGCAATAGTTCCCGGGGGGGGGCCGGACACTCGCAACAGTTCCGGGCCGGACACCCGCCCGCCGTCTCGTCCTCCGCCTCGCCCTTCGTCTCGTCCTTCGTCTCGTCCTCCGCCCGCCCCAGCCAGCCCGCCCGCCCCGCCCCCCTCCCACCTGCCTCCGTGGCACGCTTCGTTCTCCCGTTCATACCTTTCTCTTTTAC
>NZ_LIPP01000150.1 GCF_001418335.1 Streptomyces aurantiacus | reverse complement strand
CCGCCGCCCCTACCCTTCCCGTCGCTTCTGGGGGCTGCGCCCCCAGACCCCCCTATCGGCCTGAACGGCCTCGTCCTCAAACGCCGGACGGGCTGGTATTTCAGCCCCTCCGGCGTTTGAGGGGGCGGCGGGGGCGATGAAAAGGCCCGCTACCTCCCCGCCTCCTTCGACACCAGCGCCACCGCCTCGTCCACGTCGTCCGTGAGGTGGAACAGGAGCAGGTCCTTCTCCGCGGCCTTGCCCTGGGCGATCAGGGTGTTCTTGAGCCAGTCGACCAGGCCACCCCAGTACTCCGTACCGAAGAGCACGATCGGGAAGCGGGTCACCTTCTGGGTCTGCACGAGGGTGAGGGCCTCGAAGAGTTCGTCGAGGGTGCCGAGACCGCCGGGCAGGACCACGAACCCCTGCGCGTACTTGACGAACATCATCTTGCGGACGAAGAAGTAACGGAAGTTGAGCCCGATGTCGACATAGGGGTTGAGCCCCTGCTCGAAGGGCAGCTCGATGCCGAGCCCGACGGAGACGCCCTTCGCCTCGCAGGCACCCTTGTTGGCCGCCTCCATCGCCCCGGGACCTCCACCGGTGATCACGGCGAAGCCCGCCTCGACGAGGCCACGGCCGAGCGCGACCCCCGCCTCGTACTCGGGAGAGCCCGCCTTTGTGCGCGCCGAGCCGAACACGCTGATGGCGGCCGGGAGTTCGGCCAGTGTGCCGAAGCCCTCGATGAACTCCGACTGGATGCGCAGCACCCGCCAGGGATCGGTGTGCACCCAGTCCGAAGGGCCGCCGGCGTCCAGCAACCGCTGGTCCGTCGTACTCCCCTGCACCTGCCCCCGCCTGCGCAGCACGGGGCCCAGCTGCTGCTCCTCCGGTGGCTGCTTGCTGCCCTCGGGATTGCCGGTAGCCATGTCCGCTCCCTCCGCTTGGCGATCGTTCCACCTCAGCGTAGATCTACGCGGGTTACGGAGGGGGGACGTGGGCGGGTCAGGCCGTCGTCAGCCAGGCCCTCAGTCGTTCTTCGGACGCCAGGATCTTCCCGGTTTCCACCCGTTCGTCCTTCTTGTGCGCCAAGTGCGGGTTGCCGGGGCCGTAGTTGACCGCCGGGACACCGAGCGCGCTGAAGCGGGAGACGTCCGTCCAGCCGTACTTGGGCTGGGGGGTGCCGCCGACGGCCTCGATGAAGGCGGCCGCTGCCGGATGGGACAGGCCGGGCAGCGCGGCGCCGCTGTGGTCGTCGACGACGAACTCGTCGACACCGCAGTCGGCGAAGACCTCACGGACATGGGCGAGGGCCTCCTCCTCAGTGCGGTCGGGCGCGTAACGGAAGTTGACGGTCACCACGCACTCGTCGGGGATGACGTTGCCCGCCACCCCGCCGGAGATCCCGACGGCGTTCAGGCCCTCGCGGTACTCAAGGCCGTCGATGACCGGGTAGCGCGGCTCGTACGAGGCGAGGCGCGCGAGGATCGGGGAGGCGGCGTGGATGGCGTTCGAGCCCATCCAACTGCGCGCGGAGTGGGCCCGCTCACCCTTCGTCGTCAGGAGCACCCGCAGGGTCCCCTGGCAGCCGCCCTCGACCTGCCCGTCGGACGGCTCAAGCAGGACCGCGAAGTCGCCCTCCAGCCAGTCGGGGCGGGCCTCGGCCACATGCTTGAGGCCGTTCAGGTCCGCGGCGACCTCTTCGTTGTCGTAGAAGATGAAGGTGAGGTCGCGGTTGGGGGCCGGCACCGTGGCCGCGATCCGCAGCTGCACCGCGACGCCCGACTTCATGTCGCAGGTGCCGCAGCCCCAGAGCACGCCGTCCTCGTCGAGGCGCGACGGCACGTTGCCCGCGATGGGGACCGTGTCGATGTGTCCGGCCAGGACCACCCGCTCGGCCCGGCCCAGGTTCGTACGCGCGACGACGTTGTTGCCGTACCGGTCGACCGTGAGGTGCGGCAGGGCGCGCAGGGCGGTCTCGACGGCGTCCGCGAGGGGCTTCTCGGTGCCGCTCTCCGAGGGGAAGTCGACGAGCTGCGCGGTGAGCCGGGCGGCGTCCAGCGTGAGATCAAGTGGGGTGTCGGCCATGCCGTCGACCCTAACCCGCCCGGCACATACTCCTGCCGAGCAGCAGTACGAGCCATCACCCGTTGGGGGCACTCCCGGCGTGCCGTGTCGACCGTTCGCGCCGGTTTCCCACAGGCCTCTCCCGCGTCCGCCCCATGGACGGCAAATCCCTTGGGAACAAAGGGCCGTAGGGATTCATCACACTTTCCAAGCCCGCCCTCTTTGTCCAATTTTCTCCGCAGCCGATAATGCGACGCATTACCAACTCTTTACGTCGGACCACCGCAACCTTCGCGGACTTCGAGCGGTAATCACTGCGTCCGAGCCCGGAACGATCAACAGCCGGTCGATCACCGGTCGATCACCGGCCGTCCGACAGCCAGTCGGTCAACTGCCGGGCGCGGTGGCACATTTCATCGTTCTCTTCCGTCAAAGGAGCACCATGTCCCTCCCCCTGACCCGTCGGATCGCCCGTGCCGCGCTGCTCATCGCAGCGGGAGCGGCGCCCGTGGTCGGTGCGGCCGGCTCCGCGAGCGCGGCCGAACTGCCGGCCACCCCCGACCTCGGCGGCCTGACCGCGCTGGACAACGCGGGCACCACCGTCGACGGAGTCGCGCAGACCGCCACCGGCAAGGCCGGCGACACGGGCAGCAAGGCCGTGAAGAAGGCCGTGCCCGTCGCGGGCAAGGCGGGCGGCCAGGCCGTCAAGACCGCGACGCCGGCCGCTCAGAAGACCGCCGGCGACGTTGCCGGGACCACGGGTGACGTGCTCGGTGACACCGCGGGGTCGGCCGCCGGTGGTGGGCTGCCGACCGACGCGGTCGCGAAGGGCGGGCTGCCCACCGAGGGGCTGCCGCTGCAGGGGCTGCCGCTCGGCTAGCCTGCGGGTTGGCTTGCCGCCGGGCTTGTACGGGGAAGGGGTCCAGGGAGAGTTCCCTGGACCCCTTCGTCGGTGCCTGGCCCATGCCCGTGCCCGGAGCGTGCGCCGGAGGGCGTGTGCCGGTTCGTTGTGGCTGGGCGCGCAGTTCCCCGCGCCCCTGAACGGCGCCCCTTCGGGGGCGCCGTCAGGCGTTATCGGGGGGCCAGGCGGTGTGTTGCTGCCTGTACCCGTTCGTCCGTGACTGTCAGTGCCACGCGTACGAACGTGTTGCCCGCGGGGCCGTAGAAGTCGCCCGGGGTCACCAGGATGCCGAGGTCGGCCAGGTGGGCCACCGTGTCCCAGCAGGGTTCGTCGCGGGTCGCCCAGAGGTAGAGGCCCGCCTCGCTGTGCTCGATACGGAAGCCCTGCCCCAGGAGGGCGTCCCGGAGGGCCTGCCGACGGGCCGCGTACCGCTCGCGCTGCTCATGGACGTGGGTGTCGTCCGAGAGGGCGGCGACCGCGGCGGCCTGTGTGGGCGCGGACGGCATCATGCCGCCGTGCTTGCGGATCTGGAGGAGGTCGCCCAGGACCGCGGAGTCACCGGCCAGGAACGCCGCCCGGTAGCCCGCGAGGTTCGACCGCTTCGACAGCGAGTGGACCGCGACGATCCCCTCGTACGAGCCGCCGCACACCTCGGGGTGCAGGACCGAGACCGGGTCGGCCTCCCAGCCCAGCTCCAGGTAGCACTCGTCGGCGAAGACGAGGATGCCGTGCTCGCGTGCCCAGGCGACGATCCGGGTGAGCTCCTGCTGGGAGAGCACACGGCCCGTGGGGTTCGACGGGGAGTTGAGCCACAGCAGCTTCAGGCCGGCGGGGTCCAGCTCCAGCGGGTCGTCGTAGGCGACGTGGTCCGCGCGCGCCAGCCGGGCACCGACCTCGTACGTCGGGTACGCCAGACGCGGATAGGCCACCTTGTCGCCCGGTCCGAGCCCCAGCTGGACCGGCAGCCAGGCCACCAGTTCCTTGGAACCGACCACCGGCAGGACGTTGCGGTGGGTGAAGTCCCGTGCGCCCAGCCGTCGCTCGCACCAGGCGACCAGTGCGTCCCGCAGTTCCGGGGTGCCCCACACCGTGGGATAGCCGGGCGAGTCGGCGGCCGCGACCAGGGCTTTCTGGATCAGCTGGGGCACCGGGTCGACCGGGGTGCCAACGGAGAGGTCGACGATGCCGCCCGGGTGAGCGGCGGCCGTCGCCTTGAAGGGCTCCAGCTTGTCCCAGGGAAAGACGGGAAGCCGGTCGGAGACTGCGGACACGGGTTCTGGCTCACTTTCTCGCACGGACGGCACATCCGTACGCGTACGTACGTGTGGGCGCGTACGGCAAACACGGCGGTCCCGCACGGCGGCGGGCCGTGCGGGACCTAGGCTGCGCTCCCCCTGCCACCGCGCGGGGCGGGGGCGGGGCCGTGAGCGCGCACGGACCGCTTACTGGTTCTGCGGCGGCAGCGCTGCGACGAAGGGGTGGTCGCGCTCGATGAGTCCCAGCTTGCTGGCACCGCCGGGCGAGCCGAGCTCGTCGAAGAACTCGACGTTCGCCTTGTAGTAGTCCTTCCACTCCTCGGGAGTGTCGTCCTCGTAGAAGATCGCCTCGACCGGGCAGACCGGCTCACAGGCACCACAGTCGACGCATTCGTCCGGGTGGATGTACAAGGACCGGGAGCCCTCGTAGATGCAGTCGACCGGGCACTCCTCGATGCACGCCTTGTCCTTGACGTCGACACAAGGCTGCGCGATGACGTAGGTCACGCTGTCGTTCCTCCTCGATAGGGCGCTGGCGAGCCGTCTTCAGGCCCCGCCACCTGGCGCGCGGGAGCGCGGCGTCGTCGATGCCCGCACCTAGTATCTCCGTTCTTGGGCATGATCCGAACAGGAGGGGTGGACTGAGCTGTGGATTTCTCCGCACACTTCCGGCTCGACGTCCGCGTCACCCCCGCTGACGTGGGGAAACGCGTCTCAGTACGACGGTTGCGCGAAGGGGCCCCTGAGGGTGAGAAGTTCACCGACACGGTTGGCGTTCTCACATCATGGGACGACGGTGTGCTGCTGATCACACGCCGCTCCGGTGAGAGCGTCCGTATTCCGGAATCGGCGCTGGTGGCGGGCAAGATCGTCCCGCCTGCGCCGGCCCGGCGCAGGGGCCCCGCGGCCTCGTACGAGGAGCTCGCGCGGGTCGCCGCGCGGGCCTGGCAGCCGGTGGAGCGCGAGCGGCTCGGGGAGTGGGAGCTGCGGGCCGCGTCCGGCTTCACGCGCCGCGCCAACTCGGTACTTCCTCTCGGCGATCCGGGCGTGCCCCTGGACGAGGCCCTGTCACTCGTACGGCAGTGGTACGCGGCCCGGGGGCTGCCCGCGTACGCGCAGACCGCGACGGGCGCCGAGGGTACGCAGGAACCGCTCTGCGCCGAGTTGGAGGCGCGGGGGTGGGTGCGCGAGGTGACCGCTGAGCTGTGGATCGGCGCGCTGGCACCGGTGGCCGATCTCCCGGAGCCGGTCCCGGACTCGGACCCCGCGCCGGGCTCCGTCCCGGGCTCCGAGCGGACGGTCGCGCTGTCGCGCCAGGCCGACGAGGGATGGCTGGGCCGCTACCAGCGCAAGGGGGTGAGCGAGGTGGCGCTGAAGGTGCTGGGCAGCGGGCCCTCGGTGTGGTTCGCGACCGTGCCCGGCGCCGAGCCGGGCGTGCCGGCGGCGATCGGCCGTTGCGTGGTCGACGGCCGCTGGGCCGGGTTCGCCGCGGTGGAGGTGGATCCCGCGCTGCGCCGACAGGGCCTCGCCACCACCGTGATGACGGCGCTCGCCCGGCAGGCCCTGGCCGAGGGCGCCTCGGCCGGCTGGCTCCAGGTGGAGACCGAGAACGCGGGAGCACGGGCGCTGTACACCCGGATGGGCTTCGCCACGCATCACACGTACCACCACTACCGCGAACCCACGCCGCCCGCGGGCCCCGTAAGGGGCGCGGGGAACTGCGCGACAAGCCCCCACCGGGCCGCACCCGACCCCACCGCAGCCGCCCCCGACGCAGCCAACCTCGACGCGGTCGCACCCCGAAGCAGCGCAGCGCCCCGGTATCGATCGGCGTGAAAGGGCACGAGGAAGCTATGCGTCCTCTTCAACCTCCCGGGCCGGAGCGGAGCGCCGAGTGGCGGCGGCGGTTCGCCGACGAGGCGCGGTCCGAGCGCCCCGACCTGTCGGTCCTGTGCCTGCTGGTGGGTGCCCAGGCGGACGGGAAACTGACCGAGGCCGGGATGGACGCGGCCCAGATCGAGCTGGACCGGCTGGCCGGGGAGCTGCCGTTCCGGCCCGGCGGACCGCGTTCCTGGGCCACGGCGCTCGCCGAGCACCTCGGCGACGGCCTCGGGTTCCGCGGTACGCCCGGCGACTACCAGCGTCTGGAGTCCTCGCTGCTGCACGAGGTGCTGCGGCGCCGCCGCGGACTGCCCATCCTGCTCTCGGTGGTGTGGATGGAGGTGGCGAGGCGGGCCGGGGCACCCGTCTGCGGGGTCGCCCTGCCCGGTCACTTCGTCGTCGGCTTCGGCCCGCCCGAACAACAGGTCCTGGTCGACCCCTTCGACGGCGGCCGGGTGCTGACCGGCACCGACGCCGAACTGCTGGTGGCAGGCTCCACCGGCTCGCCGCTCGATCCGTCGATGCTCTCGCCCGCCGATCCGCTCGACGTCGTCCTGCGCGTCCTCAACAACGTCCGCGCCTGGGCCGCCGCCCGTCCCGAACGCTCCGAGGTCGCCCTCTGGGCGGTCGACCTCTCGCTCCTGCTCCCCTCGCACCCGGCCCGCCTGCGCTACGAGCGTGCCCAACTCCTCGTCCAGCGGGGTGACTTCCTCACCGGCGCCACCGAACTCGACGCGTACGCGGAGATCGTGGCCGCCGTCGACGGACCGGCGGCCGACCGGGTACGGAGCCAGGCGCACGCGGCTCGCGCGATGCTCAACTGACCGCTGCCGCAGGTCCAGATGCGAGTGGGCACCCGGTGATCACCGGGTGCCCACTCGTTTCCGTGCCGTTGGCGTACCGCTTTTGTCCAGGCGTCGACCGGACAGGACCTAGCTGGGGTCGGTCTCTATCTCGCCGACGCGGTCCGCCGCCGTCTTGCCGACGAGGGCCTGGCGCAGTGCGCCGACCACGTCCTGGGGGGTCACGGCGGTCTTCTTGCCGTTGCCCCGGGTGATCAGGACGCCGTCGAACGCGCCGCCGTACAGCTCCTTCAGCGCGGGCAGGTCGTAGTAGTCGACCAGCTTGCCCTCCGGGGTGGCCTTGACGCCGAGGAACTTCCACAGGGAGTTCTCCGGGCTGAACTGGACCACCGCCGTGCCCGCCTTGACGGTCACGAGGCCGGACATCGCCGGCTGCGCGAACGCCTTCATCATGCGGTCGACCTCGGCCTTGGTGACCTTCGGCTCCTTCTCCGTGGTGGGTACCTTGACGGCGGCCGACCTCCCGGTCTCCACCTGCGTGCGGTACGCGTCCTCGACGGCCTGCGTCGACCGGCCGACGTCGATGCCCTTGCCCGCTTTGCCGTAGACGGCGACGGCCTTGCCCGACTGGAACTTGATCGTGCCCTCGGTCGCCGAGCCGGAGCCGCCCGCGGCGCCCTCAAGGGCGGCAGCCAGCTTCTCTTCGTCGACGGGCATCACAGGGGCGACGACACGCTCGTTGCCGATCAGCGAGCCGATCACCGAGACGGGGTTGTAGTCGCTGGACGCGGCGGCCCGCACGGTGGACTGGCTGTCGAGCTGGAGCCCGGCCTGGTCCGGCTTGAGCGCGACGGTGTCGCCGTCGACCGAGAGCTGGAGCGGCTTGGCCGCCCGCGCCTTGAAGGCGTCGTCGAGCTTCTGGACGGCCTCGTCACGGGTGCCGCCGCCGATGTCCACACCGAGCACGTTGGTGCCCTTGGGCACGTCGGAGTGGTTCATGAGCAGTCCGGCGCCGTACGCGATGCCACCCAGGGTCACCACGCCGGTGACCAGGAGCACCAGCTTGTTGCGGCCCTTTTTCTTCTTGGGCCGCGAGGCGGCGGGCGCGGGCGGTGAGACGGGGTCCGGCAGCTTCGGGGGCTGGTGCGGCAGCGGTCCTTCGGTGTGCGCGCCCGGTCCGAACGGTGAGTTCGGGGCGGGGGGCACGACGGGGATGCCGCTGGTGAGGGTGTGTCCGGAGACGTTCTCGCCGGCGCCGCCGTAGCCCGGCGCACCCTGTTCGGGCGGGGGTGCGGGCACCTGCGGGGTGAGGATCGCGGTGTCGTCGCTCATCCCGCCACCGGGGTGGCCGGCGCCCGCGGGGGCACCGGGGAAGGCGGAGCCGCTCTGGGCACCCTTGCCGCCGGGGAAGCCGGAGGCGTCCTGGACACGGGGTCCGCCGCCGCCCGGCACACCAGGGCCACCGGGGCCGCTGGGGGCCGCGTGACTGCCGGTGCCGGTACCGCCGGGGCCGGCAGGGCCACTGTGGGTGCCTTGGCCACCAGGAGCCCTGTGGCTGCCCGTACCTCCGGGCCCACCAGGCAAGTTTTGACCGCCCGGACCACCCGGACCACCCGGACCGCCGGGTGCCGCCGGAGACGTATGCCCCGTGGCGGGCCCACTGGTCGGACCCGAAGGACCGCCCTGGCCGCCTCCCTGACCGCCGCCCTGGCCACTCTGGCCGCCGTCGGAGAAGTACGGGAGCCCGTCGCGACGCGGCTCGGCGGTGCCGTCACCCGCCGCGGGGGCCTTCGGCGGATACGGGGACTCGCCGGGCCCGGAGCCCAACGGCCCCGCGGCCAGCGCCCGGGACACGTCGAAGGAGCCTGTACCGCCGCCATGACCGGGCGCCACAGGCCCGGTACCGCCCGCGCCGGGCAACCCCGCGCCATTGGTACCGCCGGGCCGGGCCGCACCACCGGCGCCGGGGCCCTTCGGGGCACCGGTACGGCCGGGCAGCGCCGGAGGCGTGCTGATGGGAGCGGTGGGGGCGGTGGGAGCAACTCCCGCGCCGGAGCCCGTTCCCGGGCCCTGGGCGCCCGAACCGGCGGCCATTCCGGCGCCGTTGGCGTGGCCACCGGCCGGAGCGCCCTTCGGCGCACCGGACTTGCGCGGAGCGAACCAGTCGCTCTTCTTCTCATCCGCGCCACCACCGACGACGGGCATGGCCTGAGTCCCCGTGTCGGAGTCCACGGCTCCTCCCGGTCCGGCACCCGGCCCGGCACCGGGTCCGGCGTCCGGAGCGGCGGGCCGCGGCACACTAGTGGCGTCGGAGGACTCTCCGTTCGCGACGGGCGTGCGCACGACGACCGGCGGAATCGGCCGGGACCCGGGGATGTTGATGCGGATCCGCGTCGTCAACGTGGTCTCGGTCTTGGGCTGTTCCGGCCGGTCACCGGCGGTACGCCCCGTGTCGGTGTCGGCGTCGGAAGCCATCGGCGTTCCGTACGGCGGAGTCCCCGACGGGTATGCGGTTCCCCCGCGCCCGTTGGGCCCGGAGGACGAACTGTCAGTTTCACGACTCAAGGCAGGTTCTCCTGGTTGGCTCCACCGCCCGTTTACTCGACCTCGATTCGGGCGGCTCGGCGGCGCGCACCACCATACTGGCCACTTGTCTCCCGCATCTTGCGGCCATCGGGGAAACCCACACCCAACTTGCACCTGCGCACGGTGGCGAAGTGGTACGTCACTTGCCAAGTCGGGCGGTGGAGCCGTCTGGTTGCCACCCTTGGCCAAGGGTGG
>NZ_LIPP01000015.1 GCF_001418335.1 Streptomyces aurantiacus | reverse complement strand
CCGTACAGGGCGGCGCCCCCGGCTGGACCCCGCGGTTCGTCGACAAGAGGGTCGGCGAGCGCGTCTACAAGGAGCTGCTGCGTTTCATCACCGAGATGCGCGACATGCCCGCCCACCCGGCCCGCGGCGCCCTCGACCGGTTCCTCACCGACTTCGCCTCCGACCTCCAGTCCGACACGGACACCCGCGCGCGCGTGGAGAACCTCAAGCGCGAGGTCCTCGGCCGCGGCGAGGTCCAGGACCTCATCGCGTCCGCCTGGTCCTCCGTACGGCAGATGATCGTGTCCGCGGCGGAGGACGAGCGCAGCGAGCTGCGGCTGCGCGTGCGGGCCTCGCTGCTGTCCCTCGGCGCGCGGATGGCCACCGACCCGAAGCTGCAGGCCAAGGTCGACGGGTGGGTCGAGGGGGCCGCGGTGTACGTCGTGACGACGTACCGCGACGAGATCACCTCCCTCATCACCGACACCGTCGCGGGCTGGGACGCCGAGCACACGTCCCGGAAGATCGAGGCACACATCGGCCGTGACCTGCAGTTCATCCGGATCAACGGCACGGTGGTCGGCTCGCTGGCGGGCCTGTTGATCTATACGGTGTCGCGGGCCCTGGGGGCGTAGCGCCCTCGAAGGGGCTCAGCCCCGCGCCCGGCGGCGTGCGAAGCGGCAGGTGCGAAGCGGCAGGTGAGAGGGCGGCGCATCGGGGAACTCGGGGCCGTGTCCCCGAGCCGCAGGAGGGCGCCATGGCCGTCACCGACGCCGACAGCAATGCCGACAGTAACGCCGACAGCGACGCCGGCACCGGAGCCGTCACCACCGCCGTACCCGCCCGCCTGGACCGGCTGCCCTGGTCACGCTGGCACTGGACCATCGTCATCGGGCTCGGCACCGTCTGGATCCTGGACGGCCTGGAAGTCACCGTCGTCGGCAACATCGCCGGCCGTCTCTCCGAGTCCGGCAGCGGACTGCCCGTCTCGGCCGCGCAGGTCACCGGTATCGCCGCCGCGCTCTACGTGGCCGGAGCCTGCTCGGGCGCCCTGTTCTTCGGCCGGCTCACGGACATCTTCGGCCGCCGCAAACTGTTCATGGTCACCCTGGCCGTCTACCTCGCGGCCACCGCCATGACGGCGCTCTCCTTCTCCACCTGGTGGTTCTTCGTCTTCCGCTTCCTCACCGGCTTCGGCATCGGCGGCGAGTACGCGGCCATCAACTCGGCGATCGACGAGCTGATCCCCTCCAAGTTCCGCGGCCGGGTCGACCTGATCATCAACGGCAGCTTCTGGCTGGGCGCGATCGCCGGCTCGCTCCTGTCGATCGTCGCGCTGAACACGAGCCTGTTCGCGATGAACGTCGGCTGGCGCCTGACCTTCGCCCTCGGCGTCGTCCTCGGCCTGGTGATCCTGCTCGTACGCCGCAACGTCCCCGAGAGCCCGAGGTGGCTGTTCATCCACGGCAAGGGGGAGGAGGCGGAACGCCTGGTCTCCTCGGTCGAACAGCGGATCGAGGAGGAAACAGGCCGCGAACTCCCGCCGCCCCAGGGCGAGATCACCATCCACCAGCGCAAGAGCATCGGGTTCGGCATGATCGCCCGCACCGTCTTCACGACATACCGCAGACGCGCCGTGCTGGGCCTCTCCCTCTTCATCGGGCAGGCGTTCCTCTACAACGCGATCACCTTCGGCTTCGGCGCGATCCTCACCAAGTTCTTCGACGTGTCGACCTCCAGCACCGGCTACTACTTCGCCGTCATCGCGGCCGGCAACTTCCTCGGCCCGCTGCTCCTCGGCAGGCTCTTCGACACCGTGGGCCGCCGGATCATGATCTCGTCCACGTATCTGCTCTCCGGCCTGCTGCTCTTCGGCACGGCCTGGCTCTTCGACCGGGGCTCGCTGAGCGCGACCACGCTGACCGCCTGCTGGTGCGTGGTCCTGTTCTTCGCATCGGCGGGCGCGAGCAGCGCGTATCTGACGGTCTCCGAGATCTTCCCGATGGAGACCCGCGCGATGGCCATCGCCTTCTTCTACGCCATCGGCACCGCGGCCGGCGGCATCAGCGGACCACTGATCTTCGCGGAACTCACCGATACGGGTGTCGTCGGCGACACGGTCCTCGCCTTCCAGATCGGCGCCGGCCTGATGTGCGCGGCGGGCCTCGTCGCGGCGGCGCTCGCGGTACGGGCGGAGGGGCGTTCCCTGGAGGACATCGCCAGCCCGCTCTCTACGGCGCAGCCGCCGCCCCAGGAAGCGGGAACGGGCATGGGCGCGGGCGCGGACGCCAAGGCCTAGCACCCGGGGCCGGCCCTGCACCCGGGGGCCCGGGGTGGCCGCGGCCCGTCGCGGCACGTTGCGTCGCGGCACGGCACGTAGCGGCACGGCTGTCGGGTGGTGGCACCGCATTGCCCGACGTCTGTCGGATGACCGTACGACGGCGTCATGACACGGTTCTCACAACGACACAGCGCCGCGACACCGCGACACCGCGACGAACGGGACGAACGGGACGGCGCGTCGGATCGGAGGACGACGACGCATGACGACCTACCCGCTCGACCCGGAACTCGCCGCGGTCGTACCCATGTTGCCGAGGGCCGACTGTTCGGATCTCGAAGGGGCCCGCACGGAGATGGAGGCCGGTATCCAGGCGGCCCTCGAAGGCGTGGACGCCACCGGCGTGGACGTCTTCGAAGTGGTCGCGCCCGGACCGGAGGGCGCGCCCGACGTCGTCCTGCGCGGCTACCGCCCGCAGGGCGTCGAAGGCCCGCTGCCCGTGGTCTACGACATCCACGGCGGCGGATTCATCCTGGGCAACGTCGACTTCGACCACGGCACCAACGTGGCGCTCGCACGGGAACTGGGCGCCGCCGTGTTCTCCGTGGAGTACCGGCTCGCCCCCGAGCACCCCTATCCGGCCGGCGTCGAGGACGCGTACGCCGGACTGGTCCACCTCGCCAAGAACGCGGCCGAACTCGGCATCGACCCCGCGAGGACCGCCCTCCTCGGCTTCAGCGCGGGCGCCGGTATCGCGGCAGGCCTCGCCCTCCTCGCCCGCGACAGGGGAGGCCCCGCGATCGTCTTCCAGTACCTCGGCATACCCGAAGTCGACGACCGCCTCGACACGCCCAGCATGCGGGCCTTCACCGACACGCCCGTGTGGAACCGGCCCAACGCGGTCATCAGCTGGGACCACTATCTGGGCCCCGGCATGCCTGGCAGCGCCGACGTCCCGCTCTACGCGGCTCCCGCCCGGGCCACCGCCGAACAACTCGCCGGGCTGCCGCCCGCGTACATCTCCGTGATGGAGTTCGATCCTCTGCGGGACGAGGGCATCGACTACGCGCGTGCGCTGCTCGCGGCCGGTGTCGGCGTGGAACTGCACCTGTTCCCGGGCACCTTCCACGGCTCGGGTCTTGTCGAGCACGCGGAGGTGTCCCGGAGGGACGCGGCGGAGGCGGTGACGGTGCTGCGCAAGGCACTGCGGTAGGCACCGCGGTAGGCACTGCGAAGGGCACTGCGAAAAGCGCCGCGGTAGGCGCTGCGGCAGAGGCGGTTCACGCCTCGGCTCCGAAAGGTGAAGGGGAAGGGCGTAGGGGAAGGGCGAAGGTGCCGCCCGCCTCCCGGCCGACCACGTCCTACGTCTCCGGCTCCGCCAACCGCACCGCGTACAACGCCAGTTGGGCTCGGAAACGGTCCTGCGGGTCGCTCAGGCGGTATCCCAGGGCGTTCTCCACGCCCGACAGCCGGGCGGCGACCGAGCTGTGATGCAGGTGGAGGTCGGTGGCGGCATGGCGGAGCGAGCCCGTGCGGAGGAAGGCGGTCAGCGCGGCCAGGGCCGCCGGGCCGCCTCTGCCCTCGGCGAGGCCGACCAGCGCGCGGACATCGGGCTGGGCCCGCAGCCGGTCGACGGGGATGTCGGCGAGCAGCGCGACCGGGCCCAGCGCGTCGTGGTCGACGACGGCCTCGTCCGGCAGACCGACGACATCGACGGCGAACCGCAGGGCCAGCCGTGCCTGGGCCCAGGAGGCCGCGGCGTCCAGGGCCGGCACGCTGCCGCCGACCCCGATCTGTACCCCCCGGGCACCCTGGTCACGGACGAACGCCCGCAACTCGTCGGCGGACGACGCGGCGCCCGGCGCGAGCGCGACGGCGAGCGGCCCGACCGCGGCCACCCGGACCCCGGGACGCAGTTCGCGACGCCCGAGCACGGCGACCGAGGAGGCCCCGGCGACGGCCACCACCCGCAGCGGCAACTCGGGTGCCAGACCCAGCAGGCGCAGCGCCCGCGCCCGGTCCTCCACGGCCTCGCGCTCCGACAGCACCCGCTCGACCAGCGCCGGATCGGCCACCTGGGCGGGCGCGAAGTCCTGCTCACGGCTCCCGTGGACGACGCCGGCGGCGATGGCCAGCCACTCCAGGACCAGTTCGTCGAGGGGGCCCGGCGCTCCCGGCCGCTCCAGCCAGACCCGGCCGCCCGGCGCGAACTCGGCACTCCCGGAAACCGCGCCGAGGGGCTCCGCGGGCAGGGTCCCCGCAGGCCCGAACCGCACCGTGCGCCCGCCCACTTCAAGCCCCGCCGGACACTCGGCCAGCCCCGCGGTGGACCGTACGAGCGACTCGGCGTCGAGCCGCCGCCCCGCACCGAGCAGAGCCTCGAAGTGCGCGATGACCCGCAGCGCCGCCGCCGCGTCCGCGTCGAGGGCGGACAGCCGTAACAGCAGTCCCTTCATGATCCGGGATTCTAGGCCGAGGGCCGGCCCTACGTCCCGCCCGTACGCCCCGCCGTCCACCTCTGCGGAATGGGGAGGGGAACTGAGTACGCGTACTCTGTCGGCCCTGTGTGCGACGGGGGAACCTTGGTTCCCATGACCGAGAAGCTGCTGGGCCCGCTGTCGAAGCGCCCCTGGACGGAACGCTGGCTGACCCGCCTGCTGGGTGCCGCGCTGTCCTCGGCGGCGTACCTTCTCTGCCTGCCCTGGGATCTGCGCAACCGCCCCGAGTCGTTCGGTTCGACCACGGAGACGACCCCGGCGACCGTCCTCGGCGTCGCCGGCCTGGCCGTGTGCCTGCTCCTCCTGGCCGCGTACTTCGGCCGCCGTGACGCCCTCGCCTGGCCCCTGCTGCTGGTGGCGGCGCCCCCGGCCACGCTCATGTACGTCTCGTTCCGCACGCACAGCGAGCAGCCCGATGCGTCCGTGTGGCCCCTCACCTGGGCGTTCTCCACACTCGTCATCGCGGCGGGCGCGCTCGTCGCGGCGTCGGTGGCCCGCCGGTTCAGGGAGGACACGGGGGAGTCGATGGACGGCCTGGTGTTCGCCCACAGGAAGTGTGAGGGCCAGGAGGCGTGAGGGTCAGGCGCCGGTCGTGGAACCGGGCCGCACGATCATGAGGATCGTGACGGTGGCCCAGAGCAGGTTGAAGATGCCGGTGAACATGGCGAGTTGAACGGTGAGGCGGGGGTTCGCGGCGATCTCGTCGGGCATGGACGCGGACGCGGACGCGGAGGTCGCTGTGGTGGCGGCCCTGGAGGTGACGCCGCCTTCCGCCCCTGCGGCTCCCGCAGCCCCCGATTCAGACTTGGTTCCCGTTCCCGTTCCTGTCTCCGTTCCCGTTCCTGTCTCCGTCCCCGTCCCCGCTCGCGCCTCCACCGCTTCGAGGATCTCCTCCTGACGTGGCAGCACCAGCGCCAGCAGGACGGCTGCCGCGATCCCGGTCAGCGCCATCGAGGCGATCAGCCAGCCGGAGTTGAGTACGCCCATGCTGAGCCCCGTGGCGAAGCCGAGCACGGGAACGGCGATGCCGATGGCCGCGTACACCCGGCAGATCCGGTGCAGCAGACGCACGGTCTCCGCGGCCCGTGGGTCGGCCGGGTCGGCGAGGGCGCGCCGCGCGCTGGGCGGGAACATGCTGGCCGCGACACTGACTGGCCCGACGGCGATGATCGCGACGAGGACGTGGAGGACGAGGAGGAACTTGGTCACCCTGAGACGGTAGGCGGCGTGCCGGATCTTGTGGAAGTGGCGCTGTTGCCACCCTTCAACGGATTCTCGCCAAAGGCATTTGGCGTGGTCCGGGCCGACGGGCTATTCGCCGGCGGAGTGTCTGTTCGGTGCGGCCTGCTGACCCACTGATTGGCCGGAATCCGTGGCCCATCTACTCTTTTGCCATGCACACAGTGGCCGTCCTGGCACTCGACCAGGTCATTCCGTTCGACCTCTCCGCTCCGATCGACACCTTCAACTGGGCCCGGCTGCCCGACGGCCGCTCGCCCTACCGGATCAAGGTCTGCTCGGTGACCGAGGAGGTGAGAGCGGGCGCGGGCGCGTTCACCGTGCGGGCGCCGTACGGTCTTGAGGCGCTGGCCGAGGCGGACACGATCATCGTGCCCGGCACCGTGGATCCGACCCGCCCGCTGCCACCGGGGGTGGCCGAGGCCCTGCGCGCGGCGGCGGCGAACGGTACGCGCATCGCCTCGATCTGCGTGGGCGCGTTCATCTTCGCAGCCACCGGCCTGCTGGACGGGCAGCGGGCGACGACCCACTGGATCGCGGCCGCAGACCTGGCGGCCCGGCACCCGGCGGTGACGGTCGACCCCAACGTCCTGTACGTCGACAACGGTCAGTTCCTCACCTCCGCGGGCGCCGCCGCCGCACTGGACATGTGCCTGCACATGATCCGCAAGGACTACGGCTCGGCCGTCGCCGCCCACGCGGCCCGGATGTCCGTCATGCCACTCGAACGGGAGGGCGGGCAGGCCCAGTTCATCGTCCACGCCCAGCCCCCGGTGCCGGCCGGCGCGACGATGGAGCCGCTGCTGAACTGGCTGGAGGAGAACGCAGACCGCGACCTGACGCTGGAGGACATCGCCGCCCGGGCGGGTATCAGCGCCCGTACGCTCAACCGCCGTTTCCGCGAGCAGACCGGCACGACGCCTCTGCAGTGGCTGCACCGTGCGCGGGTGCGCAGGGCCCAGCATCTCCTGGAAAGCACCTCTCACCCCGTCGAACGGATCGCGGTCCAGGCGGGGTTCGGCTCGCCGACGGCTTTCCGGGACCGGTTCAAGAGGGTGGTGGGTACGAGCCCGCAGGCCTACCGGAGGGCGTTCCGGGGAGCGCCGGACGGCGTAGGCGGCGTGGGTGGCATGGGTGGCGCGGGCGGCATGGACGACGCGCACTTCATCAGCCGCGAAGTCCGCGTACCGCAACGGACGTAACCGCCGTGTCACGGCCTCCTCGGACGCCACAACTCTCCCGGCACGTCTCGTGTCGAAGTGGGCGTGAGTGAAAGCAACTTGGCTTTATCAACGCATACATGCACAAGCCAGGCAGTCGATCTCACGCGACATTTCACCAATGCGTGACGCTTCACCAACGGGGGATCAGACCATGACCAGCAACCAGCCGAACCAGCCGATCCGGATCAACCAGCCGAACCGGATCAACCAGCTCACGATCGCCTCTGCCACCGCCACCGCCACCGCCAGACGTTCCGGTCGCAGGGCCGCCGCGGTCGCCGTGTCTGCGGCTTCCTTCCTGCTGCTGGCCGGCCTCGGTATCGCCGCCGCGCCCGCCTCCTTCGCGGGCATCCCCGGCGGGACCGCCGCGAACGACCGCAACTCCGACTTCGACGGCGACGGTTACGACGACGTCCTGATCGGAGCGCCCAGCGGCACCGTCGACGGCAAGAAGGGCGCCGGATTCGTCACCGTCCAGTACGGGGCGGCCAACGGCATCGGCACCAACAACAGCGTTCCCAAGGCCCGTACCGCCGTCTTCAGCCAGTCCACCGCCGGAGTCCCGGGCACCTCGCAGACGTACGACTCCTTCGGCTCGGCCGTCGCCACGGGTGACCTCGACGGCGACGGCTACGACGACGCGGTGATCGGGGCGCCCGGCGAGGAGGCCGGTTCGCTGGAGAACGCCGGCCTGGTGACCGTCCTGTACGGCTCCAAGGGCGGTCTCGGTACCGCCCGCAGCGTCACCGTCGCGTCCGCGGACCCGGCCGCCGGGGCCCGCTTCGGCGCGACCGCCACCGCGGCACGGCTGACGGGGGCGACCTCGGGCGACATCGTCGCCGTGGCCGACCGGCGCGGCGCCGAGCTGTTCACGTACAGCGCGGGCGCGCTGCGGCACACGAGCACGCTCGACACGACCGCGCACCCCGCCGGGCGCGCCGTCGTACCGGCCTACCTGACCACCGGGGACTACGACGCGGACGGCTACGCCGACCTGGTGATCTCGGGTTACGGCCCCGACGACGACTACGCCCAGGGCTGGTCGTCGGTCTACTCGGGCGGCGAGGACGGTGTGACCCACGTGCGTGACCTGCGCGGTGGCGTCTCCACCGCGTCGGGCGACATCAACCAGGACGGATACGACGACCTCGTCACCGGCCAGAACAGCAGCCCCGACCACGAGGCGGAGGGGATGACCGGAGGCCTGATCGGCGTCTACTACGGCGGCGACGACGGCCTCAACGCACAGGAAGACCAGGGAGATCAGGGAGATCAAGGAGACCAGGGAGATCAGGAGGATCAGGAGGATCAGGAGACGCAGGAAGGACCCGGCGGCTCGATCCAGTTGTGGACGCAGAACACCCCGGGTGTGCCCGGCGCCGGCGAGCCCGGTGACGCCTGGGGCACCGAACTCTCCGTCAGCGACGTCAATGGCGACGATTACGCGGACGTGGCCGTGGGCGCTCCCGGCGAGGACGTCGGGACCGTCGCGGACGCCGGTGCGGTGTGGCTGCTGCGTGGTTCGGCCGAGGGCCTGACGGCCACGGGCGCCCAGTCCTTCGACCAGAACAGCACGGACGTCCCCGGCACCGCGGAGACCGGTGACCTGTGGGGCGCCCAGGTGCGGCTCGCCGACACCGACCACGACGGCCGCTCGGAACTGCTGGCCGCCGCGCCGGACGAGGACAACCACGACGGGGTGGTCTGGCATCTGCCCGCCGGCACGAAGGGCCTCGCCACGGGCGGCTCGTGGCTCTACGGCGCCGACTCGCTCGGCGCCCCGGGCGACGGCGCGGCCTTCGGCACGGCGATCGACGAGTGACCTGCGAGCGCTGAGCCCTCAACGAAAATGGCGCTGGTGACGACCCGCTGGTGATTACTGGTGGTGACCGGCGGGGCTGTTCCTCAGCCCCGCCGGTCTGCCACGGCCCACGAGGCCAGCGCCATGGCCCCGGCCGTCCCGAACACCGCGGGCCACGCCCCGACCTTCTTGGCGAGCGGATGGGATCCGGCGAAGGCTCCGACGTACGCGACGGTCAGGGCCCCCGCCGCCTTCCCGCCGGCCTGCTGCCGCCACTGCTGAGCGGCAACCGTCCCGGCGACGGCGAGTACGACCCCGCCGAGCTGTCGCTTCCTGGTCCAGCGAGCGACCCCGTACCCACCGATGAGCCCACTCGCGGCCACCACCGCGGCCGGTACCTTCGCCATCACTGCCTCCTGGTGGTGCGTCCGACGATCGACGATCAGCCGAGACTAACCCGGCCGCTCCACAGGCCCCCTGGCACCCCCTCGACGGGAAAGCCGGCAGTTCTGCTGCACCCGGAAAGACGAGGGCCACAGGCGGCCCGCACTTACGGTGAGCGGGCGACCTGTTGACGTACGTGTCCCGGTCGGCCCGTCCCACCCCTACTCGTCCCTCTACCTACTGCGATGTCCGGCCATGTCGACAAACCAACGGCAGGAATCACTGGGCGGGCGACTCGGGGTCTTCCGGACTGAAGGCTTGAGGGCCGAGAGCCCGGAGAGCAGCGAGTATCGCCCTGATCCTGGGCACTTCGTGAGTGCGGTAAATACCTGTTCCTCCAAGGTGCGCCAACACCGCGAAGAAGCCTTCAGCGGTACGGAACTCATCCTCGAAGAGACTGAAAGCATGCGGCAAGGCGTGGCAGATCGGAAGGCCCATCCGTCGCAACCGGAATGTATTGAGGAGTGCTCTGGCCTGATAATGAGTGCGAACACTGGCGGTTATGGATTTCGGATGAGAGAAGCCGATTCCAGGGTCGATGACGATTCGGTCGACTCCCGCCGAGCGAGCGTGCTTCACACGCCTGTTGAAGTAGTCAAGCATCCCGGGAATAGGGTCTTCGTCGATACTCTTTGCGTTTACGTCCCGAGAGCTTTCCCCTTCGACGTAACACAGTATGACCGTGGCCTGATGCTTGGCCACGATGGGAAACACGCTATCGTCCGACGCCGGCCCGCCGGAGTAGTTCAACATGAGTGCCCCCGCTTCCAGGCACGATCTGGCGACGACAGGATCGTAGGTCTCGACCGAAACGACGATGCCTTGCGAAGCAAGTTCCTTCACGACGGGCACCAAGGCGGCGATCTGTTCGCCCGTGGTGACCTGCGCAGTACGAGGATTGCTGGACTCGGCCCCGATGTCGACGATATCGGCGCCCTGTGCCGCGATAATGCGCCCTTTTCGAATAGCGGCCTGAGTCGAGGTCGCGATGCTCTCTCGGTAGGTCGAGTCTTGAGAAAGGTTGACGCATCCCATGATGGCAGGGGTGGCATCGACATCGATTTCTCGATTCCCCAGGCGTAGAAGGTCGACAGGTAAGGAGAGATCGCTCTCGAACCGTCGGGCCAGATCTACCAAATCGGTAAGGGAAATCATCCGACCTCACTCTCAACAAGATACAGAACATGGCGACCGCGAATATCCGCATTCCGGCTCGGTAGGCCATGCAACATCCCCAAGCCGGCAGGCCGAGCCCAGCCGACAGGCGCGACGCGTTGCTCGGCCGACCGCCTCTCGCCTCTCGCCTCTCAGAGAATCACGGGCAGTCGGATGAGCGCCGTCCCATCGCAGGCCATATATCTGCTGGGTGCAGCGAGAGACCGAGGGACCGAGGGACCGGGGGACCGAGGGACGTGCTCGACGGGGCCCAGAGCGCGTTCGAGTTCCTGATCGGTGCGGGCGTGCCGGCCCGCGGGAGAACTTCCGGGGCAGGTTCGGCTCTGGACCTGGTGCAGTGCGTGGTTGTGTTCAGGTGTGCAGAGTGGGTCGGTAGACGAGCTCCTGAGTGCGTCCGTCGAACGTCCGGCTCTCGATCAACTCAAGGTCGAAGTCGGCCGCGCCCTCGAAGATCAGGTCGGTCCCGGTCTGACCGCTGATCACAGGGAAGATCGTCACCTGGACGCGGTCGACGAGCCCTGCGGCCATCAGCGCCCGGTTCAACGACAGGCTCCCGTGCGAACGCAACGGCACCTCGGACTCCTTCTTGAGCCGGGCGACCACACCGACGGCGTCGCCGGCCACGACAGTCACGTCCGGCCAGGTGAAGGGCCCTGCGAGCGTGGTCGAGACCACCGTTGTCGGCATGCTTCGCATCCGGGAGTTCACCGGGTCGAGGTCAGCCTCTGGGATCGGACCCAGCAATTCCACGAACTGCCGAAAGGTGTTGGTCCCGAGAACCATCCGCTGCTCCTGGCTCAGCACGGCAAGGCGGTTGTCAAGGAACTCAGGGCCGTGTTTTCCCCAGTAGCCGCCCCAGTCGCCGTCGGGACCGTAGGAGCCGTAGCCGTCGAGGGTGGAAAAGACGTCCCAGGTGTAGATCGCGGTCATGGTGCTCTCCTCAGGTCCGGTTGCTGGCGTGCTGTGGATACAGACGAGGAACCACGACGAAACTCATCGCACTTGGACTCCTGGATTCGGGTCACCTTCGATACGGGTCGCATTTAAGGTCCCGGTCTCGGTCTCGGTCCCGGTCCTGTGGGCTGCGGCTGCTTGGGGCGCATGGCGGAGCGGGCGCTGCCGACGTGCACGTCGGCAGCGCCCACGGGCAGGTCGAGGACGCGGGCGATAGCGGCTGTGACGGGAGCTCGGTAGCCAGGCAGGTATCCGCACGCCCAGTCGGCTACCAGTGCAAGGAAGTCAGCCAAGTCGCGCTCGGCACCGGCGAGTAGACGGCGAAGTTCGGTGACGGACAGCGCGATCACCGGACTGTCGTGCTGCTCGGCGTTGACAGTGAGCCTGACGGTGTCGCCGAAGCGCTCCGCAACGGGTGACACGGGATCGTGGCCGAATCCGAGCAGGTTGCCGTCATCGACGAACCGATACCAGTCGCGCCGGCTCTCCAGCCCGTCACAGCAGCCGGGCAGGAAGGTGACGTTGGTGGAGGTGTCGATGAAGCGCAGACCACCGGGCGCGACGATGTCGTCCTCAAGTCTGAGCAGTCCGTGCAAGAAAGAGCCGAGTGCGTTGGCCGGCTGCGGTGCGTGGTCGCCATCGGAGTCGGCGTCGTTGTAGTCGGCGATGCGCATCACCACCGTCCCTACCTCAGCAGGCGAAAGCTCCCCGCTGAGAGGCATGAAGCCGAACGGTTCGGTCTCAGCGACAGGCCAGAGGTCGAAGCCGTCAGGTGTGTATATCTCCAGGACGGGCTGCATCGTGATCACCCTGCGAAGTGTTCCGCACCCATTGCCCGTGTCGCCTCCCGATTACGCCGAGCATCCTCGTCACGGCCGGCGAGGCCGAGCGCTCCGTCATGGCTCCGGCACGGCCAAGAAGCCTGCGCGTCGGCCCGGCCGGTGGAGACGATGGAGGCCGTGCGAGTGCTGCTGCGGCAGAGCGGCGGATGCGGAGGCGAGGAGAAGTATGAGAAACAACCTGGTGGCCCGAGCAGCCCAGCAAACGGCTTCGGTCGTCGACCTGGCACAGGAGCTGATCCGGCGGCCGAGCCGCGGCGGCATCGACGACTACGGTCCCGTGCTGGCCGTCCTGGAGTCCTGGCTGACGGAGCGTTCACTGCCGCACCGCCGCCTGCACGACGAACAGGGGCAACTCGTCGGCCTGCTGGTGGAGATCGCAGGGGGCCGCCCCGGTCCGTGGTGGACCTTGGACGCCTGTGTCGACACCGCGCCGTTCGGCGACGAGAGCGCGTGGTCGTTCCCGCCGACGATCGGCGACGTGGCCGGTCACTGGCTGCGGGGCAGAGGCGCGGCCGACTCGAAGCTGGCGGCCTCCGTGTTCTGCCACATCGCCGCTGACCTGCACCACGATGCCGACGGGTTGAACGGTGGCCTGGCCGTGCTGCTGGACGTGGACGAGCACACCGGTGGCTTCGGCGGCGCTCGCGCCTATCTTGCCGATCCCGGTGCCGAACGCCCGGCCGGGGTGATGATCGGCTACCCCGGCCCGGAGGAGATCGTCGTCGGCGGTCGCGGCCTGTGGCGGGCCGTGGTCGCGGTGCACGCCCCCGCCGGGCACTCCGGGTCCCGCCGCACGGTCGTCGGCGCGATCTCCCGCGCCGCCCGTCTGGTCCAACTGCTGGACCAGACGGACCTGTCGGCTGACCCGGGTGACAGATCGGGCTTTCCGCTGCCGGCCAAGCTGAGCGTCACCGCCGTCCGGGGCGGTGAGGGCTTCTCCGTCACCGCTGACCGGTGCGAACTGAACGTGGACGTGCGCACGACTCCCGGCTTCGACGCCGAGGCCGCCGACACCTTGGTCCGCGAGGCCGCCGCCACACTCGACGCCGAGATGCCCGGGCCCAAACCCACCGTGGTGACACCGGTCGCCTGCTGGCCGGCCTTCCAACTGCGGCCCGACGAGCAGCCCGCCGCCGCCTTGATGGCCGCGGCGAACTCGATGGGCCTGCCGGGGCCGGTGCGGGCGAAGGTCGCAGGACCTTCGAACATCGGCAACCTGCTGGCCGGGGAGGGCGGTGGAATCCCGGCCACCGCCGGATTCGGCGTCCCCTACGAGGGCCTGCACGGCATCGACGAACGCGCCGGCCTCACCGAACTGCCCCAGGTGTACGCGGCATACCACCAAGCCGTCCTCGACCTCCTGGACGCCCCTGAACAGCCAGGGTGAACAGCCAAGGTGAACAGTCAAGGCAGTCCGGGATCCCAAGACCCCGACGGGCCGTTCCGTACCCCGAGGACAATCGCTGCCGAGGTCAGCGATGGAAGCGCGTCGTCTCCCTCAGAGGCTCGCGGCCGACAGCGACCGTGTTGACCGCGGCCGCCGGGTCGGCGTAACCGAACGCGATGCCGAACAGCAGCTTTCCGCCGGTCAGGCCGAGCGTCTCGCGCACTGTGTCGGCGAAGAAGCTCATCAGGGCCTGGGGGCAACTGGCCACCCCGTAGGCGTTCAGAGCCAGCAGCAGTGTCTGCGCGTACATACCGACATCGGCGGTCAGCCGCGGATCGCCCGAATCGGGCGCGAACACCATCGCGACGTGGGGTGCGCCGTAGAAACTGAGACTCTGGACGTCGTAGGCGGCGCGCAGTTCATGGTCATCGCGGTCGATGCCGAGCGCGCCGTACAGCGCGGCCCCCATCGCCGCGCGCCGATGCTGATGCACCGGCGTGAAGGTGTCCTCGCTGAACGGGAAGTCGACGGTCCGCCGACCGGCCCGATGGGCGGCTACGAGTGCCTCGGCGAGGTTGTCCCGCGCGGCTCCGCTGGCCACCTCGACCTGCCAGGGCTGGGTGTTGGAGTTCGACGGCGCGGCGCCGGCCAGGCGGAACGCGGCCTCGATCGTCTCGTCGGGAACAGGGTCGGGCAGGAACGCCCTGGTCGCGCGCCGACCTCTGATGAGCTGCTCGGCCGCACCGGGAAGCCCACTCGTCATCGTAGTCACGCTCTCTCCTTAGGTACACGTTTACGTTTACCAGGCAGACCGTAGCCGAATCGGCGACGCCATGTAAACGCTGACGTATACTTGGGCGTATGAGTGACGAACCGGTACGCCGGGCAGGGCGGGGCGGCAGGGAACGGGTGCTCGCCGCCGCGATCAGTCTTTTCGCGCAGCGGGGCATCTCCGCGACCACGATGGAGGATGTCGCCGCCGAGGCCCCGGTCTCGAAACGGACCCTCTACGCGCACTTCCCCACCAAGGAAGACCTCGTCCTGGCGCAACTGGACCAGCTTCTGAAGTCCGGGATGACGATGCTCGAAACCTTGAGGCGAACCGACCTCCCGCCCCGCGACCGGCTCCTCGCGATGTTCACCGTGTGGCCGTGGCCGGACGGGGTCGTCCGGGGATGCCCGTTCATCGGCGCCGCGGTCGAGCACCCCGACCCGACCGGCCGGGTGCACGGCTTCGCACGCGAGCAAAAGCACGTCATGCTCACACTGGTGACGGGCCTCATGGACGAACTAGGCATCGCCGAACCGGAACTGCTGGCCGAGCAGTTCGTCACCCTCGCCGACGGCGTATCGAGCCGCGCGATGGTGCTCAACGACCCCGACTACGGCCGCCACGCCCGCGCGGCCGCCGAGACCCTCCTCGAACACGCACCACGCCGACCCGGCAGGTGAACGCCACATGCTCAGCCGTCGAGCACGGGCGGCGGGCTGTTGGCGTACGTGTGCCCGGTCGGGGCGGTCCAGACGGCGGCACCGGTGTGGGGATCGCGGGTGACTCTCCACCCCGGATGATGAGTCTTGAGTCGATGATGGCGCCGACACAGTGGCTGAAGATTTTCCGGCGTGGTCGGCCCGCCCCGCTCGGGACGATCATGGTTGAAGGGCCGGACATGATCGAGATCGCACCGCCGGGCGGGCATCCGGCAGGTGGGGAAGGCACAGTACTGATCCCGGGCGACAACGTGCCGGACCGTATCCGCGGTGGGCCGATAGGTCAGGGGATCGGCTTTCACGAGAAGCCCACTCTCGGGCTGAACAACGAGCCGCCGCCAGACGCTCCCGGCAGTGAAGGCGATCTCCCTGACCTGCGAGGCGCTGATGGGCCCGTATCCCTTGAGTTCCCCCGCGCCGTCATCGAGCCCCATCAGCACATCGAGCGGCACGGTGACGTGAACAACGGCGGTAGCGCCACCAGTTCCCGCCGCACCGGCGGCCGAGCCACGCACCCCGGGCGACTGCCTGACGACGAGGTCGTACAACGCGTCGGCCCGCTTCTGATCCAGAGTGCGCCCGTCGTCCCCGTACCCGACGGCGTACGCCTCCACGGCCTGCTCCATCACCGCGGCGCGCTGAGCGGGCAGCACGGCCCCGAACAGGGCCATCCCGTCCTCCTGCGGATAGGACAGCAACTTTCGCTCCCGTACCCGCTCCTGATGACGGGCCTCGGCTCCTGCCGGATCAACGCGATGAATCTGCCGCCGCACAGCGGCCCGAGTCTGCCCGGCGGCCTGCTGAGGCATCTTCTCCGCGAGAGCCTCCTCCACCCGCCCGGCAAGGTCCGGCGCCAGCACGGCACACTGCTCGGCCACGGTTCGGGCCTGCTGATACGAGATCTCACCGTCGGCCAGCAACCCCAAGGTGGCCGGATGTCGACGGCTCAGCAGCCGAGCGGTCTCCAGCCGCTGAGCCGCAGTGGAGTTGGCCAACTTCAGAGCACAGGCAACTTCCTCGACGGCACAGTCCCACTCCCCAAGAAAGAGCCCATCCAGATCCGCACCCGCCTCATCCGGTGGACCATCGGCATGAGCACCGATCGCGGCAAGCAACTCAACCTGCTTGGCCTGCAACCAGGACAGATGCCGCTCCACCACGGCCAGCGCGTCAATCCGCCCACGAGGAGAAAGCCAGTCACTCTTCAGGTCATCAAGAGCAGCCGCGGTCTCACCAGAGGGAGCCTGCTCCCGCAGAAGGGCAACCCAGGAATCCAGAACCCCCGTACTCACCCCAACCACCCCCCTGGC
>NZ_LIPP01000149.1 GCF_001418335.1 Streptomyces aurantiacus | reverse complement strand
GGTCGGGGCCGTGCCGGTACGTCGAGTCCGCCGCCTTCCGGGTGTACTGCCCCAAGGAGAACGGAGGCAGGTCGCTTGCAGGAGCCCTACGCGGCGGACTGCGACGTACCGGCACGGCCCGCTCCCGGCAGATGTGAACAGGCGCCCTCGCCCTCACCGCCGCCGCCCGTCCGGCGCGGGTTCCCGCCGTAGGCGCGGGTCCCGCGACGGAGGAGGTGCTCAGAGGTTGCCGCGGCGGTCCTGCTCTCGTTCGATCGCTTCGAAGAGGGCCTTGAAGTTGCCCTTGCCGAAGCCCATCGAGCCGTGGCGTTCGATCATCTCGAAGAAGACGGTCGGGCGGTCCTGGACCGGCTTGGTGAAGATCTGGAGCAGGTAGCCGTCCTCGTCGCGGTCGACCAGGATCTTCAGTTCGCGCAGGGTTTCGACGGGGACGCGGGTCTCGCCCGCCCACTCGCCGAGGGTGTCGTAGTAGGAGTCGGGGGTGTCCAGGAACTGGACGCCGGCGGCGCGCATGGCCCGTACCGAGGCGACGATGTCGTTCGTGTTGAGGGCGAGATGCTGGACGCCGGCGCCGCCGTAGAACTCCAGGTACTCGTCGATCTGGGACTTCTTCTTGGCGATGGCGGGCTCGTTGATCGGGAACTTGACCTTGAGCGTGCCGTCGGCGACGACCTTCGACATGAGGGCGCTGTACTCGGTGGCGATGTCGTCGCCCACGAACTCCTTCATGTTCGTGAAGCCCATGACCTTGTTGTAGAAGCCGACCCATTCGTTCATCCGGCCCAGTTCGACGTTGCCCACGCAGTGGTCGATGGCCTGGAAGGTGCGGTGGGCGGGGGGCTCGACGATCGGGGCGGCCGTCGTGTAGCCGGGGAGGTACGGGCCGTCGTAGCCCGTGCGCTCGACCAGGGTGTGGCGGGTCGTGCCGTAGGTGGCGATCGCGGCGAGGACGACCGTGCCGTGCTCGTCCTTCAGCTCGTACGGCTCGGTGACGGAGGTGGCGCCGTGTTCCACCGCGTACGCGTACGCGGCCCGCGCGTCCGGCACCTCGATGGCCAGGTCGACCACGCCGTCGCCGTGCTCGGCCACGTGCTCGGCGAGGAAGTGGCCCCAGGGGGTGGCGGCCTTGACGACCGAGGTGAACACGAACCGGGCCGAGCCGTTCTCCAGGACGTAGCTCGCGGTCTCGCGGCTGCCGTTCTCCGGCCCGCAGTACGCGACGAGCTGCATACCGAAGGCGGTGGAGTAGTAGTGCGCGGCCTGCTTGGCGTTGCCCACGGCGAAGACGACCGCGTCCATTCCCTTGACCGGGAAGGGGTCTGCCTGCCGCGCGGTGTCCGGGGTGTGGTGTGTGGTCTGCGTCATGTCCGCAGGTTCCCTCCGTTTCGCAGAGTGCGCAATCGATTGCGTATCTGCTGGGCAATCTGTTCAGTGGATAGTGGGTTCGGTCGGGCGTTGTGTGCAGGGTGACCAGGGTGGAGGTCCTTGTGGCGATCGATGGTTTGGACGGCCGGCTCATCGTGCTGCTCGCCGAGGAGCCGCGGATCGGCGTGCTGGAGATGTCCCGCCGGCTCGGTGTCGCACGCGGGACCGTGCAGGCCCGGCTGGACCGGCTTCAGTCGAATGGAGTCATCCGGGGGTTCGGGCCGCAGGTGGATCCGACGGCTCTCGGGTATCCCGTCACCGCTTTCGCGACCCTGCAGATCCGGCAGGGGCAAGGGGTCGATGTCCGGGCGCACTTGGCGACCGTGCCCGAGGTGCTGGAGCTGCACACGACCACGGGCGGCGGAGACATGCTGTGCCGGCTCGTGGCCCGGTCGAACGCCGATCTTCAGCGGGTGATCGACCGGGTTGTCGGTTTTGATGGCATTGTCCGGGCCTCCACGGCGATCGTCATGGAGAACCCCGTTCCGCTGCGGATCATCCCGCTGGTGGAGCAGGCGGCGAAGGACACGGGCAGAGGCGACTGAGGCGACCGAGTGGGGTGACAGCGGGTGAACTTCTGGGAGTACCTCGGCAGTCGCCATCAGCAGCTTCTCGCCGACGTCTACCAGCACGCCAGCGCCGTGTTCCAGTGCATGGTCGTCGCCACGGTTCTGGGGGTGGTGCTCGGCGTCGTCACCTACCGCAGCGGCTGGGCGGGGAACCTCGCCACGACCACGACGGCGACCCTGCTGACCATCCCCTCGCTCGCCATGATCGGTCTGCTGGTCCCGGTCGTGGGTCTCGGCGTTCCTCCCACGGTCATCGCGCTGATCCTGTACGGGCTGCTGCCGATCGTCCGCAACTCGATCGTCGGGCTGCGCGGGGTCGATCCGTCGCTGGTGGACGCGGCGACAGGCATCGGGATGTCGCGGCTCGCCCGGCTCCTGCGGGTCGAGCTGCCGCTCGCCTGGCCGCCGATCCTGACCGGCATCCGGGTCTCCACCCAGATGCTGATGGGCATCGCCGCCATCGCCGCCTACGCCTCCGGGCCCGGCCTCGGCAACGAGATCTTCCGCGGTATCGCCTCCCTGGGCAGCAAGAACGCGCTCAACCAGGTGCTCGCGGGCACGCTCGGGATCATCGTCCTCGCGTTGCTGTTCGACGCCGTGTACGTCCTCATCGGGCGACTGACCATCCCGAGGGGGATTCGTGTCTGAGACATCCGGGACGCCGTCCGAGCAGCCTCGGACGGTCGGGGACCGTAGTGCGGAGAGGGCCGCCACCGGTGCCACCATTCGGCTGGAGAGCCTGACCAAGCGGTATCCGGGAAGTTCCGATCCCGCGGTGGACAGCGTCGACATGGAGATCAACGCCGGCGAGCTCGTCGTCCTCGTGGGGCCCTCGGGGTGCGGGAAGTCCACCACCCTGAAGATGATCAACCGGCTGATCGAGCCCACCGGCGGACGGATCAGGATCGGTGGCGAGGACGTCACCCACATGGACCCCGTGAAGCTGCGCCGGAAGATCGGGTACGCCATCCAGTCCTCGGGGCTCTTCCCGCACATGACGGTCGCGCAGAACATCGGCCTCGTACCGAAGATGATCGGCTGGCCGAAGGCGCGGATCGCCGCTCGGATCGAGGAGATGCTGGATCTTGTCGGTCTCGACGCCGGTGAGTTCCGGGGCCGTTATCCGCGGCAGCTGTCGGGCGGTCAGCAGCAACGGGTGGGGGTGGCGCGGGCGTTGGCCGCCGATCCGCCCGTGCTTCTGATGGACGAGCCGTTCGGTGCCGTCGATCCCATCACGCGTGATCATTTGCAGGACGAGCTGATCCGGCTGCAGCACGAGTTGCACAAGACCATTGTCTTCGTCACGCACGACTTCGACGAGGCCATCAAGCTGGGCGACCGGATCGCCGTGCTGCGGGAGCGGTCGCACATCGCGCAGTTCGACACCCCGGAGGCCATCCTCACCAACCCCGCCGACGACTTCGTGTCCGGGTTCGTGGGCGCGGGGGCCGCGCTGAAGCGGCTGAACCTGACCCGCGTACGGGACGTGGAGATCACCGACTATCCGACGGTGACCGTCGACGACTCACTGCAGGAGATCGTCAGCAGGGTCCGGTCGAGCGGCACGAACGAGATCCTGCTGCTCGACCGGCAGGGGCGGCCCTACAAGTGGCTGCGGCGCGGGGACCTGATGCGGGCCCGGGGTTCGCTGGCCAGGGCGGGCACGCCGGTGCACGACACGGTGACCCGGGACGGGACGCTGCGGGACGCGCTGGAGGCCGTGCTCATCGACAACGCGGGGCGGGTCGTGGTGACCGGGCGGCGCGGGGAGTACACCGGCGTGGTGGACATGGCGACGCTGATGAACTCCGTGCAGGAGATGCTGGAGGCCGACCGGCTCGACGCGATGGAGCACCAGCACGATCTGGAGGGCGCGGCCGGCGGGGAGGGGGAGGCGTGAGGGCTCCCGAGAGTGGCCGCGGCGGCGCTTCCGGTCTGGGGGTGGAGGCCGGGCGGGAGGCCGCGATCGACGAGGGCCTTGCCGTGGCGGACGCCATGTCGCGGGCGGCCGGGCTCGGCTGGCGGAAGCTGACCTTCCTGCCCGCCGTGCTCGTCGTCGGGCTGCTCTGCACCTGGCTCTGGTTCCGGCATGCGGACCTGGACCCGCTCTCCGAGAACGCGCTCTCGAACGGCCAGGTGTGGAAGGCGCTGCGGCAGCACATCGAACTGACCGTGATCTCCACGTTCTTCGTGCTGGTCATCGCGATCCCGCTGGGCATCCTGCTGACGCGCGGGGCTTTTCGCAGGGCGGCACCGGTGGCGATGACCTTCGCCAACATGGGGCAGGCGACGCCCGCGATCGGTCTGCTGGCCCTGTTGGTGATCTGGCTGGGCATCGGCCGCAAAGCCGCGCTGATCGGCATCATCGCGTACGCCGTCCTGCCGGTCCTGTCGAACACGATCGCCGGGCTGAAGGCGAACGACCCGACGCTCCTGGAGGCCGCCCGGGGCATCGGCATGTCACCGCTGGGCGTACTGGGCCGGGTCGAACTCCCCCTCGCCGTACCGCTGATCCTCGCGGGAGTGCGTACCGCGCTCGTCCTGAACGTGGGCACGGCGACGCTCGCCACGTTCGGCGGGGGCGGCGGTCTCGGCGTACTGATCACGACCGGGATCACCAATCAGCGGATGCCGGTGCTGGTCCTCGGCTCGATCCTGACCGTCGCGCTGGCGCTGCTGGTCGACTGGCTGGCGTCGCTGGCCGAACTGCTGCTCAGCCCGCGCGGACTGGAGACGGGATCGGGATGATGAGACGGCGTACGGGGCGGCGTACGGGACGGGGTACGGCTCTGGCGGCCACGCGGGTCGTGTTGGTGGCGGGGGCTCTGCTGGCGGTGGTTCCCGGCTGTGGGCTGACCAGTGGTTCGCCCATGGTCGACGATGTGAAGCCGGGCTCGGTCGGGCGGGGGCAGCCGCTCAAGGGCGCCGATCTCACCGTGACGTCCAAGGAGTTCACCGAGCAGCTCGTCCTCGGCGCGATCATGGGCATCGCCTTCGAGGCGGCCGGCGCCGACGTCCTCGACCGCACGGGCATCCAGGGCTCCATCGGCGCCCGGGAGGCGGTCAAGAGCGGGGACGCGGACGCCATGTACGAGTACACGGGCACCGCCTGGATCACCTACCAGGGCAACAGCGACCCCATCCCGGAACCGGACAAGCAGTGGGAGGCCGTGCGTGCGGCCGACCTGAAGAACGGGCTGACCTGGCTGGCGCCGTCGGCGCTGAACAATACGTACGCGCTCGCCATGAACCGGTCCAACTTCAAGGAGTACGGCACGAAGACGCTGTCCGAGGTGGCCGCCCTCGCCACGTCGGACCCCGGTGCGGTCACGGTCTGTGTGGAGAGCGAGTTCGCCAACCGGGCGGACGGGATGCCGGGCATGGAGGAGGCGTACGGCATGAAACTGCCCGGCGGGAACATCACGCAGATGGACACCGGGATCATCTACACGCAGGTCGCCAAGGGGAGTTGCACGTACGGGGAGGTCTTCACCACCGACGGGCGCATCAAGTCCATGAACCTCGCGGTGATGGCCGACGACAAGAAGTTCTTCCCCAACTACAACGTGGCTCCCGAGATCAACTCCACAACCCTGAAGAAGTACCCGGCGATCGCCGCCATCCTGGCCCCGGTCACCGAGCGGCTGAACAACGACGTGGCCCAGGAACTGAACGCCAAGGTCGACGTCGACGGCCAGGACCCGCACGCGGTGGCACTGGACTGGATGAAGGCGGAGGGATTCGTGAAGGAGGGCTGAGCGGCCCTGGCGGGCAGCGGCCCTGGCAGGCAGCGGTCCTGGCGGGCAGTGGTTCCGGCCGACAGCGGTTCCTAACAGCCCGGGACGGAGCCCTGTCCCTTCTCCAGCGCCACCAGGGAGTTCACCGCGCCCTTGAGTGTCGTCACCGGGATGAGGCGGAGTCCCTTCGGCAGCTCCGTCTTCGCGTCGGCGCACTCCGCCCTCGGGACCAGGAAGACCGTGGCGCCGTCACGGCGGGCCGCCTTGGTCTTGAGGGCCACTCCCCCGACCGCGCCGACCTTCCCGTCGGCGTCGATCGTTCCCGTACCCGCGATGACCCGGCCGCCCGTGAGGTCGCCGCCGCTGCCGTCGCCGTCCAGTTTGTCGACGATGCCGAGGGAGAAGAGGAGCCCGGCGCTCGGACCGCCCACGTCGGCGAGCTTCAGGGTGACCCTGATGTCGTCCGGCTTCTCACCGAGGTGGCTCAGGGCCGCCTCGGTGGCGGCGTCCTGGGACTTCCTCATCTCCTCGGCGTTGTACTCCTCGATCTCCTCGACGCCGTCCCCCTTCGGGTAGACCGAGTCGCGCGGCATCACCGCACGGTCCGTACGGAACCAGCCGTCGAGCACGTCACCGAGGTCCACGTGCGCGTCCGGGCCCGTCGCCTCGATGGTCGTCATCCGCAGCTGCCCGCTCGTCCCGCGGACCTTCGTACCGGAGATCGTGATCACCGGGTCGCCCTTGTTCTCACCGAGGACGTCCGCCGTCATACCGGGCTGGGCCATCGAGAACGGCAACGGCGCGAACACCGCCGTGGCGAGCAGCGCCACGACGGGGAGGGCGCAGACGGCAACGGCCCGGGGCCGAGAGAGACGGGAGGGGCGAGACAGGTGAGAGAGGCGATAGGGCACGGGATCAATCTAACGCGAGGGCGAGGATGTGTAGCCTGGGGCCCCAGGGGGCGCCCCCTTGGGGGCAGCCCCCTTAGGGGCGCGGGGAACTGCGCGCCAAGCCCCCACCGCCCCGCGGACGGCACACGGCCCTCTGCCACGGGCCCCGCGCGGCAGCGCGACGTCAGCGAAGCGCGTCCGCCACCTCCCGCGCCGCGTCGACAACCCGCGGCCCCACCCGCTCCGGCACCGCGTCCGCGAGCATCACCACACCCACGCTGCCCTCCACCCCCGTCACACCGATCAGCGCGGCCGCCGCGCCACTCGCGCCGGCCTCCAGCTCGCCGTGCGTGAGGGTGAAGCCGAGCTCGTCCGCGGCCCCGCCCCCGGCCCGCGCGGCGAGGATCGCCTTTCCGGCGGCGCCCCGCTCCAGCGGATGCCGGAACCCGGCGCGGTAGGCCACGTGATAGTCGGTCCACGTCGGTTCGACCACGGCGACGGCGAGCGCCTCCGTGCCGTCGACCAGCGTGAGATGGGCGGTCGCGCCGATGTCCTCGGCCAGTGACCGCAGTGCGGGCAGCGCGGCCTCGCGGACCAGTGGATGCACCTGTCGGCCGAGCCGCAGCACGCCGAGCCCGACGCGGGCACGGCCGCCCAGGTCCCGGCGTACGAGGGCGTGCTGCTCCAGGGTGGCGAGCAACCGGTACACGACGGTCCGGTTGACTCCGAGTTTGTTGGACAGCTCGGTGACGGTCAGACCGTGGTCGGTGTCGGCGAGCAGCTTGAGGACACGCAGTCCCCGGTCGAGCGTCTGGGAGGTTTCCGCGGTCACGACGCCCACTCCTTAGTGGTGAGAGTCGGCAGCCCCCTACCGGCGGATGCGTCGCCGGTCCCATCGGCGACGCGCCTCAGAGGCCGCCGGTCGGCTGCGTCCCGGGCACTCCCGGGCGGCACCGGCTGCGCTCCGCGGCGGCGCTGCCACGGGGCGTGTGCGTAGCGGGGACAGTAGCGAGCTGGTTCGCTCAGCGGAAGGCTCCGTCCAGAATCCGGTCACCGGCAGGTACGGACCGCTCCCGGTTACCCGCGGTTTGATCCGTTTCTGGTCGGATTTGGGCGGCGAGCGGCGCGGACACTCGGCGTACATGGAACTTGAACGGAACGCACATGCGGGCGGGGGGCCGCGCGTAAGGCTGCGTGTACGGCCGCGTGCTCGGCCGGCGTCCTCGGCCGGCGTCCTCGGCCGCATGTACGGACGTACGCGGGTGGGCGTGCGGCTGTCACCGCATGCGGGTGGCCCACTCCTGGACCTTGGCGATCCGCTGGCGCAGTTGCCCGGCGGTCGCCTCCGCGCTCGGCGGGCCGCCGCACACGCGGCGCAGCTCGGTGTGGATCACACCGTGCGGCTTGCCGCTCTGGTGGACGTACGCGCCGACCATGGTGTTGAGCTGTTTCCTGAGCTCCAGCATCTCCTTGTGGGAGACCACGGGGCGGCGCTCGGCGGGCAGTTCGAGGAGGTCCGCCTCCTCGTCCGGCTTCTTGCGGCTGTGGGCGATCTGCCGGGCCTGCCGCTTCTGCAGCAGGAGTTGAACCTGGTCGGGTTCGAGGAGCCCGGGGATGCCGAGGTAGTCCTGCTCCTCCTCGCTTCCCGGGCGGGCCTGCATGCCGAACTCGGCGCCGTCGTAGAGGACCCGGTCGAAGACGGCCTCGGACTCCAGTGCCTCGAAGGAGAACTGCTCCTGTTCGCCGGTGTCCTCGTCCTGCTCCTTGTTCGCCTCCTCCATCTCCTTCTCGGACTCGGCGTACGGGTCCTCCTCGCCCTGCTTCTTGGGCTTGTCGAGGGCGTGGTCGCGCTCGACCTCCATCTCGTTGGCGAAGGTGAGGAGGTCGGGGACGGTCGGCAGGAAGACGGAGGCGGTCTCGCCGCGCCGCCGGGAGCGTACGAATCGGCCGACGGCCTGCGCGAAGAAGAGGGGGGTCGAGATGGTGGTCGCATACACGCCCACGGCGAGGCGGGGTACATCGACGCCCTCGGACACCATGCGGACGGCGACCATCCAGCGGTCGTCGCTCGCCGCGAAGTCGTCGATCCGGCTGGACGCGCCCGTGTCGTCGGAGAGGACGAGGGTGGCCTTGCTGCCGGTGATCTCCCGGATGAGCTTGGCGTAGGAGCGGGCCGAGTCCTGGTCGGAGGCGATGACGAGGGCGCCGGCGTCCGGAATGCCCTTGCGCACCTCGGTCAGCCGCCGGTCGGCGGCGCGCAGCACGCTGGGCATCCACTCGCCGCGCGGGTCGAGAGCCGTGCGCCAGGCCTGGCTGACGGCGTCCTTGGTCATCGGCTCGCCGAGCCGGGCGGCGATCTCGTCCCCCGCCTTCGTACGCCACCGCATGTTGCCGCTGTAGGAGAGGAAGATGACGGGCCGCACGACGTGGTCGGCCAGCGCGTTCCCGTAGCCGTACGTGTAGTCGGCGGCGGAGCGGCGGATTCCGTCCCTGCCCTCCTCGTACGCGACGAAGGGGATGGGGTTCGTGTCGGAGCGGAACGGCGTACCGGTGAGGGCGAGCCGGCGGGTGGCGGGCTCGAAGGCCTCCAGGCACGCCTCGCCCCAGGACTTGGAGTCACCGGCGTGGTGGATCTCGTCGAGGATGACGAGGGTCTTGCGCTGCTCGGCGCGGTTGCGGTGCAGCATGGGCCGCACGCCGACGCCGGCGTAGGTCACGGCGACGCCGTGGTACTCCTTGCTGAGCGGACCCGCGCTGTACTCGGGATCCAGCTTGATGCCCACCCGCGCGGCCGCGTCCGCCCACTGCTTCTTCAGATGCTCGGTCGGCGCGACCACGGTCACCTGCTGGACGACATGGTGGTGCAGCAGCCATGAGGCGAGCGTCAGCGCGAAGGTCGTCTTGCCGGCCCCGGGGGTGGCGACGGCGAGGAAGTCACGCGGCTGCTCCTGGAGGTACCTCTCCATCGCCCCCTGCTGCCAGGCTCGCAGCTTGTTGGCGGTGCCCCAGGGGGCCCGTCCGGGAAACGCGGGCGACAGGTGGTGCGAGGTGGCGGCGCTGGCGGCGGCACTGGCGGCGGTGGTAGTCACGGTCTCCGTGGGGTGGTCGAGCGGTTCGGCTGACAGCGGCTGTGTATGACAACCGGGCCACCCTACCGGCGGCTCGACCACGTCAACGTGCGGACGACGCGGGGCACCCTTGGATGGGACTCAGGTCACAGAGACCGCACCGTTGCCTCAGCGCGCGAAGCGCGGCAGCCGTGTCGCGATCTTCGGCACGTCCAAGGCGCCCTGGCAGACGTCGAGTACGAAGGTCTCGGCCTCGTCCACGTCGAAGTCCGCGTCCAGCGGGTGTCCGTTCATGTGCAGGAAGACCCAGGTCGCGTACCAGGCGATGCGCTTGTTGCCGTCCACGAGGGCGTGGTTCCGGGCGAGCGACTCCATCAGGGCCGCCGCCTTCTCCCAGACGTCCGGATAGGCGTCCTGTCCGAACACGCTCGACTGCGGCCGGACCAACGCCGAGTCCAGGAGCCCGTAGTCGCGGACCTCGTCCGCCCCGAGCCGCTTCGCGAGGTTCAGCACCTCGGGCAGCGTGAGGTAGTGCATCAGGCGAGCCTCCGGTTCAGCTCGGCACTCGCCTTCAGGACGTGCTCGGCCGCTTCGTTGAACAGCCTCGAATGCTCGTTTATGGCCGAGATCACGGCGTCGTGGGCGAAGGCCTGCATGCTGCGCCCCTCCGCTCCCGCACGCTCGCGCAACGCGTCGAGCTCTTCGTCCGTAAACCGCAGGTTCAATCCAGACATAAGGCAACGGTACTACGCGGTACCACCTGGTGTCACTTTGTATCGGCCCGCAGCCGCGTAGTCACCCACGCCCCCGCCAGCGCCACCCCCGCCATCGGCAGGAACACCGCCACGAAGGCGGCCGGGTGACCGCCGGAGGCCTGGGTGGCCGTGTGCGTGACCGTGCCGCCGCCCAGCGCCGCGAAGGCCGCGCCGCCCGCGGCGAGGAGCAGGACGTTGGCGAGGCCGTCGGACATCTGGAGGGCGGCGGAGTTGTTGCCGGCCTGGCCGGGGGCGGAGAGCTTGAGGAGCAGAACGCTGGTGGAGGAGATCACCAGGCCCATGCCGAAGCAGCCGAACGCCCAGGCCACCGCCACCGTCCACACCGGCACCCCGTCGATCAGCACGCTCGGCGCGGCGGCTATGGAGGCCGCGGTCAGCACCATGCCCAGCATCATCAGGCGCTCCCGGTACGGCTCCACGCGCGCCCTGGCCTGCACGAAGGAGCCCAGCGCCCAGGTGCCGCCGCCGGCCGCCAGCGAGAACCCGGCCAGCGTCGGCGACAGCCCCCGCTCGGTGACCAGCATCAGCGGCACGAACGACTCGGCCGCGATGAAGGACCCGGCGGCCACTCCGCGCAGCAGCACCACGGAGGGCAGCCCGCGTGCCGCCAGGTAGGTCCCTCGCGGCAGCAGCCCGAGCACCGCCGGTATGAGCAGGGCCACGCCGACCACGCCCGGGATCACGGACAGCCACCGCAGGTCCTGAGCGGCGTACTGGAGCAGACCGGCGCCCCCGGAGATGGCGAGGGCCAGCCGGATGCGCCGGCGGTCGAAGGGCGCGGCGACGGTGCCTTCCTCCGGCCCGGAGGCCCGCCTGCGTATCTGCGGCAGGGCGAGCGCCAGGGGCAGGACGACCAGCACGGGTACGCCGACGAAGACCCAGCGCCAGCCGAGGTGTTCGGTCACCGCGCCGGAGGCGAGGGGGCCGACGACGGACGGGACCACCCAGCTCGCCGCGAACGCCGCCATGATCGACGGCCGCAGCCGTTCCGCATAGGCCCGCCCCACGACCACGTACAGCGCGACGATCACCAGGCCGCCGCCGAGCCCCTGCACGGCCCGGCCGAGGATGAACAGCCACATGGTCCCGGCCGTCCCGGACAGCAGCAGCCCCGCCGCGAAGGCGCCTATCCCCACGGTGAGCGACCCGAGCGGTCCTGCCCGGTCGGACCACTGCCCGGCCAGCACCATGCCGAACAGGCTCGTCGTGAAGTACCCGGAAAACGCGAACGCGTAGAGCGAGACCCCGTCGAGCTCCCGCGCTGCCACCGGCATGGCCGTCCCGACAGCCGTCGCCTCGAAGGCGATCAGCAGCACGACGGAAACGATCCCGATGCTCAGCGCCCGATGGGAACGACTGAGGACACCGTCCGGAACGAGTGTTTCGGCCGAGACGGTTGAGGCGGCTGAGACGGCTGAGGCGGTCGGGGTGGCGGCGACGCCGGTGTCGCCCGGTTCCAGGGAGGTCATGCTCGCCAGCGTAAGGGGCAACACTGACGTTGACCCCTGTCGAGAGACGGACCTCGACCAAGACCTTGGTCGTACGACCAAGGGACACCGATGGACTCCGACGGACACCTCCCCTGCCCTCGGGCGCCCTTTGTGAACGCCGTATGGCAGTCCCGTTGCAGCACCGGCGGATCCCTTGGCACCGCCCCACCCGGCGCCTACGGTCGACACATCGAGTCCAGAACATCGGACTCAAGCTTGGCCGTGTGCCCGAGTGGCTTAGGGACTCGCCTGCAAAGCGAGGCACGTGGGTTCAATTCCCGCCACGGCCTCAACTGGCCTGACCAGGCAAGAGGGAAGGGTGGCATCCCGTGAAGGGTGCCGCCCTTTCGGCCGTCCGTTTCCGTTCTCGTCTCAGTTCCGGCCCGTTCCTGCAGCCTTCAGCCTTCCGGCGGGAGGCCTGGCACGAGGGGGCGGCCCAGCCGCAGCAGGCCGCTGAAGTGGCGGCGTGGGCACTGCCCTTCGGGACAGGCACCCCTCAGAGCACCCCTCCCGCCTCGTCCTGGAACATCTCCGTCCAGTAGTGCCACTCGTCCCCTGAAGTGGAGCCAGTGGGATCGATCGTCGCCAGGGTCTGCGTCATCGTCGTCGCCAGTTGGTCGTAGGCCTCGGCGGTCAGCTCGTGGGACAGGGACTCGTCGATCGTTCTCTCGCGGTGGAGCAGCCACAGGGTGAAGGCCAGTGTGGAGACGTCCGTGTTCAGGGCGTACAGCGTGGCGTCGGGCTCGCTCCAGTCGAGGATCGCGCCCGTCACTCCGTCGACGACCAGGCTGTTGTCCTCGGCGAGATGGCCGAGGCGTATCAAGTGGTCGGCGCCGTCGGGGAGTTGGTCGGCCGTGAGGACATCGGGGCGCTCGTCCTCGTAGTACTCGGCCAGGGTCGGCAGCGGCACGTCCGTGTCCAACTGGAACAGGCGGCCGTCCTCGGGCAGGCCCGTCTCCCGCAGGAAGCGGCGGGTCGGCTCGTGTGCGAGCGCCGCTGGGAAGTCGACGTCCTCGAAGCGCATGACACGACCAAGCCCGAATTCCTGGTCCAGCAGGCGGCCCGGCAGGTCGAGCGTCAGCTCCGAGTCGGCCGACGGGCCCGCGACAAGGGCCAGCGGGCGGATCAGCGCGGCCATCTTCCAGAACGGCGGGACCTCGCCGTCGACGCCCTCCTCGAAGAGCGTGAGCAGTTGCCGCGACATCGCCGTGACGGCCTTCGGCCCGAAACGGCCCTCGTAGGACGCGAACCGGCCGCGCCTGGCTGCCATCTCGTCCGTCGCCGCCACGAAGTCCGTGAGCGTCCGGAGCGAGGGCGCGAGCGGCAGGCGGTCCATCAGGTCGGGGCGGTCGTGGAGGACGTACGTGGTGGACACCTCGCCCGTCGCTCCGTCGAGCAGAACCGACTCCGACTCCGACTCCGTCTCCGCGCCTGCGGCGTCCCGCAGCGCGCCGATCACCAACTGGTCGCGCAGGTCCGCCGGGAGACGGGCCGGGTCTCCGACCGACTCCGCGACCGTCCGCAGCCTCCACAGCCCGTCCTCGCACAGTGCCGCGAAGGTCAACAGGCCGCTGTCGGCCGGTAGTCCGGGTCCCGTCAGCCACCGTCGCGTCGGCGCGTGCGTGACGTACGGGTCCAGCGCGTCCTCGGGCAGCGTGATCGTGTCGACAGCGATAGCGATGTCGGTGCTGGTATCTGTGTTGGTATCGGTGCCGGTGTCCGTCGTGCTCATCGTTCCCCCGCGCCTCGTTGTTCGCAGTCCCCCGGCAGAACCGGGCCGGGCGGCAACGCACACAACAACATCCGGAGCAGATGCAAACGGCCCGCCGCCCAGCGGTCCTCCCCCACTGCCCAGAACACTATCGGGCACCACTGACAACGCCCCGGGACCGCCGTGACCAGGAGGATCTCAGCCGTGAACTCTCGCGGGCCTCGTCACTGTGTCGCCGTCACCACGGCCGCCTGCGGCCTTATCGGCAGCCGGTTCACCGGGCGCCCCGTGGCCGCCCGTACCGCCGACGCGACCGCGGCGGGGGACGTGACGACCGGTACCGCGCTGACGGCCTTGGCTCCGAAGGGCGCGACCACGTCGCGCTCCTCGACGAGCTTGACGATGCGGATGTCGGGCGTGTCGAGGGCGGTCGGCAGCGAGTACCCGGTGAGGTCGGGGTGGCGGACAAGACCGCGCGCGGTGCGCAGGTTCTCCGTGAGCGCGGCGCCGATGCCCTGCGTGACCCCGGCCTCGATACGGGCGGTGAGCTGCGCGGGGTTCAGCACGCGGCCGACGTCCTGGGCGAGTGCCAGTTCCACCACGCGCACCGAGCCGAGCTCGATGTCCACGTCCACCACCGCGCGGATCGCGCAGAAGGCGAGGCCCACGAAGGCGTCGCCCTGGCCCGCGCCGTCCAGCGGCTCGGTGGGGTGCGGACGGCACTGCGCGGTCGCCCACAGCTCCTTGCCGTCCATCGCCTCGGTGACGGTCGTCGACAGCACGCCGTCGTACGAGGTGATCTTGCCGTCGGTGATCTGGAGCAGCTCGGTGGACATCCCGAACTTGTGCGCCAGGGGCTGCAGCAGCTGTGTACGGACCATCTTGGCGGCCCGTTCGACGGCGCCACCCGACACCCAGGTGTGGCGGCCGCGGCTGCCGGGTCCCGCGGGCGGCTGATCGGTGTCCACGGAGGCCACGTGGACCTCTTCGATGCCGAGCGTCTCCTGGACGATCTGCCGGGCCAGCGTGGTGAAGCCCTGTCCGGTCTCCACGGCCGCGCAGAGGACCGTCGCGATGCCGTCGTGGACCTTCACGGTGGCCGTCGAGACCTCGTCCGTGCCCTCGGCGCCGAGCATGTGGACCATGCCCAGGGCGTAGCCGACGCCGCGCCGCACGGCGCCGGGTTCGCCGGCGCCCTCGGGGCCGCCCGGGAGCAGCCACTCGTCCTCGGGGGTGTCCTTCGGGAGGGCGGGCAGCGGGAAGTCCTGGACGGCCTGCAGCAGTTCGGCCACGGGGGCCGGGCAGGTGACCGTCTGGCCGGTCGGGAGCACGTCCCCCGTGGCCAGTACGTTGCGCAGGCGCAGCTCGGCCGGGTCGACGCCGAGCTTCTTCGCCAGCTTGTCCATCTGGGCCTCGTAGGCGGCGCACACCTGCATGGCGCCCTCGCCGCGTACGTGTCCGGAGGGCGGGTTGTTGGTGCGTACGGCCCAGCCCTCGATGAAGGCGTTCGGGACGACGTACGGGCCGCAGGCGAAGGAGACGGCGGCGGCGAGGGCCTCCGAGGAGGTGTCCGCGTACGCGCCCGCGTCGAGGAGGATCTGTGCCTCGACCTTCACCAGGTTTCCCTCGGCGTCCGCGTGGTGGCGGTAGCGCAGGAGCGTGGGGTGCCGGTGGACGTGTCCGAGGAAGGATTCTTCACGCGTCGCGGTGAGCTTGACCGGGCAACCGGTCTTGAGGGCGAGCAGCCCCAGGGGAAGCTGGAAGCCCTGGTCCTCGCGGTCGGCGGTGGCGCCGGGCACTCCGGTGACGACGACCTTCACGCGGTCCGGTTCGAGGCCGAAGCAGGCGGCTGCCGTGTCCCGGTCGGTGTGCGGGTCGGTGGACGCCACGTAGAGCTCGACCCCGCCGTCGGGGCGGGGCACGGCGAGGCCGGCCTCCGCGCCGATCGGGGCCGGGTCCTGGCGGCCGATGCGGTACAGGCCCTCGACGACGATGTCACCGGCCGCTTCCGGGTCGCCGTGGCGCAGCGGGATGTGGCGGATCAGGTTACCGTCGGGGTGCAGGGGTTCCGCCTCGAAGGCCTGCTCCGGGTCGGTCACCGGGTCGAGGATCTCGTACTCGACGATGACGGCGGCGGCGGCCATCCGCGCGGTGTCGGGGTGGTCGGCGGCGACCGCCGCGATGGGCTCGCCGTGGTGGCGTACGACCTCGGAGGCGAACACCGGGCGGTCGGGCCTGCCCCGGCCGAGGAGCGCGGTCCCGGGGACGTCCTCGTGGGTGATGACGGCCCGTACGCCGGGCATCTCGCGCGCGTGGGTGGTGTCGACGGACAGGATGCGCGCGTGCGGGTGCGGTGATCTCAGGACGGCAGCCCACAGGAGGCCTTCGGCCCACAGGTCCGCCGCGTACGGGAAAGTGCCCTCTGTCTTGGCGCGGGCCTCCGCGGACGGCAGGGACACGCCGAGACCGTGCGGCGGCTCCGGCGCGGTGCCGGGCTCCGCTGTGGTCGCGGTGGCGGTGTCGTTGCTCACGCCTGGCCTCCGTCCTGGCCGTACGGCTGCTCATGGGGCGGGTGGGGCTGGTGAGGCGGGTGGGGCTGGTGTGGCTCGAACGCGGACGGGTTGACGCCGCCCGCTCCGGGGCCCGCCTGGTGCGGGATACGGGGCTCTTCGCCGTCCGCCGCGCTCTCCGCGGCGGCGTGGGCGTCGCGCTCGGCCACGACGTCGCGGACGGCGTTCAGGACGCCCCGGTAGCCGGAACAGCGGCACAGGTTGCCGCTCAGTGCCTGGCGGGTTTCCAGTTCGGTCGGCGCGGGGTTGCCCTCAAGGAGGTCGTGCATGGTCATGGCCATGCCCGGGATGCAGAAGCCGCACTGCACGGCACCGCACTTGGCGAGCGCCCGCTGGACGTCCGAGGGCTGGCCGTCGGTGGCGAGGCCCTCGACGGTGCGTACCTCGCTCCCGGCGGCGGTCACGGAGGGTACGAGGCAGGAGGCCACGAGCCGTCCGTCCACCTGCACGTTGCAGGCGCCGCACTCGCCCTGCGAGCAGCCGTCCTTGGCGCCCGCGAGGCCGAGCCGTTCGCGCAGGACGTAGAGCAGGGATTCGCCGATCCAGGCGTCGGTCACGGGCCGTTCGACGCCGTTCACCCGCAGGGCGTACGAGGCCAGGGGGTGGTCGTTGTGCGGCGGGACACCCTCGGAGTCGCCGGCCTCGGCCTCCTCGGCGGCGGCGTCGGTGTCCGCGGCGCCCGAAGTCTCCGGAGTGTCCGAAGCGCCGGACGGCTCCTCGTGGTCGTGGCGGGGCGCGACGACTTCGGCCGGTTCCTCGTGCTGTGTTTCGTGCTGTGTTTCGTTCTGTGTCGAGTGCTGGTTTTCGTGCTCTACGGAGACGGCGATTTCGTCGGCGTGCTCTCCGGAGACGTCGATGATCTCGGCGGCGCCGTGCTCGGCGGGCGCCGGCCGGTCCTCGACGGGCGGCTGGGCCCATGGCTCGTTGGCCCAGGGTGCGGCAGCCCCGCCCGGCAGCGTGGCGGGCGGGCTCCCGCCCCACTGCTCGACCAGCGCCGACGTGGTGAATTCACCGGACTCGTCCGGCAGATCACCGTCGGCGACCGGAATGGACCACTGCCCGGCCTGGCCTGCCTGCCCGGCCTGGCCGGTCCGACCGGCTTGCCCCGCGTGTCCGATCGCGTCCTGCTGTCCGGGACCGCCCGGGCCGCCCTGTGGGGGCTGGTCGAAGGTCCACTGGCCGGTGGCCCGGGGGTCGTACGCGAAGGAGTCCTGGGCGGGCTGCCGGTGCTCTTCGGGCAGGGCGTTCGGGTCGGGCCACCGCACGGCATGCTGCTGGCCGGCCTGCTGCTGATCGGCCTGCTGCTGATCGGCCTGCTGCTGGCCGATCTGTTGCCGGTCGGCCGTCTCGGGCGGCAGGGCCCAGGAGTCGGTGGACGCCGGGTGGTCGGGCTGCGCGCCCGTGCCGGGCGCGGACGTTATCGGCGGCGGTACGTAGCCGTGGCCGGGCGCGGCGAGCGGCGAGTCCGCGAGGAGGGCGTCGATGCCGCCTTCGGGGAGCTTGACGAAGGCGGTGGCGCCGTCGTCGTAGTCGCCCTGGGGCAGCGGGTCCCAGCGGCTGCCCGCCCGGGGCGCGCCCTCTCCCTGCTGGTCTCCGTACTGGTCGTCGTGCTGATCCCCGTACTGGTCGTCGGTCACGACAGTGCCCTCCCCAAAGCTCGTCGGGCCAGCGCGGCGACGGTCCGCCGCAGGTGCAGTACGGCGGGCGGCAGCGACGGTACGGAGCCGTCCTCCTCGGGGGCCGGATCGGGGATGCAGGCCGCGGCGACGTACTCACCGAAGGCGGCCAGCGCCTCGGGCACGATCGCGCGGTTGTTGTCCCAGTCGATGAGCGAGGCGACCCACTGCTCGGCTTCCAGGGGCCTGAGCGGCATCGGCGCTATGGCGCCCACGGCGCACCGCACCCCGCGCCGGGCGGGGTCCAGGACGAGCGACACGGACGCGAGGGCGCGTCCGGGGCCGGTCCGTCCGGTCGCCTTCAGGAAGACCTGCGGCGCGTGCAGCAGCGGCACGCGCACGTACCCGATGAGTTCGCCGCCGCGGAGCATCTCCACGCCCGCGAGCAGGTGCGAGACGGGGATCTCCCGGCGGGCGCCGCCCGGGCCCGCGACGATGAGGGTCGCCTCCAGCGCGGCCAGCACGGGAAGCGCGTCCCCGGTGGGGGACGCCGAGGCGATGTTGCCGCCCAGGGTGCCCGCGTTGCGGATCTGCGGCGGTCCCGCGGCTCGCGCGGCGGCGGCGAGGGCGGGGATGAGCGCGGCGAAGTCGGGGCGCCCCATGCGGGCGTGGGTGAGGCCCGCGCCGAGGAGCGCGTGGCCGTCCTGGTACTGCCAGCCGCGGATCTCGCTGATCCGGCCGAGGCCGACGAGTGCGGCGGGCCTCAGCTGCCCGGAGTTGACGGCGGCCATCAGATCCGTACCGCCGGCCACGGGAACGGCGGCGGGCATGGCGGCGAGTGCCGCCACGGCCTCGTCCAGCGAGGCGGGCAGCGTCACGGCCTGCGCCGCCTGCGGTGCGTGCGTGGTCAAACCGGCTGCCCCTTCCCGCTGCCCCACCTGGTCCCACCTGTGTTGCCGTACGGTACGTGCTGACAGGGCGGACGTGGCAACTCTGGCACATCTTCCCCGTTCCCCGACGCGGGGGTCCGCTAGGAGGCATTCCTACCCACCATCAGTAGATGGTCCGTTTTCGCACCACATCGCCGGTCAGCGCGAATTGGCGGTTTTCGTCGCCTCTTGGGCACCTTTCTCCTCAGGAGCCACCGTCCCAGGGCAACCACATCGGGCGACACCCTCCGGGAGGTGTCTCACACGTTCGGGGGCTCTCCCTCGATCGGGCGTCCGAGCACGCCGGGGCGCCGCTGCCACGGCAACGGGCCCGCGGGCGGCCGGTAGGCGACCCCCAGGGCGTCAAGTCGCGGGTAGTGGGCGGTCATCCGCCGTTCGAAGTCCGCGAAGTCGCGTTCCGCGGGTGCGGGCAGGGCGCTCCAGGCGACCTCCGCGAAGGCCACGAGCCGCGGAAAGGCCTGGTAGTCCAGGCGCGCCCGGTCCTCCATCACCTCGGTCCACAGGTTGGCCTGGGTGCCCAGCACGTGCCGCGCCTGACCGGGAGTCAACTCGGCGGGTACGGGCTCGAAGCGGTAGACGTCCTCCAGGGTGCGCACGAAGCCGATGGGCACCGGCTCGTTGGGTCCTTCGGCCTGCCGGTGGTCCAGGTACACCTGCTGCTCGGGGCACATGACGACGTCGTGGCCCGCACGCGCGGCCGCGATGCCGCCCCGGTAGCCGCGCCACGAGGAGACGGCGGCGCCCGGCGCGAGCCCGCCCTCCAGGATCTCGTCCCAGCCGATCAGCCGGCGCCCTCGCGCGGTCAGCCAGTCGTCGAAGTGGCGGATGAACCAGGACTGCAGCTCGTCCTCGTCCTTGAGGCCCAGTTCGGCGATCCGTGCCTGTGCGGCGGGGGACGCCTTCCACTGGTCCTTGGGGCACTCGTCGCCGCCGACGTGGATGAACTCCGAGGGGAACAGGTCGAGCAGTTCCTCGAAGACGCCCTCGTAGAAGCGAAGGGCGTTGTCAGTGGGGGCGAGTACGTTTTTGGAGACGCCCCAGGTGTCCCAGACGGAGAGGGAGAGCGTGTCGACGACATCGGTGTTGCCGAGTTCCGGATATGCGGCGATGGCGGCCTGCGAGTGCCCCGGGATGTCGATTTCGGGGACGACGGAGATATGCCGCTCGGCGGCGTACGCGACGATCTCGCGGATGTCGTCCTGGGTGTAGAAGCCCCCGTGCGGCTTCTCCTCCCAGTCGGGCGAGGCGCGATGGCCGAATTTCGTGCGCGCCCGCCATGATCCGGTCTCCGTGAGCTTCGGATACCGCTCGATCTCGATTCGCCAGCCCTGGTCGTCCGTGAGGTGGAAGTGGAAGACGTTCAGCTTGTGCGCGGCCATCAGGTCGAGGTGGCGCAGGACGCCGTCCTTCGGTGTGAAGTGCCGCGCGACATCGAGCATGCAGCCGCGCCAGCCGAAGCGCGGGGCGTCCTCGACGGTCCGCTGCGGGACGACGTGGGTGACGCCGGGTCGGACGGGAGCACGCCTGAAGGCTTCCGGGCCGATGAGCTGACGCAGTGTCTGGGCGCCCCAGAACACTCCTGCGGAGGTCCCGCCCCGGATCTCGATGCCCCGTTCCGCGTCGACGTCGAGTACGTACGCCTCCGGTCCGAGGCCCTCGCCGAGGCTCTCGTCGATGCGCAACCGCACGGTGTGCGCGGCGTCACCGGCGTGCTGGTCCGCCGGCGGCAGGGAGAGTCCCAGGGCGGCGCCGAGGGTGAGGCGCAGCCAGCGTTCGGTGGTGCCTGTTCCGGGGCCGGCCCACAGGGTGGTGCGCGCGTCGAGCGGGACGCCGGGGCGGGTGGACCCACGCACCGAGCGGGGCGCCGGAATCACACCGGGCGAGGTCGGGCCGTTGGTCGTCACGTCGTCGTTCGTCGTCACGTCGTCGTTGGTCGTCGGACGGTTGGGCGTCGTGTCGCTCATGTCAGTCCTTCACCGCGCCGCCGAGTCCGGAGACCAGGCGCCGCTGTACGAGTACGAAGAAGATCAGCACCGGAATCGTCATCACCGTGGACCCCGCCATCACGCCGCCCCAGTCCGGCTCGTCGGGCTTGAAGAAGACGAGGAGGGCCATCGGCAGGGTGGACTGCGAGGTGTCGCTGATGATGAAGGACTTGGCGAACAGGAAGTCGTTCCAGGCGGAGATGAAGGAGAACACGCTGGTCGCGACGAGCCCCGGAAAGACCAGCGGGAAAAGGATCTGCCACAGGAACCGCCTCCTGCTCGCCCCGTCGATATAGGCGGCCTCCTCCAGCGCCTCGGGGACGGCCTTCACGAAGCCCCGCAGCATCCAGATCGCGAAGGGCAGCGAGAAGGCGATGTGCGGCAGGATCAGCGAGCCCAGTGTGTTGAGCTGGCCGAAGTCCCGCATCTGGAAGAAGAGGGGGATCGTCAGGGCCTCGACGGGCACCATCTGCGCGACCAGGAACATGATCAGCAGGGTGGTCCGGAACCGGAAGCGGAATCGGGTCACGGCGGTCGCCGCGAGAAACGCGATGAGCGCCGAGACGACGACCACGGTGACCGCCACGACAAGGCTGTTGAGGAAGTAACGGCCGAATTCCTGCTGCCCGAAGACGCGCCGGAAGGAATCGAGGTTCGGGGACAGCGTCCAGGGCCGCGGCTCGGACGACTCGATCTCCCCGGCCGGTTTGAAGGCGCTGAGCACCATCCAGTAGAGGGGAAATGCGACAACCGCCGCGATCAACAGCGCCGAGACCTCCGCGGCCAGCCGCCACGGCCGTCGCACGGAACGGCGTACGAAAGCACGTACAAATCCCGTGGGCCGTACGGAACTTGGGGACTGAATCCTTGTCGGCGAACTCGCCGGCGAACTCGTCGCCGTCTCGGAATGCGCCGGCGTCACGGAACTCACAGCTCTTCCCCCTGCCTTCGCAGCAGCCTCAGATATACGAGCGTGACCGCCAGGAGCATCAGCAGCATCACCACTCCGATCGCCGACCCGAGGCCGTACTGGGAGGACGCGAAGGCCTTTTGATAGGCGTACACGTTCAGGACGAGGTTCTGGCCTGCGATGCCGCCGCCGTTGGTCATGACGTAGATCTGCGTGAAGACCTTGAAGTCCCAGATGACCGACTGGATGGTGACGACCACGAGGATCGGGCGGAGCATCGGCGCAAGCACCGAGCGCCAGATCCGCCACTGCGAGGCGCCGTCGAGGGACGCGGCCTCCAGGACCTCGGTGGGCACGGCGCGGATACCGGCGTAGACCGTGACCATCACGAACGGGAAGGAGCACCAGACCACTTCGAGCAGGACGAGCGCGAAGGCGCTGTAGCGGCCGTACGTCCAGGAGTGGTCGCCGAGTCCCAGGACGCGGTTGACCGGCCCGAAGTCGGGGTCGAACAGGAGCAGCCACACCGTCGACCCGGTGACCGCCGGGGTCGCCCAGGCGCCGAGCGCGGCCAGCATCAGGGCGAGCCGCGGTACGGCGCGGACACGTGTCAGGAGGACGGCCAGCGCGCAGCCGAGCGCCAGGGTCGAGACGACGCACGCCGCCGCGAACACGACGGTGGCCAGCAGCACCTGCCAGAACTGCTCGTCCTTGAAGAGCGTCGCGTAGTTCCCGAAGCCCTGGAAGGTCGTCGGCTCCCCGCCGCTGACCTGGGCCTGCGTGTACTCCAGGAACGAGATCAGCCCGAGCTGGTAGACGGGGTAGACGAGCAGTCCGCCGAGGACCACGAGAGCGGGGGCGAGATAGAGCCAGGGTGTCCAGCCGCCGCGGGCGAGCGGTGACTTGCGCCCCACGCCCGCACCGCGGCCCGGGCCACGACCCAGGCCACGACCCGCACCACGGCTTACACCGCTGCCCACGCCGGAGCCCGGCCGGGCGGCCCCGGCCTGCCGGCTCTTCACCGGTACGGGTCCGGCGCCGCCGCCACGGACCGCCGTCCCGGCCGCGGCCGAGAGGGCCGTCCCCGGGGCCCGGGCCGACGTCGCCGCCGGCCCGGACCCCTTCGGTGTCTGCTCGTCGCCGGGCGGCGGGACGGACCCCCGAAGCGGACGGTTCGTCATCCGGCTCAACCCGCGGAGCTGAACGCGGCGTCCATCTTCTTGGCCGCGTCCTTCGAGGCGGCCGCCACGTCCTTACGTCCGCTGACGATCTCCTGGAACATCGTCGGCAGGACCAGGGACGCGTCGATCTGCGACCAGGCGGCCGACGCCGGGACGAACTTGGCTCCCGCGCCGAGGGTCTTCACGAACGGCTCGACGAACGGCTCGCGCTTCGCGACGTCCTGGCGCACGTCCGTGAACGTCGGCAGGAAGCCCATCGCGTCGAAGAGCGCGCCCTGCGTCTTCTTCGCCGCGAGCTGTTCCATCAGGTCGACGGCGAGCGTGCGGTGCGAGGTGCTGTTCAGTACGCCGAGGTTGTTGCCCCCCGCGAAGGCGGGAGCGATCTCACCCGACTTCACCCCGGGCAGCGGCACGACCGCGTACTTGCCCTTGACCTTCCCCGCCTCGATCGCCGCGTGGCTGAAGTCGCCGCCGATGGCCATGCCGGCCTTGCCGGAGGCGAACGCCGTCACGGTGTCGTTGCCGCCCATGCCCGCGCACTTGGCGGCCGGACAGTTGTCGTCACCGAAGAGCGAGGTGTACGCCTTGATGCCCTTCTGGGCCTGTGCGGTGTCGATCGCCGAGGCGTACGACCCGCCCTTGCCCTGGGCGATCTCGCCGCCGTTGGACCAGATGAACGGCATCGCGCCGTACGTGTACGCGCCGCCGACCGCCAGCCCGTACAGCTCCGGCTTCGCCTGCCGGATCTCCTTGGCCGTGGAGATCAGCTCGCTCTGCGTCTTCGGTACGTCGAGGCCCAGCTCGTCGAAGATGTCGGTGCGGTAGTACAGGGCGCGGACGCCGACGAAGTACGGGGCTCCGTAGATCTTTCCGTCAACCGTGACGGACTGCTTGGCGGTCGGGTCGGTGTCCTTGGACTCGTTCCAGTCCGTGAACTCCTCGGTGAGGTCCGCGAGTCCGCCGTCCTTGACGTAGCCGGCGGTGTCCGTGTTGCCGTACTCGATGAGGTCGGGCGCGCTCTTGGGGTCGTTGAAGGCGGCCTTGATCTTCTCTGCGCGGGTCTCCACCGGGATGTACTGGACGTCGACCTTCGTGCCCTTGTGGGACTTCTCGAAGGCGGTGACGACACCGTCGACCACCTTCTCCTTGGGCGCGTTGGCGACCTCCTGGAAGAGCCACACACGCAGGGTGCCGCTCTTCTCGTCCTTGCCACCGGAGTTGTCGGACGACTCCGGTGCGCAGGCGGTCGCGGTGAGCCCGGCGACGACGAGCGCGGCGATCGGTGCGGCCATGCGGGCAGAGAGATGAGCGAGCTTCATGAGGCGCCCTCCGGGGGAGCTCGTTGCAGCACGTGCAATGGTGGTTTTGCGCTGCACAACACCCGGGAGGCTATGGAGAACATGAACATGCCCACAAGAGGTCTCAACCACTCTGTGACCGGCGAAAGCACTCCGTGCAACGGGCGGGCGGGACAAAGGCCCCGGATACGTCGAGAGCGCGCACCACGGGCCCGCGCCTTCCGGGCACGACTCGGCCGCGGCACCCCGCACCGGGGGCACCGCGGCCGTACTCCAGGAGGTGCTGGGAGGCGTCGCTACTTGTCGCCGCCCTTGTCCTTGCCCTTGCCGTCGTCGCCGCCCGCGCCCATGGACTCGTAGATCTCCTTGCACATGGGGCACACGGGGTACTTCTTCGGGTCCCGGCCCGGGACCCACACCTTGCCGCAGAGTGCGACGACGGGGGTGCCGTCGAGCGCGCTCGCCATGATCTTGTCCTTCTGGACGTAGTGGGCGAAGCGCTCGTGGTCCCCGTCGCCGTGCGACGTCTGCGGCGTCGGCTCTACGAGGGTTCCCGTCCCAGTGCCTCGCTGGGGCTGGGTCTCAGGCTCAAGAGTGCTCATAGAAGCAAGAGTACTGAAGGCTCGGGGCATCAGTTGAGCGAAGGGTCGTCCGGGTACGTGGCCACCATCGCCAGCTCGCTGCGCTGACGGCGCAGCACCTCGCGCCACAGCCGTTCCGGAAGGGGCGAGGAGACGTCGCCGGGCTCGGACTCGACGACGTACCAGGCGCCCTCGACCAGTTCGTCCTCCAGTTGCCCGGGCCCCCAGCCCGCGTATCCCGCGAAGATCCTGAGCGAGCCGAGCGCGGAGGCGAGCAGTTCCGGCGGCGCCTCCAGGTCCACGAGCCCGATCGCGCCGTGCACCCGGCGCCAGCCGAGCGGCGCGCGCTCCCCGGAGGCGCCGCCGGGGATCACCGCCACGCCGAGCGCGGAGTCCAGTGAGACCGGGCCGCCCTGGAACACGACCCCGGGCTCCCCCGCGAGGTCCGCCCAGCCCGCGAGGATGTCGCCCACGTCCACCGGGGTGGGCCGGTTGAGGACGACGCCCAGGGAGCCCTCCTCGTCGTGGTCGAGGAGCAGCACCACCGCGCGGTCGAAGTTGGGGTCCGCCAGGGCGGGTGTGGCCACGAGCAGCCGCCCTGTGAGCGAGGACACCTCGGTCATGCGAGACATGATCTCGCATCTTCCCCGTGGACGGGGAGCCAATACCCGTACCTGAGTGAATGCAGATCAGGGCGTACGGACGCAGTAGGCGGGTGCAGGCGGAGCGCACACCGGGCCGGTGACCCCGTGTTCCCGATCAGGCACGGTTCGTGTTGTGGCAAAGCTATGACGTCCCTGAGAGCCCCTTGGGCTTACTGAAGGGGGGTGGGCGGCCATTACGCTTGCTGCTTCGCCCTGTCCCACCAACCGGAACGCGAGATACATGACCGTCAACGGCTCAGACGACGTACTCCTTGTCCACGGCGGAACCCCGCTTGAGGGCGAGATCCGTGTCCGCGGTGCGAAGAACCTCGTACCGAAGGCCATGGTCGCCGCGCTGCTCGGGAGTGCTCCGAGCCGGCTGCGCAACGTCCCGGACATCCGTGACGTGCGGGTCGTACGCGGCCTGCTGCAGCTGCACGGCGTGACGGTCCGTCCGGGTGAGGAGCCGGGCGAGCTCATCATGGACCCGTCGCACGTGGAGAGCGCGAACGTCGCGGACATCGACGCGCACGCGGGCTCGTCGCGCATCCCGATCCTCCTGTGCGGTCCGCTCCTGCACCGCCTCGGCCACGCGTTCATCCCGGGCCTGGGCGGCTGCGACATCGGCGGCCGGCCGATCGACTTCCACTTCGAGGTGCTGCGCCAGTTCGGCGCGACGATCGAGAAGCGCGCGGACGGCCAGTACCTGGAGGCTCCGCAGCGGCTGCGCGGCACCAAGATCGAACTGCCGTACCCGTCCGTCGGCGCGACCGAGCAGGTGCTCCTGACGGCGGTCCTCGCCGAGGGCGTCACGGAGCTCGCCAACGCGGCGGTCGAGCCGGAGATCGAGGACCTGATCTGCGTCCTGCAGAAAATGGGCGCGATCATCGCGATGGACACCGACCGCACCATCCGCGTCACCGGCGTCGACACGCTCAGCGGCTACACCCACGCGGCCCTGCCGGACCGCCTGGAGGCCGCCTCGTGGGCGTCCGCGGCGCTGGCCACCGAAGGCAACATCTACGTCCGCGGCGCCCAGCAGCGCTCGATGATGACGTTCCTGAACACCTACCGGAAGGTGGGCGGCGCCTTCGAGATCGACGACGAGGGCATCCGCTTCTGGCACCCGGGCGGCCAGCTCAAGTCGATCGCGCTGGAGACGGACGTCCACCCGGGCTTCCAGACGGACTGGCAGCAGCCTCTCGTCGTCGCCCTCACGCAGGCCACCGGCCTGTCCATCGTCCACGAGACGGTGTACGAGTCCCGCCTCGGCTTCACCTCCGCGCTGAACCAGATGGGCGCGCACATCCAGCTCTACCGCGAGTGCCTGGGCGGTTCCCGCTGCCGCTTCGGCCAGCGCAACTTCCTGCACTCGGCGGTCGTGTCGGGCCCGACGAAGCTCCAGGGCGCCGACCTGGTCATCCCCGACCTGCGCGGCGGCTTCTCGTACCTCATCGCGGCGCTGGCGGCCCAGGGCACGTCCCGGGTGCACGGCATCGACCTGATCAACCGCGGCTACGAGAACTTCATGGAGAAGCTCGTGGAACTGGGCGCGAAGGTCGAGCTGCCGGGCAAGGCACTGGGCTGACGAGCGGCAGCTGACGGCCGGCGGTCCACGGCCAGCGGTCGGCGGTCGGCTGTCGGCTGTCAGCGACCGCATGTAGTCGGTACGCACGCGATGGGGCGGTCACCCGAACCGGGTGACCGCCCCATCGACGGTTACTTGTACTTGAGCCTCGTACGTCGTCCTCGTCCCGGGGACGTACGTACAGGAAGGCTTACTTGCCCTTGGCGGCTTCCTTGAGCTTGCTGCCCGCGGAGACCTTCACGCTGTAGCCGGCCGGGATTTGGATCGGGTCACCGGTCTGCGGGTTGCGAGCGGTACGAGCGGCACGGTGGGTGCGCTCGAAGGTCAGGAAACCGGGGATGGTGACCTTCTCGTCGCCCTTGGCGACGATCTCACCGACGGTCTCGGCGAAGGCGGCCAGAACGGCGTCGGCGTCCTTGCGAGTCACCTCGGCACGGTCGGCCAGCGCGGCCACCAGCTCACTGCGGTTCATGTTGTTACTCCCGTGTTCTTCTTGCCGTTGAGGCGTGCCACGCGGCGGAGCCGCATCTCGGGCACGTCGAAGCCGATGCTGCCAGGGTCCTCGGCGGTCCCCGCACCCGGGTCCGGGGGCCGGACCCTCGCGCCCGAAGACGCATCCTGCCCCCACCTGCGGCGGGAAAGCCAATCCGGCGCCCTTGGGAGTCACACGAAAAGCGCCACGGCCTCGAAATGGTGACGCTCCGTCCGCTCCCGGCAGCGGACCGCGGAGCCGGTGAGGGCCTGGTGGGCCCGCGGGGACTGAGCCATGGCCGCCACCCTAGAGGCGCGCCGAGGCGCTGTGTCCGGCGACGCGCCGGTACGGGTGTGGGGTGGCAACCGTCACAGCGGGCGCTGTGGCGGTTGCCGTCTCGGGGGCTCCGCCCCCGGGCCCCCGCCGTGCGGAGTTTCGTCTGCGGGTCCGGTGGGGGCTGGTCGCGCAGTTCCCCGCGCCCCTGGAAGGCGGGGCTGCGCCCCAGCCTTCCAGCCCGGCCGCAGGCCTTTCAGCCCGTCCGGCGTTTGAGGACGAGCGCGCGAGCGCGATGCGGGGGTCTGGGGGCGGCAGCCCCCAGAACGGTGGGACGGGGCCTTCTCAGACCGTCGCGCCCGCCGCCTTCGCCGCGTCGCGGACCGCGCCCGCCACCGCTCCCGCGACCTTGTCGTTGAAGACGCTGGGGATGATGTAGTTCGGGTTGACCTCGTCCGGGGTCACCACGTCCGCCAGCGCCGTCGCGGCCGCGAGCATCATCTCCGTGTTGACCGTGCGGGACTGGGCGTCCAGGAGACCGCGGAAGACGCCGGGGAAGACCAGCACGTTGTTGATCTGGTTCGGGAAGTCCGAGCGGCCGGTGGCCACGACCGCGGCGGTCTGCCGGGCGATCGCCGGGTCGACCTCGGGGTCGGGGTTCGCGAGTGCGAAGACGATCGCGTCGTCGGCCATCGCGGCCACGTCGTCGCCGTCCAGCACGTTCGGGGCCGAGACACCGATGAAGACGTCCGCGCCGCGCACAGCCTGCTTCAGCGTCCCCGTGACGCCCTCGGGGTTGGTGTTGTCGGCGATCCATCGCAGCGGCGAATCGGCGGCGGCGTCCACCAGGTCCTCGCGGCCCGCGTGCACGACACCGTGGATGTCGGCCACGACGGCGTGCTTGACGCCTGCGGCGAGCAGCAGTTTCAGGATGGCCGTACCGGCCGCTCCCGCGCCCGACATGACGACGCGGATGTCGCCCATCGCCTTGTCGGTCACGCGCAGCGCGTTCAGGAGCGCGGCGAGCACGACGATCGCCGTGCCGTGCTGGTCGTCGTGGAAGACGGGGATGTCGAGGGCCTCGCGCAGGCGGGCCTCGATCTCGAAGCAGCGCGGGGCCGAGATGTCTTCCAGGTTGATGCCCGCGAAGCCGGGGGCGATCGCCTTCACGATCTCCACGATCGCGTCGGTGTCCTGCGTGTCCAGGCACAGCGGCCAGGCATCGATGCCGGCGAACCGCTTGAAGAGCGCGGCCTTGCCCTCCATCACCGGCAGGGCGGCCATCGGGCCGATGTTGCCCAGGCCCAGCACGGCCGAGCCGTCCGTCACGACCGCGACGGAGTTGCGCTTGATGGTGAGCCGGCGGGCGTCCTCGGGGTTCTCGGCGATCGCCATGCACACCCGGGCCACCCCCGGCGTGTAGATCATCGAGAGGTCGTCGCGGTTGCGGATGGGGTGCTTGGACGCCATCTCGATCTTGCCGCCGAGGTGCATCAGGAACGTACGGTCGGACACCTTGCCGAGCGTGACGTCCTCGATGCCGCGCAGCTGCTCGACGATCTCGTCCGCGTGCGCCGTGGACGACGCCGCGATGGTGACGTCGATACGGAGCTTCTCGTGGCCGGAGGCTGTCACGTCGAGGCCGGTCACCGAGCCCCCGTGGGACTCCACGGCGGTGGTGATCTGGGAGACCGCGGTTCCGCTCGCGGGCACCTCCAACCGGACCGTAATCGAGTAGGAGACGCTGGGCGCCGTTGCCATGGGCCGACTTCCTCTGCTTTCACGGGGTACTGCGAGCGCTGCTGGTTCGCGGGCTTGCCGTCCGATCGTCCCACCTACCGCGGAGTACGTGGTAGCCGCCCCTGATTGCGGACCTTTTGTTCACAACGAATGTTCACAACGAATGTTCAGGACGGACGTCGGCGACGCAGAAGGTCCACGCCACCGGGGTGACGTGGACCTCTTTGCTGCGACACGTGCAACAACACGTTAAGTGACACCGACCCGCCATGCTCGCCTCGCGGCAAGTGGTCGCTCGTAGCGACGAAGGTTGGGCCCGGGGGCTTGGATCGGGCCGGTGTCACGTCCAAGGTAACAAACGATCCCCGTAAGGCAATTCCCGCACCGTGAGTTCACAGGGAAGCTTCCTGAGGACGGGCCCCCGGTTCACCGGAAGGGGCCCGCCGATTCACGGGCCCGTCCCGCTCAGTCCCGCAGGAGATCCGGTACTCCGTCCGCGTCCGGCTCGTCGCGGGGTGCCGAGACGATGGTGAGCTGCTGCGTCGCCCGGGTCAGCGCCACGTACAGCACGCGCAGCCCGGCCGGTGACTCGTCGGCGATCTCCGCCGGTGAGACGACCACCGTGGCGTCGTACTCCAGGCCCTTGGCCTCCAGGCTGCCGAGGGCCACCACGCGGTCCCCGAGCGCGGCGAGCCAGCGTGCGGCCTCGGCACGGCGGTTCATGGCGACGACGACGCCGACCGTGCCGTCGACCTGGTCGAGCAGCCGGGCGGCCTCCTCCCGCACGGTCTTCGCCAGGGAGTCCCGTCCGCCGGCCGCGGTCACGAAGCGGGGCCGTACGCCCGTCGAGCGCACCGCCGACGGCGACTCGGAGCCCGGCATGGCCAGCGCCAGGACCTTGGCGGCGAGCTCGGCGATCTCGGCCGGGTTGCGGTAGTTCACGGTGAGCGTGAAACGGCGGCGCGGGCGGCTGCCGAGGGCCTCGTCACGGGCCTCGGCGGCCTCGTCCGGGTCCGACCAGGACGACTGGGCGGGGTCTCCGACCACCGTCCAGGTGGCGTGCCGGCCACGGCGGCCGATCATGCGCCACTGCATGGGCGTGAGGTCCTGCGCCTCGTCGACGATGACGTGCGCGTACTCCGTACGCTCCTGGGCCAGCCGCTCGGCCCGCTCGCGCTGCGACTCCTCCCGTACGGGCATGAGCTCCTCCAGGCCCGTCAGCTGGTCGAGCGGGTCGAGCTCGCGTTTCCTGCGGGGGCGGGCCGGGGTGCCGAGGATCGCCTGGAGTTCGTCGAGCATGGCCACGTCGTGCACGGAGAGCCCGTCCCGCTTCAGGGAGCGGGCCACCCGCCGCACCTCGCCGGGGTTGAGGATGCGCCGCGCCCAGCGCCCCAGCCGCTTCTCGTCGGCCATCGCCTCCAGCACGCCACGCGGTGTCAGCTCGGGCCACCAGGCCTCGAAGAACGCGATGAAGGTGTCCTCGGAGCTGACGTCCTCGTCGAACGACGAGCGCAGTTCGGCGGCCAGCTCGGGGTCGGTGTGCCGGCTGCCGGAGCCGGACCGCGCCCAGAGGGCGTCGAGCAGCAGCTTGCGGGCGCGCGGGCGCAGCAGGTTCACCGGCGCGGTCCCGGAGAGCGCGTTCTGCCGGACGCGGTCCAGCTCGGGTGCCTCCAGTTCCAGCCGGCGCCCGAAGGCGACGACGCGGAGACGGGTGGGCGTGGCGGCCGGGTTCCGCGTACCGGCGTCGCCGCCCTGCCCGTTCTCGCCGTCGCCCTGCCCGTACTCACCGCCACCCTGGCCGTTCTCGTCGATCTCCTCGCCGAACGAGAGCTGCTCGGAATGCCCGCGGGCGGGAGCGGGGGCGGTGCGCCGGCCGGACGTGCCCGGTGTCTCCAGGGCCCCGCGTGCCGCCTTGCGCAGCACCTTCAGCATCCGGTAGGAGCCCTTGGCGCGGGCCACCGCCGGTGCGTCGTACTGCGTGGCCTCGACGCCGTCGACCAGGGAGCCGACCGCGCGGATGGCGACCTGGCCCTCCTCGCCGAGGGACGGCAGGACGCCTTCGGTGTACGCGACCAGCAGGGGCGTGGGCGAGACGATCAGGATGCCGCCCGCGTACCGCCTGCGGTCCTGGTAGAGCAGGTAGGCGGCCCGGTGCAGGGCGACCGCGGTCTTGCCGGTGCCGGGGCCGCCCTCCACGTAGGTCACGGACGCGGCGGGCGCCCGGATGACCATGTCCTGCTCGGCCTGGATGGAGGCGACGATGTCGCGCATGGTGTGGCTTCGGGCCTGGCCGAGGGCGGCCATGAGGGCGCCGTCGCCGATCACCGCCAGTTCGTTCCCGGCGAGTGTGGCCTTCAGTTCCGGGCGCATCAGGTCGTCCTCGACCCCGAGGACCCTGCGGCCCTTGGAGCGGATGACCCGTCGGCGTACGACCCGGCCGGGGTCGACCGGTGTGGAGCGGTAGAACGGCGCGGCCGCCGGGGCCCGCCAGTCGATGACCAGCGGCGCGTACTCGGCGTCCAGGACGCCGATGCGGCCGATGTGGAGGGTCTCCGCGATGTCGGCGGTGTTGTCGGGCCGTACGGCGCCTTCGGCGGGTTCGACCGCCGTGTACGCGCCGTCCGGGCCCTTCTTGCCGTCCTTGCCGGGGAGGAGGTCGATGCGTCCGAAGAGGAAGTCCTCGAACTCGTTGTTGAGGCGGTTGAGATGGATCCCCGCCCGGAACACCTGCGCGTCCCGCTCCGCGAGTGCTCCGGGCGTACCGACCTGACCACGCTTGGCGGCGTCGTTCATCAGGAACTCCGCCTCGTGGATCTTTTCCTCAAGGCGCTGGTACACCCGATCCAGGTGTTCCTGTTCGACGCCGGTCTCCCGGTTGCGTACGGAGTCGCCTTCCGGATCGAGCGCCATTTCCTGCTGAACCTGAGCGGCCACCGGGCCCCCTTCTGACGTGCATGGCAGCCGTCAACCGTACGCGAAGGGGAGCCCGGCAGGCTACGTTTCCGCTCTTGATCCACTCACACGTCGACCTGGGCCAGCTTGTCGCCGTCGAAGGTCACGACCTCGAAGTGGTCGATGTCGGCGCGGTCCATGGCTACGGCGCCCTGGAGGTAGAGCGGGTTCCGGGCCAGCTCGGTGGGGGCGTCCTTGATGCCGTAGCCCCACTTCGGGACGGTCCAGGTGGTCGCCGTCTCCCGCTCGCCGTTCTTGCCGACGGCGACGAGGGAGCACTTCTGCGGGCCCTTGACGTTCTTCAGTTCCAGGGCCAGTCCGGTGCCGTAGGGCTTGCTGTCCATCCCGACCGCGGCGCTGACCTGCGTGCTCGCGTCGGTGCCCTGGACCTTGTCCTTGGGATTCGTGTCGGTGAACACCTGCTTGGCGGCGCTGACCGTCTGCGTGGGCCGGGCCTCATTGGTGGTGTCACCGCCTCCGGTGGTCGCGATCGCGACGAGCGGGCCACCGATGATCAGTGAGGCCGCGAGTCCGAAGAAGAGCCGCCTGCTCTTCTTGGCGCGGACACGGCGTTCGACGACCTCTCCGACCAGCCGGTCCGAGAGCTCCGTGCTCGGCCGTGCGGCCAGTGACTCGCCGATGTCCGGAGCGCCGCGGGTGCCCGGCAGATCCGCGAGGGCGGCGAGCATCGGCTCCATGCCCGCGAGTTCGTCGAGTTGCTGCGCGCACCACTCGCAGGTGGCGAGGTGCTCCTCGAAAGCTGTTGCCTCGGCGTCGTCGAGGATGCCCAGCGCGTAGGCACCCACCGTCTCGTGCAGATCGCCCTGCCCTTGCGAACTTTGCATGGATCCAGGACTACCCGTTCCGTATCCCCCGTATGTGCTCATGCCGTCACCCCCCGCTCCTCCAGTGCGAGCTTCATCGAACGCAGGGCATAGAACACCCGTGACCGCACCGTGCCGCTGGGTATCCCCAGGGTTTTGGCGGCTTCGTTCACGGTACGCCCCTTGAAGTACGTCTCGACCAGTACCTCCCGGTGGGCGGGGGTCAGGTCGTCGAGCGCGTCGGAGAGTGTCATCAGCCACAACGCCTTGTCGATCTCGTCCTCCGCGGGAATGACCTCCAGCGGCGACGGGTCCACCTCCTGCGGCCGGGCCTGCCGGCTGCGGTGCCCGTCGATGACGATGCGCCGGGCGACCGTCACCAGCCAGGGGCGTACCGAACCGGTCGCTCGGTTGAGCTGACCGGCGTTCTTCCAGGCACGGATGAGCGTCTCCTGTACGACGTCCTCCGCCCGTTGCCGGTCCCCGGCGACCAGCCGCAGCACATAGGCGAGCAGGGGCCCGGCGTGCTCCCGGTACAGCGCACGCATCAGCTCCTCGTCCGGTTCCGAGGGCTGGGACATGCGATGTCGGGCCCTCGGCGATCGTTCATCGGCCACGGCGGAATCCTTGCGCACGCCTACCTCCGGTGTCCGGGGGATCCCCCAGTCGGTCGCTCATCTCCGGATACGGGCGCGGGCGTTGCGCTGTTCAAAGTGAATGGAATTCTTTGTGAGGAGCGTGATGAGGAACGTACGGACTCCGTCTCCTCACATGCTCCACAACTGCTTCACGGGGGATCCACGGAGGATCCTAAGCCCGTGCGAGGGCTGCTCTGCGCCGGTGCCTGGCGACCCGCTCACGGTTTCCGCACACCTCGCTGGAGCACCACCTGCGACGACGCCCCCTGGACGTATCCAGGTACACGATGGGGCAGTTGTCTCCCTCACACTGGCGGATGCTCGCGCGGGCCGTCGGGTCCGTGAGGAGTTCGACGGTGTCCCGGGCGACCGCCGCGAGCAGTTCCGCGCAGGTGGGCGGGGAGCGCAGGACGCGGACGAGCGAGCCGCCGGCGTCCCACACCGCCGATGGTACGGGCGGTGCGGCGCGGGCGAGTTCGTTGACCCGGGCCAGCGCGATCACGAAGGGCCGGGAGTCCCGGGAGGCCTTCTTGCGCACCAATTGCCCGATATGGCCGCGCAGTTCGCGGAAGTTGACGATCCAGGAGGAGTCCGCCGCCGCGAGCGGCGTACCCGCCGGAACGAGTCCGGATCCGGTGATCCAGGCCCGCAGCAGGTCGGCCGAGTCGAGCCGTTCCTCGGGGTGCGTGGTCGCCAGGAGATCGAGACAGATCCGCCCGGAGTCGAACCGCAGCTCGTACGGGGCCGTGGCCGTGCCCAATGCCATGTGCCTGTCACCGCCTTGGGGTTGCCGCCAGGAGGGGCCGGTGAGGGGTGGAGAGACGAGGGACCGGGAGGTGGGTCCGCAGGAGGGCCGCGCGGGGGCCCGTACCCCCTACAGTGCCTCTCCCCGCGCGTGGCGGGAAGCCCCGCGCCGCCCTGTACCCGTCCGCGCCCGCCCGCGCCTGCCCTCCGCCTGCCCTCCGCAGGCTGCGCGCCGGGTGTCAGACGTCGGCGTACTTGGAGTCGGCGGACGGGTCGAGTGCCAGTCGGTAGCCGCGTTTGACGACGGTCTGGATGAGCTTGGGCGTGCCCAGTGCCGTACGCAGCCGGGCCATCGCGGTCTCCACGGCGTGCTCGTCCTTGCCCGCGCCGGGCAGGGCGCGCAGCAGTTCGGCGCGGGACACCACCCAGCCGGGCCGCCGGGACAGCGCGCGCATCAGTGACATCCCGGCGGGCGGTACGGGCCGCAGCGCGTCGTCCACCAGCACCGCGTGCCCGCGGATCGCCACCTGGTACCCGGCGATCGGCAACGTCCGCGCGCGGGACGGCAGTTCCTTGCACAGCACCTGTACGAGGGGGCCGAGCCGGAAGCGTTCCGGCTGGACCGTGTCGATGCCCCTGGCCTGCAGTGGCAGCGCGGTGACCGGGCCGACGCAGACAGGCAGCACGTCGTGGCCGAGGGCGGTGAGCAGTTCGGGCAGCAGCCCGCGTTCGTCGGCGCGGCCGAGGAGCGAGGCGGCGGCGGGGGCGCTGGTGAAGGTCAGCGCGTCCACGCCGCGGGAGACGGTCGCGTCGAGCAGCCGGTCCAGCGGCCCGATGTCCTCCGGGGCCATCCAGCGGTACACGGGAACGCCGACGACCTCCGCGCCGGCGGCCCGCAGCGACTCGACGAAACCGGGCAGCGGCTCGCCGTGCAACTGGATCGCGATCCGGCGCCCCTCGACGCCTTCGTCCAGCAGCCGGTCGAGCACCTCGGCCATGGATTCGGAGGACGGGGACCATTCCTCGGTCAGCCCCTGGGCGCGTACCGCACCTTTGACCTTGGGTCCGCGGGCGAGCAGCTCGACGCCGCGCAGCACGGCAAGCAGATCCTCACCGAGACCCCAGCCGTCGGCGGCCTCGACCCAGCCGCGGAACCCGATCGCGGTGGTGGCGACCACGATGTCCGGCGCCTGGCCGAGCAGCTGCTTGGTCGCGGCGAGCAGCTCGCTGTCGTCGGCGAGCGGCACGATGCGCAGGGCGGGGGCGTGCAGGACGACGGCTCCGCGCCGCTGGAGCAGGGCGCCGAGCTCGTCGGCACGACGGGCGGCGGTGACACCGACGGTGAAGCCGGCCAACGGCCCGTGGTCCTGCTGCTCGGCTTGATCCGGTCGCTCGGTTTGATCCGGTTGCTCGGCTTGATCCGGTCGCTCGGCTCGGTCCGGTTGCTTCTCAGGGCGCTGAGGTTGCTCGTACATGGCTCTCGTCCCGCTCAAGTGGTGTTCGTCCGCTGGTGTTCGTCCGCGTCACCCGCTGGGTTGGGGCGTTGTGCTCCGAGTACCCGTTCTCGGGCTTCCGGGGCGTCCGGGGCGCCCTCTGCACGCCCCGTTTGTCCGTCTCATGGCGGATGACCGAGCCTGTCAATGATGCGTGACAGGCTCGGTTCCGCTTGATGTCACCCGTGTTACGTCACACCTCGGCGTAACTGAGCTGCGTCTTCGCCTCCGATGCGGCGGTGGTGGGCGACCCGGCGGTCGCGGGGCGGCGAAGGTATACGGCCCAGGTGAGCGCGAAGCAGACGGCGTAGAAGGCGAGGAAGGCGACGAAGGCCCCGGTGCCGGAACCGACGCTCAGGAACGACTGCCGGAAGGCGAGGTTGATCCCGAGACCGCCGAGCGCTCCCACGGCGCCGATGAGCCCCATGGAGGCCCCCGAAAGACGCCGGCCGTACGACGCGGCCTCTTCCCCGGTCAGCCCCATGGCGTCGGCCTTGGCCTGGAAGATGCCGGGAATCATCTTGTACGTGGACCCGTTGCCGAGCCCTGTCAGCACGAACAGCACGATGAACGCGGTGGTGAACAGGGCCAGCGACTCCTCCATGGAGGCGACCACGATGACGGCGGTCGCGGCACCCATGCCGACGAAGTTCCACAGGGTGATGCGGGCGCCGCCGTACTTGTCGGCCAGCAAGCCGCCGACCGGCCGGATCAGCGAGCCGAGCAGCGGCCCGATGAAGGTGACGTACGCGGCCTCCAGCGGCGTACGCCCGAACTGTGTCTGCAGGACGAGCCCGAACGCGAAGCTGTATCCGATGAACGACCCGAACGTCCCGATGTAGAGGAGGGACATGATCCAGGTGTGCGGGTCCTTCACGGCCTCCCGGGCGGCACCGGTGTCGTTCTTCACGGACGTGATGTTGTCCATGTAGAGGGCGCCGAGAAAAGCCGCGACGACGATGAGCGGAATGTAGATCCCGAGCAGCAGGCGGGGGCCGCCGTTGGCGCCGATGACGGCGAGCGCGACGAGCTGCACGACGGGCACGCCGATGTTGCCGCCGCCGGCGTTGAGCCCGAGGGCCCAGCCTTTCTTCCGCAGCGGGAAGAAGGAGTTGATGTTGGTCATGGAGGAGGCGAAGTTGCCGCCGCCCACGCCGGCGAGCATGGCGCATGCGAGGAAGGTCCCGAAGGACGTCCCGGGCTCCATCACGACGAAGGCCGCGATCGTCGGGACGAGCAGCATGCTCGCCGCGATGATGGTCCAGTTCCGGCCACCGAACCGGGCGACCGCGAAGGTGTACGGCACCCGCACGATGGCGCCGACCAGCGTGGCCATCGAGATGATGAAGAACTTGTCGGCGGGGGTCAGCCCGTACTCGGGCCCCATGAAGAGCACCATGACCGACCACAGGGTCCAGATCGAGAACCCGATGTGCTCGGAGAGCACGGAGAAGAGGAGATTCCGCCGGGCGACCTTCTCCCCCGTCTCCTTCCAGAACACCTCGTCCTCCGGGTCCCACTGCTCGATCCAGCGGCCCCCCTTGCGCGGTGTGATGCTGCTGCTCGGGGCTGTCATCTCACGCCTCCACGATTTCTCCGGGTGGTGTTCCCGAAGGTAGGGACGGCGCGTTTCCACCCTGTGGCTACGAGTGACCACCGGGGAACGTTGCTCTCACCCTGGGGCGGGGGGCGTGGTGAGGGTTGTCGCGGGAGGTGGGCGTTTCGCTGGGCCGCCTCGAAAGATGACTCAGTTGATGACTCAGTCGCTGATCCAGTTGATGGTTCAGTTCCCGGAGCCGACGACGGCGGTGACGCGGATCTCCACGCGCATGGCGGCGAGGCCGAGGACCGTGACGCCGGTCTCGGTCCAGATCGGCGCGCGGCCGTCGAGGCGACGGCGGAACTGCTCGGCCATGACCCTGTTGTGGTCGTCACCGATGGCGTCGTCCCCCGGTGCGACCTTGTGGTACGAGTTGACGTGGATGACGTCCTTCCATGTCGCGCCGACCGTGGCGAGCGTGCGCTCCACGTTGTCGAAAGCCTGGATGATCTCGTCCTCCAGCGAGTCGGGGACGACCAGGTCGTCATCGACCCCGGCCTGGCCGGAGGTCTCGACCCGGTCACCGACGCGGACGGCCCCGCTGTAACCGAGGGCCTCGTGCAGCTTCTCGCCGGAGCCCGGAGTGATGCCGAAGGTGACGGTGCTCATGATGTTCCCTCTTTCCGTCCATAGGGGCGCGTTTCCTCGCGCTTCCCCTTGACCTGACTTCACGCGTAAAGTGAGGCTAGCAGTCCTGACTTCAAGCGCAAAGTGACAGCGGACTCAGCCGGAAGACGGCGGAAGGTCCGACGGACAGTCCGACCCAAGGAAGGGAAGGTCCATGAGCGGCACGGCCGAACACGAGGACACCAAGGACGAGATGGAGGACGAGGACGACAAGGAGCTGCGATGGCTCGACGAGCAGGAGAAGGCGGCGTGGACGGGGCTGATCTCCCTTGTCCTGCTGCTGCCCGGCAAGCTGGAGTCGCCGCTGCGGCAGGAACACGGCCTCACCCTGTTCGAGTACCTCGTGCTCAGCCACCTCTCCGAGGCCCCGCGGCGCGAGTTGCGGATGGGAGAGCTCGCCTTCCTCGCCAGCGGGTCGCTGTCCCGCCTGTCCAACGTCGTCAAGCGCTGCGAACAGCGAGGCTGGGTCGCCCGGACACCGGACCCGGCCAACGGCCGCTACACCCTCGCCGGACTGACCGACGCCGGCTTCGACATCGTGCGCCTGGCAGCGCCCACACACCTGCGCGCGGTACGCCGCGTCGTCCTCGACTCGCTCAACACGACCGACCAGAAGGCGCTCGCCCGCATCGCGCAGAGGCTTCACATCGTCCCGGACGACTTCGGCTGACGGGCGTTTCGACCGGGTCGGGCAGATTGGCTCCGCTGCCTGCGCCATAGGCATCGGCATCGCATCGACATCGAGGAGCGGTCCAGAAGCCCGCTACGGGCTCACTTCGAACCACAGCAGCTTGCCGGCGCCGCGCCCGAGCAGGTCGTGCCCCAGGGACCAGCCGCCCCACGCACTCGCGCACTGCCGCACGATGTGCAGCCCGCGCCCTCCTTCCGCGCTCGCCGGGGCGGGCGTGCACCGCACACCGGGAGGCTCGTCGAAGGGCGCCGGGATGTGCGGACAGCTGTCCCACACTCCTACGCGCAACCGCCCGCCTCCCAGCATGCTCAACCGCAGCGAGGCGGGACCTTTCGTGTGCCGGTACGCGTTGGTGACCATCTCGGACGTCAACAGCTCGACCACGTCAAGGATCGCGGTCATTCCATGCCCGCACAGCGCGGCCCGCACGGTCATACGTGCGACGCGGGCGGCACGGGGGTCATGGGGCAGGCGAAGGCCGTACGTGCAGGTGTCGGGCGGGGCTACGGTGACCATGGGTGCCTCCGGGAAGGAAAGGGCGGACGGGAAATTGGGCTCGCTCAACGCCGATTCCAGGCGGTGGTAGTGCCTGATGGCGTGCGCTTCGAGCTCACTGGGGTGAGCAGTTGAGTGACACGAGATTCACCATAGGGGATGCGATGTGATACTTAACATCAAACGAGGGTGAGAACTCACAATTCCCTCATGTGAGTGACCCGCCGGATTCACCATGACGAGAGAGGACTCAGTGCCGCCCAGTACCACCACCCCCGGCCTGCGTCAGCAACGCTTGGGAGCCGAACTGCGCAGACTCCGGGAGCACTCCGGGCTTACGTCCACCGCTGCCGCAGAGTTGCTCGGCCTCAAGCAGGCACAGATCAGCAGCATCGAAGCTGGCCGGTATGCCGTCAGCGGTGACCGTGTGCGCACCTTCGGCCGCGCTTATAACTGCGCCGATGCAAACCTGGTCGAGGCGTTGGCCGGGATGACAGGCGGACGCACACGCGGCTGGTGGGACGAATACCGGGAGTATCTACCCGCCGGGCTGGCCGACCTCGCCGAACTGGAACACCATGCAACCGGCTTGCGAGTGGCCCTGTCCCTGCACATCCCCGCTCTGCTCCAAACCACGGACCACGCGCGAGCCATGCTCCAGCAGGCGGTCCCACCCTTCCAGCCCTACGAACTCGAACACCGCCTCTCCTACCGCATCAAGAGGCAGGCGGTCCTCCACGGCTCGGCTCCTCTCCCGTACACAGCGCTCCTCCATGAAGCGGCACTGCGCATGCAGTACGGCGGACCGGACATCGCCCGCTCGCAGTTGGCCCGGCTGCTTGATATGAGCAAACAGAACAACATCACCGTCCGGGTCATCCCCTTCACCTCGGCAGACTTCCCCGGCAACGGCCAGTCCTTCGACTACGCCATCGGCCAGGTCCCCCAGCTGGACACTGTTCAGCTGGACACCCACCACGGGGGATGTGAATTCCTCGACGCGGAAGCGCAGTTGGCGAAATACCGCACCGTGCTTGATCGTATGGAATCCTGCGCTCTCGACCCCGTCAAATCACGCAAGTTCATCGAACACATCATGCAGGGCCTATGAGAGGTGCCGACGTGCACGCACTGATCTGGCAGAAATCCACCTACAGCCCCGACGGTTCAAACTGCGTCTACGTGGCAGGGACGCCCACGGGACATGTCCACCTTCGCGAGAGCGACGACCCCGACACCGTCCTCATAACAACCCGCCCACGCCTGCATGACCTGATACGAAACCTGAAGGCACGTCCGTCTCCGCACACCGACGGGTAAGCACCCCACGATGCTGCCGCACAGCACCGCGCGCACCCTGAAACCCTGCCAAGTCGTGGGACTGCATCAACCGCCTCATCCAGGACTCGCGAGAGGACCGACTATGCAGACCATCGACTGGCAGAAGTCCACATACAGCGGCGACAGTTCAAACTGCGTCTACGTCGCCGCCACCCCCACGGGACAGGTCCACCTCCGCGAAAGCGACGACCCCGACACCATCCTCGTAACAACCCACCCCCGCCTACAAGCGCTCATACAAAGCCTGAAGAACCACCCATCTCCCGCACGCCGACGGGCATGACAGCCAGACCCGCACCACAAAACCTGCCAGCTCCGCGCCCCAGAGCCACAGTTGAGCAAGAACCGCACGATCCCGACACGTGAAGGGGACCAACTGTGCAGGCCACCGACTGGCAGAAGTCCACGTACAGCGCCGAAGCAGCCAACTGCGTCTATGTGGCGGCTTGCCCTACGGGAACGATCCACCTCCGCGAAAGCGACGAGCCCTCCGTCGCCCTCACAACAACCCGCCCTGGCCTACGTGAACTGATACGAAGCCTGAAGGCACAGCCGTCTTCGCGCACCACCTGAACGATGAACAGGCCCGCCGGCGCCCGGACATGCCTTGTCCGCCGCCCATGGCTCCCATCGGGCCGTGATCGCTACGCTGGAACAGGTCAATGCCTGGGAGGGAGCCGGCCATGTCGTTCAGCTACTACGTGTACGTCAGCGACAGCAAGGTCAACATGCTGTTGCCGCAGATCGATCCCAGGTTCAGGGCGAAGCGCACGACGGAACTGGGCGTGAATCTCTCGGTGCTGTCGGCGAAGCGAACGACCGAGGGCGGCCCGTCCGACGACCGATTCGGCCGGCTGGAGACCGTCGTCGGGTACCTGCGCGATCACGGTGATCTCGGCTCGGTGGACGAACCGGGTCAGTTCTTCTGGGGGCTGCTGCCGATGCGCTGGGGGGCGTTCCCCGCCGATCCCACGTCCTCCCTGGTCTTCTTCGGCGGGCGGAGCGAGAACACCGTCGTCGGGCTGGGCGGCTCGTACCGGCACGTGTGCGACTCCGTGCCCGACGCCGAGGCACACGGGGTCGGGCGCTCGATGATGTCGTCGATGCTCGACGGTCTGGGAGTCACCTCGGACCTGGAGGACGAGTACGTCGCCGACGCGGTGGACGGCGACCTCGACCGGGCCGATCGCGCCGCGCTCGCCCGGGTGCAGGGCGCCGTGGCGAGCCTGCGGTGGCCGGCGCAGAACGTCGAGTTCGTGGCCAAGCGCCTGCTGCACGGCGACAGCCCTGACGGCACGGCCAGGTCGGTACTGCTCGGGACGCCGGTGTACGTCGCCACCGTCGACTGACGGCGACGGCGATGGCAACGGTGGCGGCGACGTGGCACCGCGGGGACCTGATCCTCGGCCTCTACGAGGTCCTGGACGTGGTGCGCACCGGCGGGATGGGACTGGTGCACCGGGTCCGGCACCGCGGCTGGGACATCGACCTGGCGGTGAAGACCCCGCGCCGGGCCCTGGTCCGCTCGCCCGACGCGATCCGGGACTTCGAACGGGAAGCCGAGGTGTGGGTCGGCCTGGGCCTGCACCCGCACATCGCGAACTGCGTCTACGTCCGCACCCTCGACGGAGTACCCCGGGTCTTCGCGGAATGGGCGGACGGCGGCAGCCTGGCCGAAGCCGTCCGGAGCCGGAGCAGGAGCCTCTACGGGGATGGCCCCCTGGGATCGCCAGTACCACTGGCATCACCGGGATCACCGGGATCGCTGGGATCACTGCTGGACGTCGCCATCCAGTCCGCCTGGGGGCTCGACCACGCGCACGAGAACGGAGTCGTGCACCAGGACGTCAAACCCGCCAACGTCATGCTCACCCGGGACGGCACGGTCAAGGTCACCGACTTCGGAATGGCCCGGGCCCGCATGGCCACCGGAGAGGCCGCCGGCGTCCTTCCCGGCGCCGGCGCCGGCGCCGGGAAGGACGCCGGCGACGCGGATCCGTTCGTCAGCCGCGGCGGCCTGACTCCCGCGTACTGCTCGCCCGAACAGGCGCGGTCGCCGGGCGGGCTCACGACGGCCACGGACACCTGGTCCTGGGCGGTCACCGTCCTCGAAATGTTCCTCGGCCGGCCACCGGACCCGGACGGAACCGCGGCGGGCGCCGTCTTCGACAGCCTCGCCCGCTCCGGAGCCCCGGACGCGATCCTGCCGATGCCGGCCGAGGTGGCGGACCTGCTGCGCGAGTGCTTCACCGAGGACCCGGCCGCTCGCCCCGGCCGGCTCGGGCCGCTCGCGGAGCGCCTGATCCGAGTGCACGAGCGGGAAGTCGGCCCGTACCCCCGGCGCGCCCCGGCGGCGGCCACCCTGCTCGCCGACGGCCTGTCCAACCACGCGCTGTCCCTGCTGGACCTCGGCCGTCGCGACAGCGCCGAGGAGCTGTGGACCCGGGCTCTGCGCGCGGACCCGCACCACCCGCACGCCCGCTACAACCGAGGGCTGCACCGATGGCGTACCGGTGTGATCACCGACGCCGAGCTGGTCGACGAACTGGAATCCGTGCGGTTCGGTGATCCGACCACGACGGGTGACGGCGTGGGGACGTACCTGCTCGCGCTGGTGCACCGCGAACGCGGCGACCCGGTCGCGGCAACCGCGCTGCTGCGGGACGTGGCCGCACGGACGCCCGGCGACCCGCAGGCCGCCGCCGCCGCGCTCGCGTCGGTCGAGCACGCGCCCGCCCCGGCGCAGTCGGTCCTGTTGGAGGAGCACGAAGACTGGATCACCGCCCTCGCGCTGACCCCGGACGGCCGGGTCGCGGTCTCGGCCGACCGCTCCGGCGGGCTGCGTATCTGGGACGTCCCGGCGCAGGAGTGCCGGCAGCAGTTGCAGCTCGACAAGTACAGCGCCTCGGCCCTGGCGGTGCGCGACGACGGGCAGTTGGTGGTCGTCGGCGGGGGCGTCGGGCGGGCACTCGTGCTCGACCTCGAAGCCGCGGCCGGATTCGAGCTCCCCGGCCACCCCAGCTGGGTCGGCCTGGTCGCGCTGACCGCGGACCAGCGGCACGCGGTCACCAGCGGCCACGAAGGGGAAACCGTCACCTGGGACCTCACGACGCGCGAACCCCTGGACGTCAGGCAGTTCGAGAAGGAGGCGGACGTCCTCGGTGCCCAGGGCACCCTGTGCTCCGTCATCGACTACCGGCGCCGCACGACCTCCGTGCACGACGTCCGCACGGGCGAGTTGGTGCACCGGTTCGACCAAGTACTCATGGAGGCGCGGTTCAGCGGCGACGGCCGCCTCGCCGTGGTCGGTCTCGGCGGCACCGGCGTCCGGTTGGTCGATCTGCGATCCGGCGAATCCCTGCGGGAGTTGAAGACCGGCTACGGCCGGATCGCCATCGACCTGGACGGCACGGTCGGCTTCTCCAGCGGCGGCCGGAACGAGCCGTCGTCGCGGGTGTGGGACCTGAACAGCGGCCGGTGCCGCCTGTCCCTGGACCCGGCGCCCGACACCAAGAAGGTCGTGCTGAGCGCGGCCGGACGGGTCGCCGTGACCGCCGAGGGCAAATCCGTTCGGGTGTGGCACCTGCCGCCCGCGGGCCCGTCGGCCCCGTGGAGTTACGTCCGCCCGCACGAAGCCCCGGACGTCACCGCCACCGCCGACCGGGCGGCCACGCTGCTGGCGGAGGCGGCCACCCTGGCCGACGCCGGGCGGCTCGACGAGGCGGCGGACCTGATCCGCGCCGCCCGCGCGCTGCCCGGGCACCGGCGCCACGCCGAACCGGTACGCCTCTGGCGCCGGCTCGGCGCCCGCGGCCGCCGGACCGAGCTCGCCGACGCCTGGTCCGCGGGCCGGATCGACCCGGAGGGCGAGCGGTCGTGGGCCCTGGAGTTCAGCGGCCGCAGTCCCACCGCGCTCGCCCGCAACGGGAACGACGCCGAAGCGTGGGTCTTCGACGTCGAGACCGGGCAACTGCTGCACACACTCAGCCTGCACACCGGCCACATCAGCGCCGCGGCGATGACCGCCGACGGCCGGCTCGCGGTGTCCGGGGGCGAGGACGGCCGGGTCGTCGCCTGGCGCCCGCGCGACGGGCGGATCGTCCAGCTGTTCACCAGCCCCCGCGACCGCGTGTACTACGTCGCGGTCAGCGAGGACGGCCAGGTGGCTCTCTCGGGAACCGCCGACGGCCTGGTCACGGCCTGGGACATCGGCAGCGGCCGGACCATCGGGCGCTGGGAGGCGCACCCCGGCGCGGTGCTGGACGTGGCCGTCGGCGCCGATCACCGCTACGGGCTCTCCCGCGGCCAGGACGTCAGCGTGAAGATCTGGGATCTGCGCGAAGGCGAGCTCCGGTGGGTGCTGCGCGGACACGACGAGTGGATCGGCGCCGCACGGCTGAGCGACGACAGCCGGTACGTGGTCACCGGTGGCGCCGACGCCGCGGTACGGGTCTGGCGCATCGCCGACGGGCAGTGCGAGGTGGTGCTCACCGGGCACACGGACGCCGTGGTCGACGTCCTGCCGAGCCCGGACGCCCGACGGCTGCTGTCCTGCTCGGTGGACGGCACCGTACGGCTGTGGGACGTCGCAAGTGCTCACTGCGTGCACGTCCTGGCCGGGCACACCGGCATCGTACGGAGTCTGGCCGTCACACCGGACTTCCGGCTCGCGGCGTCGGGCGGGGAGGACCGGAAGGTCCGGCTGTGGGACCTCACGACCGGCCGGCAACTGCGCGCCTTCACCGGCTTCTCGGACACGGTCACGCACGTCGCGCTGGCCCCCGACGGCGCCCTGCTCCTGGCCGGCGACGAGGGCGGGCGCCTGCTGACCTGGGCCCTGGACTGGGAGTACGACTTCGGCTCGGTGACCGGCTCCCTGCGGCCGGAGGCCGAGCCCGCGCTCGACGAGCTGCGGGCCGAGGTCGCCGTTCCGCTGCCGTCGCGCGAGGACAGCCGCCCGGCGCTCGTCGAGGCGTTCGCCCGCCTCGGCGACCGGCAGCGGCACGCGATCACCCGCACCCTGGAACTCGCCGGCGAACTGGACAAGATCTACTCGCGCACCGATACCGGCCACCGGCTGTACGTACGCTCCGTGGCCGAGGACGCGGCGGCCCGGGAGCCCACGGACGTACCGAGCACGGCCGAACGGCTCGCGCTGCTGCTGCGACCGGAGGCGGAGCTGAACCGGCCTGAGAAGTTCTGGGCCAACTTCTTCGCCGAGCAGCTCCAGGACGACCTCGTCACGCTCGCCGGGGCCGCCCCGGTCCTGCACCGCGAGGGCGACCTCGCCGAGGCCGAGCAGGCATGGCAACTCGTCGTCGACGTCCGCTCCCACCTCTGGGACGCCGGGCACCTCGAAACCCAGGGCGCGATGCTCGGCTGGGCTGCGGTCCTCACCGACCTGCACCGGGAACCGGAGGCCCTGGCGCTGGTCCGGGCGGTGGCCGCGGAGCGCGTACGGGACCTGGGGCCGGACCACCCGGCCACCCTGGAGGCGAACGCGGCGCTCGCGTCCCTCCTCTCGGCGAACGGCGAACAGGCGGCGGCCGAGGCGGAGCGGATGTACGACGACCTGCTGCCCCGCCTCGTGAAGCGCTACGGCCGCGACGACGGCAAGACGCTCGACGCCCGGGTGGGGCTGGCACGCGTGCACCACCGGCTCGGGCGACCGGCCGACGCCGAGCAGGTCCTGCGCGAAGTACTGGCCAAGCGGCAACTGCGGCTGGGCGACGACCACCCGGACACGCTTGCCGTCCGGGCCGAGCTGGACAACGTACGGGAAGGGACGCAGACGCCTGCGCCTTCTCCGGCACCGTCCCCGGCACCGTCGCCGTCATCGTCACCGGAGAAGCCGACGCGGCGGCGATGGAGAGAGCGACGATGGAGGAGGCGACGATGATCCCGGATCGGTCCAGTATCGAAGCGCTGATCACCGGCAAGGTGTTCATGGACGAGATCGGGGCGTTCTTCCCCGTGAGCGTGACGTTGCGAGGCGACGAGTTCGGGGCCGTGCTCATGATGCGCCCCGGCGATCTCGGGCATCGGACCACCGGGCCGTACACACCCGACCGGCCACCGACCGACGCGACGAACTGGGCCCAGCTGCGGACGGGGACCGGCATGGCGGGGCGCTTTCCCCGCTTCCGGGTCGACGCGAGCGGCATGTGGCCGCGCATCCACGTCGAGTTGCTCGGCACCGCCGTCCGCGGGCTGATCGTGATGCCGGAGGAAGTGACCGCGGAGTCGGTGAACGCCCCTTACCTCGGCGAGTGGCAGGAGCAGGTCTCCTCCTCGGTGCGGATCGCGCTCGACTGGATCGCCGGCTGGCTCACGGCCTGCCACCACCGGGCCGGCGGCACCGAGCCGTCGGTCGACCTCGATCTGGTCTACCGGCCGGACGACGACTACGAAGCCGTCCTCGCCCGGACCGACGCGCGGGTGCGGGAACTCATCCCGCCGGTACGCGCGGTCCTTGAGCTGCGCTGGCGTTCGGTGAGCCCGGCTCAACGCAAGGCCTTCGTGAAGAACCTGAAAGGCGCCCGAAGGACCGGCCCCCGCTCCGACCGGCGACTGAACTACCGCATCGGCGATGTCGAAGTGGAGGTGTCGGCCTGAGGAAGGCCACCGCCCACCGCCCACCGCGACCGCTTTCCAACCGTCGGCGAGGTCCTCAGCCGGGTTCCTCCTCGCCCGGGGCGAGCGGGTTGTCGAAGCTGACCGTCTCGGCGATCTGCCGGAGGATCGCGCGATATTGCTCGCGGCGGGCCACAGCCGTCGTGGTCAGCGTGAGGACGACGAGCCGCTTGCAGTCCGGGTGAGGCAAGTAGGCATGGACCTGGAGGAGTGCCTGCACCGGAAGACCGCTGTCGGCTGACGGCGTGCGCACGGCCTCGCTGAACGTGGCGGGCCCGCAGGGCAGTTCCAGATACTCGATGTGAGTACGCCCCTCGGCAGAAGCCACCGCGCGGGCTGCCGTGGCGGCGCGTGACGCCACGGCCGTGTCGCGCCAGGAGAGAGTGAGGAAGGAGAACAGCGGCTGTCCCCCCTCACTGTCACTGTCACTGTCCGCGTCGCCGATGTCATCGCAATGCAGACCGATGGAGCAGTGGACGGTACCGATCTCACGCAGTGCGGCCAGCAACCGCTGCGCTTCCGCGACTTGGGCGACGAACCGCTGCCGGGTCACCTCGTCGGGCGCCGCTTCGAGGAACGGAGCGAAGGCCGTACGCAACTCGTCGGCGGCCGGGGAGCCCGGTGGGACAAGCAGGAGGTCGAGAGGGAGCGGAGTAAAGGCTGCGGGTTCGGCGAACCAGATGTCGGCCTGAGGATCCCTGGCGGAGTCGTCGACGGTGAAGCGGGGGGTGGCAGTCATGGGTTCCTGTCCGGTACGCGTGCCTCGGTGCCGACCTCGACCTCGGCCTCGGCGCTACCGCTGGGGCGACGGGTCGGGCACGTGAGCACCGGCACGGCGGGCGCGTTCGAGGGCGGCGGGGCCGGCGTTCCAGTCGGTGGGGGCGATTCCCCGGTGGCCGGTGGCCGTGCGCTGATAGAGGAGGTGCAGCCGCCGGGGTGCCTCGCCTCCACGGCCTGTGGCCGCGACCACGGCGATGAAACGCGGGTCGCCGGCGAACCAAAGAGGCTCGATCTGCGCCTTCAGCTCTGGCTTGGTGCGCGAGGTACCGAATCGCCTCATCCACCAGAAAGTGCGCATGTTCGCCAGGAAAAGCAACGGAACCTGCTCCTCCGGGTCCTCCGGGTTGGGGATCTCGAACCACATCTCGTCCTCCTGCACCCGCGGGTGCTTGTTTCGGCCGCGGGGGACGTCAGTGAGGAACTGCCAGGGGTACTGCTGGAGGACGCGTCGGATGTAGGTGGAGGGGCGAAAGTAGGCGAGTTGGAGGACGGCACGGTAGGTCGCATAGACGAGGAAAGGAAGGAAAACCCAAGCAATCCAGGGTGGTGTCGCCGCGATGAGGAAGAGGGATCCGAACCAGACTGCAATCCACCCGACCAGCCGCACAACGATCGTGATCATGTGCTGCTTCCAGGCCCGTCGGGTTGGTGGATGATCCCAAGCTGTCGGGGAGTCGGTGGGACGCATGGTTGAGGCTCTTCCTGTGGTCGGGGCTCAGAAAACATGCCGGGCGAGGTCGACAAGTGCACCACCGTCAATGCCGAGCCGCGCTCCGTCGATGCCGGCCACGGAACCGTCCTTGACCCCGTCGTCATCGGTGTCCACGGCCTTCATGACCAGACCGAAGCCCGCAGTGGCCACACCGACTGAGGCTGAGGTGACCTCGACCGATCGAATCGCCTGCTCTGCCCGCGCGCCCCGAATCGTGAAACTGAGCAGAGAGTTGTCCAGGGCAGAGATGGACTTCGCGTGCTCCATGGTGACGGTCCCGAAACGGGCAGCCCGCTGGCCGAGCGCGATGGCTCCTCCCGCCTCGCCAGTGGCTCGTACGGCAGCCGTAGCGCCTTTGCCCGCCGCGCCGACTCCAGGAAGCACGCCGAGTGCGTCGCCACCAACGGTGACGAGGTTGCTCCAAAAGTCTGTGTCGAACTCACCTTTGGTGAATCCGTCCCACAGCGAGGCCCGCAGAGTCGGGTCTCCGATCACCCGCATCGTCAACGCGGTAGCACTCAACGCGGCAGCAGCAAGCAACAGCACCGCAGCCGCCGTCCCGCCCGACAGGACGAACAGCGCCACCAGCCCAACCACCGCGGCCACTGCGCTGAGGATGTCCGGCAGGTTCTCGCCGAGCCAGTCCATCGCCGAGTCGAACCATCCCGGCTCGTGCGGCGCCAGCTTCTTCGTCGCGTCCCGGATCTTGCCAGCTCGGTACCGCGCCTGTTTCTCATGCTCCTCGGCGAGCCTGCGCGCCCTGCCCAGGATCTGCTCAAGGTCGGCATCCGCCTCGTCGACGGCCGTGTTCGCGCGCGTCAGGGCCTTCTGGGCGTCGTCGTGCCCGGCGCCCTTCTTCTTGTCGAGGGCCGGATCGTCCCCCGCCGTCGTCGCCTTGCCCTTCGCAGCGTCGACCGCGGCACGCGCGTCCTTCGCCTCCTCGTCGAGGCGCTTGGCGCGGCGCTGGAACTCGTCGAGTTCGCCCTCCCAGAGGCTCAGTTGCCTGGCCGCCTTGCGGAGGGAACGCGCGGCGTTCTTCAGGTTCAGAGGCAGCGGGCCGCCGTCGAGCTGTTCCCGGAACGCGACGGCCGCGTCGCCCTCCCAGTAACTGCCGTCCATCAGCTTGGTGACCAGGTCACGCGTGTCTTCGAGCACCTTCGCGCAGCCGCCGAGCTTCTTGTGCAGGCCGCTCACCGTCTCGGTGCTGCCCGGCACAGGATTGAAACCCAGGTGGAGATAGTCGGGATTCGCAATCCGCGGGGAGGATTTCAGTCCCTGCGGAAGGGGGCCGTTTCTCGCAGCCTCGGAGCGGGCCAAGGGCGACGGTTCGATGCCGGGCGTTTGAGTCACTTCTTCCCGTCCCCGCTACCGCCCCGGTTACCGTCTCCGGCCTTCTTCAGCGCTGCCTCCAACGCCTTGTCGACCTCGCGGTAACTGTCCCGGCTCTTGCCGATGATCTCAGCGAGGTCCTCGGTCTGCTTGCCGATCTCCTGCGAGCCGTACTTCCAGTCCTCCTGGAATTCCTCGCACGCGGAGTCCAGATCGTCGGTGCCCAATCCAGTAATGGTTGCTTCGGACAACGCCTTACGAACGCCTCTGAGCGAGTCCGTCGATTTGCTCAGCATCTGCATGAAACGCCCGAGCTCATCACCGTCGACCGCTAATCGCTCCGCCATACCCCGTTACCCCTTGCCTCTCCTCGTTCACCCGTCCTGCCCCTCGGGGAACGTCTGACCGGCGGATGAGCAGACCACCGCGGTCAGCGGTTGATGGACTGGATCTCCTGCACGACCACGTCCTGGCCGGCCCCGAACTCGCCGTCCGGCAAAGGCTGGTCCTCGTTCACACCGGTGCCCGTCCAGTGGATCTTCCACGTGACCGTCGCCTGGAGCTGATACGAGCCGTCCCCCGACGAACGCAAATACTTCACACCACACGGCGGAGTCTCGCCGGCCTTGCCCTTCGCGTACGCCTCACCGATCTCATCACCGTTCAGCTCGCACACCCCGGAGGCGGGATACGTCGTCGCATCCGCCGTACCCGGCTCGATCTTCAACGAGACCGGCTCGGCCGTGGTCGTCGCCTCGATACCGATCAGGGGTACGGACGCCGTGACCGAGACCGGCTTGAAGTCGGCGCCGTCCAGCCAGGCCCAGGTCGGCAGGTTCACCTTGGTCGTGCCTTCGGGCGCCAGGGTCACCTCGGTGCCGGGCACCCGGATCTCGGCGTACGCGAGCTGGGCGAGCATCTCGGGAGTCACGGCGTTCTCGATGTCGGCCGGCGGAGGGTCTCCCTGATCCACCCAGAAGGGCGGCTCCTCGCACTTGTCCCAGCCCGGCGGATAACTCTTGTCGACGAACGAGTCCCAGAAATAGCCCTTACCGGTCTTGTCCTTGTTGAAGTCCTTGTAGGGCTCCCCGTTGACATACCGATTGCGCTGATCACTGTCCCACCCACTACCGGTCGACCCGGCCTCCCAGATCGGCTCCATCTGCTTCTGGAGCTGCTCCGGGGTGTACTTCGGGGCGTACCAGCAGGCGGGCGGAGTCCAGGTGGTCGTGGGCCTTACGGCTCCGACGGAACCGCCGCTGCCGTTCTTGGAACGGTCGAAGACGATGCCGCTCGCGGAGGAGTTGATGGTGTTGCCATCGACACCGCCCGAGGGTCCTTTGCCGTTCCCGGAATCGCCACCGAATGAATCCTCCCCGCCGGGAGGGATCGGCTCGGCGTTGGCGACAGGCACCGCAATCGTGCAGATGGTGCCCGCCAGCAGCACGGCCGTCGCGATACGAAAAAGCCGACTCATGGCTGGCACCTGTCAGCCCCTCGGGTGGAGGAGATCTTCATGAGTTCCCAGACCCCTTCATCGTTCTTCTCCACCTGCACGCCGTAGGCGACGTAACTTCTCTTGGTGACCTTGGTCTTCTTGATCTCCTCGGTCTTGATGACCTTGCTGTACGCCTTGCTCTCATCGGCGCAGTAGGTGAGCGAAGCGGCGTTCTTGGAACTCACCGTGACCTGGCGGTCGAAGTAACGCACGTCTCCGGTGACCGTCCAGCCGACGTCCGAGAACGCCTTGACCCACTTCTGAGCGGCCACCGCGCCCTCTCCCTCCGTGTAGAACTCCAGGGAAGGCAGTCGCGGGTTCTGGGCGACGATGGCCGCGTCAAGTGCGCGGACGAGTTCCGCGTTGTCCTTCAGGACCGCGTTCTTGACAGCATCGTCGGACTTCTCGGGAACGAAGCTGTGCGTCACATCCGACGGCAGCTCGATCTTCGGCCGCCCGGCGGCAGCCTCCGCGGACGCGCTCGGCGAAGCCGACTTCTCCGTGCCGGTGTCGGCGCCCGCGATCTTGTCGTTGTCCTTGCCCTGATCCTTGGAGCTGTCGCCGCCACCGCAGGCGGACAGCGACAAGGCCGCGGCGGCGGCGGTCAGCGTGATCGCGACGAGCAGAGTGGGACGGCGGTTCACAGACAGCTCCCGGTGGGACGAGGGGGTCATGAGCACAGCCACGCTACCGAGAGTGCACGAGACGACACCAGAGCGAATTACGGCAAGGGCGACGGCATTTCGGCCTCAACCCATCCATAAGCTCAGGAAGCAGCGGCTGAATGCGTCTGAAGAGTGACCTGCGGGGAGTGAAAACGTCACCGTGTTGACCATCGCAAAGCCTCGCTGCGGGAGTCACGGCCGGCCCGGCACCCTCCGGAACCCTCCGGAACCCTCCGGAACCTGCCGCCATCCGCCTGCGGTGCGCGGTGCCCCTGCTCTCAGCCCCGCCGCCCCTCCCCCTCACCACAGACGGCAAGGCTGATCTGTCGTTTATGGACGTTGACCCCGAGAACCGTCACCGAGACGTCGTCACCGACCTGCAGTTCCTTGCGAGAGGGCTCAGACTCGCCGTTGGGCCGCCGCCCGAGTACCAGCCCCACGAGGTCTGCGTCGAGGTCCACGTCCACCCGCACGAACGCGCCGATCGGGCCGATCTCCGTGACGGTCCCGGAGACTTCGCGGCCGAGCTTCTCCCGTGCGAACTCTCGCATGGGGTCCGGGTCCAGCGCTTTGAGCGAGAGAGCCATCGGTCCGCGTTCCGTCACCGCGTTCAGGACGAGCACGGCAACTTCTTGCCCCACACTCAGGAAACGGGAATGATCCTCGATCCGATTCCAAGAGATTTCAAGCCGGTCGATCAGCCCTTCAAATCCTCCCATATCCACGAACACTCCGAAGTCTTCGATACCGGAGATCTTTCCCCTGAGGACGTCACCCGTCTGAACACGTCCCGGCGGAATTTGATGAGGCATTGCATTCCAATCTGTCGCTGACACCGAGCAAATGTATCGATCATCGCCCCCTCTCATACCAACCATGAGTGGAGTCGAACCATTGTGGTTCACCGTCGATAAGTGCATTAAATCGCGGGATATCCTCTTCAGGGATAACCCATTCATATTCCTCCGCGCCTCGGCTGTTCTCGTGCACCTGTCGATATTCACTGGCCGGAAATTCGTCTCGGAATTCCGGCTTCATCTTGTATTCCCAGAATCCTGCTTCGAAGCCCGGCTCTCCCGCGTACTGTGCGGCGACATCCGGACTGTCCCCAAGATATGCCGTACCCTCGTGGCGTCCCTGCGCGCCGTGCATGGAAGGGTCCAACCCCTGGCGTGCTGCTTCTCGCTGGCCCGACTTCGGTGCGCGATAGAGCAGTGGAGGGCAGCCGTCGGGTGAGAGGCCGAGGTGATCGGTCCAGATGACAGGATTTCGTACATATGCGTTGGGATTGGGGCTCGGAGTAAGACCCAGAGGATCCGGACTGATATAGCGAGCAGTCTCCGGATCGTAAACGCGGTGGTGGTTGTAATGGAGGCCTGTCTCCGGGTCGTAGTACTGGCCGGGAAACCGCAGCGGAGTGTAAGCCGAACTGTCGGCGGCCCACGTTGTGGTGCCCCACAGAGTGGAGCGCGAACGCCAGGCTATGTCGCCGGTCTCATCGACAAGTTCGCTGGGAGTTCCGACGAGGTCGTTGACGATGGTGAAGAAACGGGAGTCGATCTCGTCCTGTGACGCGCCATCGGCGGTTTTGCGTTCGAGCTGAGATACCGGGCGCAGACCCTGATGCTCCCAGGTCACAGTGACGGGATCAGGAAAGTCCGCCGCCGTGGTCGTCTGTTCGCAAAGAACGCTGCCGTCCCATATGAACGTTGTGCTCTCCACGACGGTTTCGCCGTCGGGTGCGAGCCGCTGCTTGGCTACGCGGCGGCCCAGGGCATCGTATTGATAGCGCCACAGCCTCCCGTTGGGGGTCGTGACGGCGGTGAGCCGGTCCTCCGCGTCCCAGGTGTAACGCCATGTTTCCGGCTTGCGGGAGAGTCGGCGCTTCTGCCGGAGCACAATGCGCCCCAGAGCGTCGTGCTCGTAACGAACCCTTCCCGCACGGGTGATACGAGTGCCCACGTATGTACGGGGGCCCGTCGCCTCGTGGCCGGCGTGGTTCTCCGGCCAGACGGCGTGCGTCTGGTTACCGTCGGAATCGTAGGCATAGGACTCGGTCCAGTCGGCGGAACGGACGCCGGTCACTCGGCCTCCGGTGTCGACGTCGAAATGCCGAGTCCCGTTCAGTCGGTCATCGAGCCGGATGAGGTTTCCGTCGGCTCGGTAGGTGTATGTCCGGTCCTGGATCGTGTGGCCGTCTGCCGCGGCGGCGGACTGGCCAGTGAGACGGCCCAGTCGGTCGAAGGCGTGAGTCAGCGTGACGTTCTCACCGACATGACGGGTGATTTCCTGGCCCGCCTCGTCATAGTCGAAGGCGATGGTGCGGCCCGCGGTCGTGAGTTGCGTACGCCGACCGGCTGGGTCGTAGGACCAGGCACTTGTCGCCCCGGTGGGGGTCACCCTGCCTGTGCGGCGCCCCAGAGCATCCTGCGCGTACTCGGTGGTGCGGCCGTTGACCGTCTCGGAGAACAGCCGGCCGGCGGGACCACATCGCCGTGTGAGAGTCACCTCGCTGCTCTCCGCTCGGACGAGGCGTCCTGCCGGCGTATAGCTGAAGGTTGTAGCGGCACCGTCGGCCTCCTTGGAGGCGATCCGGCCCTGAACATCGCGCCGATACCGGATCACCTGCCCAAGAGCGTTGGTGCGCGAGACAAGTTGATCAGCCGCGTCGTAGACATAGGTGGTGACGCGACCGTCGAAATCCGTCTCTCGGGTCAGGCGGCCTGCGGGGTCGTACGTGTAGTACCAGGTGAGTCCCAGCGGATTGGTGACCCTGGTGAGGCGCAACTCCGTGTCGTGCCCGAACTCCAGACGCACGCCGTCCGGCCCAGTGCGCGCGCTGAGCAGATCGAAGCAGGTGTACTCGAAGCGGGAGACATTGCCCATTCGGTCGGTGTGACTGGTGCGGTTGCCCTCACCGTCGTACGTCCACGACTCGTAGCTGCCGTCGGGCGCGGTACGGCGGGCCAACCTGCCCTCCACCGTCCACTCCAGTCGGACAGTGCGGCCGAGAGGATCGGTCACCGCGAGCCGACGGCCGAAGGCATCCCGCTCATATCTCGTGGTCATGCCGAGCTGATCGGTCGTCCTCACAGGCAGACCGGTGGCGTCCGTACGAAAACGAGTGGTGTGCCCCAGAGCGTCGGTGATGGAGACGAGGTTGCCGCTCTCGTCATAGGTGTAGCGGGTGACGGCACCGACGGGGTCGGTCACCTGGACTCTGTTGCCTCGGTCGTCATAGACCTGCTGCCACGTCTCGCCGTCAGCGTTGACGACCCGGACGGGCAGACCGAGTTCGTTGTACTCGGAGTGCGCTTCGCTCCCGTCAGGCCGAACGACGGTCGTGAGGTTCCCGGCGTCGTCGTATCGGAATCGGATGACACGGCCGAGCGGATCGGTCTGAGAGAGAAGTCGGTCGTACTGGTCCCGCTCATAGCGGATCACTCTGCCGAGCGGGTCGGTTTCCGCCACGAGTTGGTGTACGTCGTTGATCAAAAACTGGCGTGTGTGACCCTCACCAGTGGTGGTCGTCGTGATCGCCTGGCCGGTGCCTCCGTCCGGTCCCGAGTAGCTGATCCGCAGCGCCATGTGGCCTTCGGGGGTGCCCTCGGCGATACAGCGGTCCTGCTCGTCGTACTCGTAGGCGTAGCTGTGGCCGTTGCTGTCGGTCCACGAGGTGACACGGCCCGCCGAGTCGTAGGTGAACTGCAGGGGCAGTCCAGAGGAGTTGGTGACCGAAGTGAGGTCGCCGTGGACGTAGCCGTAACGACGAATTTCCTGATCGCCGCCGTCGGGCGCCGCCCCAGCGAGATGGAGGGAGGTGATCCGCTCGTCCTCAGTGGTGATCTTGAGGTGATAGCCGCCGCTGTGCCGGACAGCGGCAGGAGCGCCCTGCTCGTCATATTCGAAGGTGATTGTGTTGCCGTTGCGGTCCTCGATCGACTGGAGGACGGCGATGTCACTGTGCCGGAGGAAGCGCCGGGAGTGACCGGTGGACGGATCAGTGATCGTGTACGTCGAGGCGTCGGCGCTGTCGGTCCGGGTGAGGGGCCAGCGGGGGCCACGGCTGGGCAGAACCGGCACGCCCGTCTGGGGTGCGGGGTAGGCGAGAAGCAGTCCTTCATCGTGGATGAAGACAACGCCCTCGTCGTCGAACTCCAACCGCTGGTCGACGGTGGAGGACCATGAGGGGCCGAACCACCAGCCTGCTCGGTAGCCGGATTCCACCCGGCGGCGGAATACCAACGGCAGGGTACCGGGCAGAGTGATGTCGGTCTGCGGCAGGTACATCTTGCCGGTGGCCAGGTCGACCGGGTCAGTACCGTTCGAGCAAATGCTCTCCTTCGGGCGACTCGAACCTGTCGGGGACTCCTTCACGCTCTTACGGCCCAGGCCCCGAGCACGCTTGCCCAGCCCTTTGGCCATGGCCTTGAGCCCACCCGCACCCAGGGCTTTCAGGCCCTTGGCCAGTCCGCCGAGGGTGGTCAGCCCCTTCATGCCGGGTATGCAGTCCAGGGCGGCGAACGCCACATCCCACAGGGAGGCCTGCCCCTTGGCGTATTTGCTGAGGGTGTCGGCGAGGACGACGAGCGCGGCGATCAGCACGATGGCGCCGAGGATCGGCCCCCCGATGATCATCGCGATGATGCCAAGGACGGCAACGACGACCTTGCACACGGCGACGATGGTGTCCCAGTTGTCGACGAACCAGTCCCCGACCTCCTCATACCACTTACGGTTCTGAATGCCCGCGTCGGAAGCCTCGTCGAGCTTCCGCTTGGCCTCGCCGGCGGCCTCCTCACGCATCGCGCGAGCATCGCCGGCCATCTTCTTCGCCGCGTCGAGGGCGTTCTGCGCGGAGGTCACATCCGACTGGGCCGAGGTATGGGCGTCCTTGGCACTCTGCGCATCCCGGGTCGCGGCCCGCACCTTCGCCTCGTCCGGCTTCTCAACATCTTTCCCACCGGTCGGATCGTCCTTGTACTTGTCCGACTCCTTGTTGGCCCGGCTCACCCACGAATCGGCCGACGACAGACGGGACTTGGCGGACGAGAGATCGGCCTGCGCCTCACGGCCCTTCGCCAGCGCCTTGTCGGCAAGGGCCTGAGCGCGCTCCAGCTTGGGCCAGTACGCGGCCAGCGCATCCCCGGCCAGGTCGTACGACTTCTTCAGCTTCTTGAGATCCTTCGGAACCCCGGAGAACTCGTCCCGGAACACCTCGGCGGTCTTGCCGATCATCGTCAGGACGGCGTCTTCCTCCGCCATCCCCTTCACCAGACGCAGGGCATCCTGCACGTCATCGGCAAAGTCATGCAGGCTCTTGGCGAGGGACTTCACCCGAACCGGATCCCCCGGCGTCGGATCCTTCTCCAGATCCAGCACATGCCAGTCCGTCGGCCGATAACCCGCCACCACGCAACCCCCGTCACGCCAACCAGACCAGCAACCGTACGTACAAGCGAAGTTACCGCACCACCAGGGACGCCCAGAGGTGGCAAGCCTGCTGACCCAGGAGCCGCCTCACGCTGCGAAACGGTCGCCGGGCACCGGCAAGTTCACTTCGCGATCAGCTCAGCGGTTGATGGACTGGATCTCCTGCACGACCACGTCCTGGTCGGCGCCGAACTCGCCGTCCGGCAGACCCCGCTCCTCGTTCACACCGGTGCCCGTCCAGTGGATCTTCCACGTGATCGTGGCCTGGAGCTGGTACGAGCCGTCGCCCGACGAGCGCAGGTACTTCACGCCGCACGGCGGAGTCTCGTCCGCCTTGCCCTTCGCGTACGCCTCGCCGATCTGGTCGCCGTTCAGTGCGCACACCCCTGAGGCGGGATACGTCGTCGCGTCGGCCGTACCCGGCTCGATCTTCAGCGAGACCGGCTCGGCCGTTGTCGTCGCCTGGACGTTCAGCAACGGGACGGACGCCGTCACGGAGACCGGCTTGAACTTCGCCGCGTCCAGCCACGCCCACGTCGGCAGGTTCACCTTCGTGGTGCCCTCCGGGGCCAGTTCGACCGTGGTCGAGGGCACGCGGATCTCGGCGTAGGCGAGTTGGGCGAGCATTTCGGGGGTGATCGCCTGCGGGATCTCCGGGGGCGGAGGAGCTCCCTGGTCCACCCAGAAGATGTCCTTCGTACAGTCGAGCGCGCCGGGGTCGCCCTCCCTGCCCTCGGTGACGTACGAGTCCCAGAAGTAACCCTTGCCGGCCTTGTCCTTGTTGAAGTCCTTGTACGGCTCGCCACCCTCGAACGTCTTCCGCTGCTTCGCGTCCCACTCGTACCCCGTGGATTCCGCCTGCCAGATCGGCTCCAGATGCTTCTGCAGCTGCTCCGGGCTGTACTTCGGGGCGTAATAGCAAGCGGGCGGCGTCCAGTTCGACGCCGAGGAGGTGACGGGGCCGGCCGACTGCCCGGAACCGTTCTTGGAACGGTCGAAGACGACGGCGCCGGCCGTGGCGGAGAGGTTGCCTTTGCCGTCGCTGTTGCCGGAGACCGGTGGCTTACTTGGCTTCTGGCTGCCATTACCGAAGTCGTCATCAGCCGATGCCAGACCGGAGTTGGCCAAGAACACCAGGGCGATCGCTGAGCCGACAACGACTCCGCTCCTGTTCACGGCTGGCATTTGCTACTCGCCCTCTCTGAAAGCATGTCCTGGGTCACCCAGACCCCGGCCCCATTTTTCTTCAAGACCGTGTTGTAGAAGACGTAACTCTTCTTGGTTACCGGCGTCTTGTCGACTTTTCCAGTCTTGACGTACTTGTTGTAGGCCTTGCCTTGGTCCTCGCAGTACGTGAGCGTCGCCGATCCATCGCCTCGGACCGTCACCGACTCGTTGTAGAAGCGGTAGGTCCCAGTAGTGCGAGCTCCGTGATCCACGAAGCGCTGCACGTACTTCTCCGTCGACGCCGCCAGCTCACCCTCTGAGTAGAAGCGATACGCAGGGTCGAGCGCATCCTGGTTGGCAATGGCCTGGTCCGTGGCCTTGATGAACTGCTCGCCGTCCGACAGGACAGCCTTCCTGTCCGCGTCGCCCGTCCTCTTCCACTCAAAGGAGTAGTGAAGATCCGCCGGCAACTCGATCTTCGGCCGCCCGGCGGCAGCCTCCGCGGACGCGCTCGGCGAAGCCGACTTCTCGGCGCCTGTGTCAGCGCCCGCGATCTTGTCGTTGTCCTTGCCCTTGTCCGCGGAGCTGTCGTCGCCACCGCAGGCGGACAGCGACAAGGCTGCGGCGGCAGTCAGCGTGGCCGCTGCGAGCAGAGTGGGACGGCGGTTCACAGACAGCTCCCGGTGAGACGAGGGGGTCATGAGCGCAGCCACGCTACCGAGGGTGTAGTGGACGACACCAGAGCGAATTGCGGCGGGGTGTTGACGAAACCTGCGCTTAAGACCGCATATCTACACAAAGGGTTACCGAATCATCCGCCGCTGATCGCGTACGGAGCTCTCGACTTGGCCCGAGCAAACAGAACACTCGACAGAACGAGGCGGGCCCTGTGACGGGACAGGCCACCAATGACACGACGAGGCGGAGCGGCCCTGCTTCGCCGGACACCCCCGCTTGCCGTCCACATGGTGATCTGGCTGGGCGACGCCCCACTCACGCTTCGAGGAACCAGCCCCGGCGCTCTTCGTGAGCCGTTCGGTGGATCACGTTGCCGTCCCGATGCGGCCCGCTCGTTCCGGACCTTGACGCTCACGCTCCCAGATACGCGTGCCCTTCGCTTCCCGGAACCTCGTACAGCCCTCCGTCACGGATCTGCCACTCGGTCAACCCGTCGACTTCGTGCGTCACCAGAAACAAGCCCTCCACTTGAGACTCGTCCTCGTCTCCCGGTTGCAGTGCGGCCATCTCCGCGAGCTGGTTACGCAACCAGGGCACGTCCGCCACCTGTAGATCGCCACCGTAGAACGCGTACGACGTCCAGTTGAACGGCTGGGCCGGAAACCCCCATCCGCCGGAGTAGGCGTTGTCGGAGTGTTCGGCAATGATGTTCTTCAGGGAATCCAACTGCTTTGGGTCACATTCGATCCATCCCCGAATCGACACGTACACAGCCATAACGTCGCCATCCCTCCCTCCCGCTTACCCAGTTCCTGAGGAACGATCAATGGTTCTATGTCGATCACTGCAGGCATCTTGTGACGCTGAGCGTACCGGCGGATGGAGTCCACTGCACTTAAGTCTCACCCGAGCTCTTCAGGACGCCGGGAACGAATGGAGTTGAGGGCGAGATATTCGACACCTGGCCCAATAAATCCCGCATCATCGTCCACAGCACAAGGCCATCGAGCACATACCGCGGCTACGACGGCGTCGGCGGCTTCTACGGACCGATAGTCGACACCGAATCCATCCCAGTCTCCAATAAGCCCTTCTATGCGGGCGAGCTCGTCCTGTTCGTATTCCCTCTCCAGTTCACCAACCAAGTCCGGCTCAACCCAGGCGATAGAGCCTTCATGCAACGCGGCGATCCGCCCGTCCTGACAGTCCGCATTCACACCGAAAGCGAGCAATTGATCTCGAACATCGTCAAGAGTCACTCCCCGCGGAAGGCATACGATCAACGACCTCACGACGCAATCACCGCCAGCAAGTCATCCATTGCGCTACCGCCTTCGTCGAGGTCCCCTCAATGGACCTGTCCTCCACTTAGGAAACGACTCCTTCGGCCCGCCCGATGAACTGGCAGGCCGACGCCAGGTGAGCTAAGAGTCACATATTACTCATCCTCGGAATTTTATCCGGATTCCCATATGACAAAACTCGACACAGTCCTTCACGAAGAGCAGAAACATCTACTCCATCAGCGATTCCAATTTCAATGTCCTGCGCCGGAAGATCAAGCACTGACACGTATGATACCCCCTCGACAAACCCACTCGAAGGGTTGCCAATCTCTTTACTCACTCTCGCGCGCAAATATGAAACACGTGGGCCTTCATACCCATTCCAATAGACCCAGATTCGCCCACACGCAGGACACAAGAAGACTGGCCTTGCCTTTTCCTGTAGACCCGCGAAATTCTCCCAGGATTCCTCCAGCTCCTGATCCGACGCCAGGTGCCATTCAAGTGGATTGGGAATCTCTCCACTCATGGAAATTATCTCGCCGCAACGGCATCGAAATCTAGCCATTAATCAACCATTTTTCCAGATTGGCATCATCAAGCCAAGAATCCTGAGAATCATCCGGTTACCTTGGGCGGCCACCTTCTCAGTAGAGTAGACCTCATCAGGCATAGCCTTCGCCGCCTCGTTGATGAATTCTCCAAAGCTTCCTGACACTGAATTGTCCTCGGCCTCCCGGAGCCCCTTACTCAGCTCCTCAATGATCCGCCCGATGCTAGCCGCAGCACCGTAGACGCCGCCGCACGGATCCGTGAGAACCAAGTAGCACCCGTCACTGAGCTGGCCGCCGCCGCTCCCCTGGTGCGCCGGATACTGCAAGCCCGGCAGGTCGGCGTTGGAGACCGGGTTGTTGCCTCCGTAGCTGTAGCCGTTGACTGACTGGTGCTGGTCGAGCGAGAGAACCGGTCATCTGAAGTTCGGCATTATCGTCGAAACGCCTCCAGGCTGCCGGGTCATCCCTCGTCCTTGGCCTGCAGCATGCCCTGGGGGCACAGTCTCCGTTCCGGCCATGTACGGCTTCGAGCAGGCAAGCGAAGGGCCGCCCGGATTGATCCGGGCGGCCCATGGCCGACAGCCGAGTTCGCCTCAGCAAGCACTCACCACTCAGGCTCGGTGTGCCCTTTTCCTCGTCTGTGGCTGTGTGTGCTTGCTTGCGCTCCCGTCCGGCCACAGCTGTGGGCTTCGCTTCGCCGCCAGGTCCTCGATCCAGCCGACCGAGATGATAGCGAGGCCGATCAGGGGCCAGACCAGTAGGAACATCCACAGCATGTACGTCGTGTCCAGTACGCCCACCAACTGGTCGTCCATGAACGGCAGGTTATAGAGCTGGTCGAGGATCGGGACCGTCGCCATGATGAGGAGGTTGTGCCACAGGTAGATCGTCATGGCGCGGCTGTTGGAGAGGGTGACCAGCCTGTCCCAGCGCTTGAGGCGGCCGGGGAGTTCCTGCCAGGACGGGGAGTACTGGAGCAGGATGACGACGAACCCGAAGGACCAGGTGGCCTGGGCCAGCGGGATGTCGTTCAGGTCCCAGCCGTCGGGGCCGAGATGGCCCGACGCCCACCACAGGCCGAACGCCATCAGCAGCGCGGAGCAGGAGACCACCGCATAGCGCGGGAGCTTCTGCATCATGCCCTCATGGTGGGCGAAACCGAGGACCCAGCAGCCGCCGTAGACCGCGAAGTCCGAGATCGCGTTGCCCGTTTCGCCGGGGATGGTGACCAGGCCCGTACCGACCACGGCCGTCAGGCCGAGCGGCGCCAGCAGCGTCGGCCACGGGGCCCGGCGGAACGCCCAGAGGAGCAGCGGGGACGCGATCACGAACCACAGGTACGCGCGTAGGTACCAGAGCACGCCCGCCGACTGAACCGCCCACGTCTGCTCCAGGAGGCCCGACTTGTCGCCGATGCTCCAGGGGAACGGCGGGGCGCCGATCGGTACGACGTAGTTGAAGAGCTCGATCATGCCCCAGGTGCCGCCGTTGTCGGGGTCCTCGGAGATGTTCCAGCCGGCGGCGAACATCATGGCGAGCATGACGGCGCTGAACACCCACAGGGGCGGCAGGAGCCGGCGCACACGACCGCGGATCACGCCCAGGGCCGGGCGTTTCAGCGAGCGCGCCATCAGTGAACCGGCGAGCGCGAACATCACGCCCATGGACGGGAAGAGCACCGTGAGCCAGGCCCAGCCGAACAGGTGGTAGATGACGACGCGGATCAGTGCCAGCGTGCGCAGAAGGTCCAGGTAGCGGTCGCGTCCCGCCTTCTTCGGCGCGGAAGCGGGAGGACTGGGAGGAGCGGCGGAAGCGCCGGGGTGAGCGGCTGGAGCAGGAACCGTCGACACCAAGGGCGCGCCGGATGCCGGCGGCCCGGCGGATGTTCCGTCCGCCTCCGGCCACGCCGCCGTGGCCTCCATCCGGGCCGCTTCCGGCCGGGCTTCCGTCCCGAACGGGGACATCACCCACGTCGCGTCGTACTGGGAGCCCTCCGGGTAACCCCGTGCCTCCGTGTAGCCCTGCGGCTCGTCGGGCCGTTGCCGTGGCCTCCCGAACGACGGCGTGGGATCCGATGGCGTCGGCTCCGGTGGCGGTGTGCCCGGGTCCATGCTGTGGCGTCCGTGTGTCATCCGACCGGCCTCCGATCGCTGCCGCTCTCCGCGCGTGGGCGCGGTACCGCGCCGGCCGTCGCGCCCGGTGCCGAACCCACGACGCCGGTGCGCCGCAGTTTCTGCCAGCGCAGGCGGCCGCCGGTCAGGGCGGTGATCCAGGACTGGAGCAGGACGACGTACATGAGCTGGCGGTAGAGGATCTGTTGCAGGGGCAGCGAGATGAGCGGGGTCATGCGTTCCTTGTCCAGCCGGAAGGCGTACGCGGCGCACACCGCCTGGACGGCGAGTACGCCCAGCCAGGCGCCGATCGTCTTCTCCGTGGGGCCGAACACGAGCCCGTACAGCAGGAACACGTCGATCAGCGGGGCGAGCAGCGGGGCCAGGACCATGAAGAGGGAGACCAGGGGCAGACCCACGCGGCCGAAGCGGCCCGACGGGCCCCGTTCGACGACCGCCCGGCGGTGCTTCCAGATCGCCTGCATGGTGCCGTACGACCAGCGGTAGCGCTGGGACCACAGCTGCTGGACGGACTCCGGGGCCTCGGTCCAGGCGCGGGCGTTCTCCGCGTAGACGACCTTCCAGCCGTCGCGGTGCATCGCCATCGTGATGTCGGTGTCCTCGGCGAGGGTGTCCTCGCTCATGCCGCCGACGCGTTCGAGGGCGGAGCGGCGGAAGGCGCCGACGGCCCCCGGGATCGTCGGCATGCAGCGCAGCATGTCGTACATGCGACGGTCGAGGTTGAAGCCCATCACGTACTCGATGTGCTGCCAGGCGCCGATGAGCGAGTCGCGGTTGCCGACCTTCGCGTTGCCCGCGACGGCGCCCACGCTCGGGTCGCCGAAGGGCTGCACCAGTTCGCGTACGGTGGCCTGCTCGAAGACGGTGTCGCCGTCCATCATCACGATGAGGTCGTGCCGGGCGTTGGCTATGCCCCGGTTGAGGGCGGCGGGCTTGCCCGCGTTGAGCTGGCGTACGACGCGTACGTTCGGCAGCCGCAGGTTCTCGACGATGCGGGCGGTGCCGTCACTCGAACCGTCGTCGATGACGACGACCTCGATGGGATGGTCGCCGGCCATCAGCGAACGCACGGTGTTCTCGATGCACTTGGCCTCGTTGTACGCGGGGACCAGCACCGAGACCGGTTCGGTGATCGGCCGTCCCCAGCGGAAGCCCTTGCGGCGCACGCGCCGGGCGTGGGCCACGGAGAGGAGGAGCATCAGGCCGAAGCGGGTGATGACCAGGACACCGATGACGGCGAGGCTGACGACGAGGATGCCGGTGATCTTGTCGGAGGCCTGTACCGCCCAGGTCCAGGCCTTGCCCTTCCACAGGTCGGGTCCGGTGACCTGGGTGTGCGCGCTGGGGGCGCCGAGCGCCCCGGTGAGGTTGTCGAACTCGTAGCCGCTCTTCTGCAGGGTGGGCAGGAGCCGGTCGAGCGCCTCGACGGTCTGGTGGCGGTCGCCGCCGGAGTCGTGCATGAGGACGATGGCGCCCTTGCCGCCCTTGGGGGTGGCGCGGCGGACGATCTCGTCGACGCCGGGCTTCTTCCAGTCCTCGCTGTCGATGTTGTTGACGACGGTGAGGTAGCCGCGGCTGCCTATGTACTCGGTCACCGGCCACGACTTGTTGTCCATGGCGTCGGCGAACGAGGAGTACGGCGGCCGGAACAGCGACGTACGGATGCCGGCCGCGCCCGCGAGCGCCAGCTGGTTCTGGGACAGCTCCCAGTCGATGCGGCTCTTGGACTGGAAGGAGAGGTCGGGGTGGTTGAAGGTGTGCAGTCCTATCTCGTGGCCCTCGTCGACCATGCGCTGGACGAGGTCCGGGTAGCGCGAGGCCATGGTGCCGGTGACGAAGAACACCGCGTGCGCGTCGTGCTTCTTGAGGATGTCGAGGACCTTGGGCGTCCACTCGGGGTCCGGGCCGTCGTCGAAGGTGAGGACGAGGCGGTGCTTCGGCACGCTGAGGCTGCTGGTGCGTCCGCCGCGGGTGTCGATGACCGGACCGCCGTCGAGGATCTTCTCGGGTACGCGGTCGGTGGCGGCCTCGGGCTGGATGCGGTGGTCGGCGAGTATCTCGCTGTGTACGTACCCGCGCAGCATCAGCATCGCCACCAGGGCGACGAGGATCAGCGAGGGCAGCAGGTAGCGCATGGGCAGGCGGCGGCGCCGGGCGGCGCCCCGGACTGCGCCGCGTTTGTGCGTGCGGGGTGCCATCAGAGGATGTTCTCCGGGGAGGACGAGGTGGGCGGGCCCGGCTCGATGAGCGTCGGCTCGGCGGCGATCCGGTCGGCGGCGACGGTGTCCGTGCCCGCTCCGGCTCCGGCTCCGGCGGGTGCCGTGGGGCTGTTCGTGACGTCGGGGTCGGAGGTTTCCGGATCGGGGTCCGGTGACGTGGGGACGTCGGGGGGATCGGAACCCGGGTCGGACGAGTTGTTGCCCGACCCCGGCTTCGTGGTGGTGGTCGAGGGCTTGGGGTCGGCCGAGTTGCCGGGTGCCGTCTCGCTGACCGACGGGTCGGCCGAGACGCTGGCTCCGGGGGTCGGCGTCGTGGCGTCGGCGGTGCCGGAGATGCTCGCCTCGGGCGGGGTGCTCACCGAGCCGGAGGGACCGGCGGCGTCGGTCGGCAGCGGCGAGGGCTCGACCTTGCCGGCCGGAGCGTCGTTCTGCTGGTCTTTTATGGGCAGCCAGGGTGCGTTCGAGTTGCCCGATATGAGCGTGACGAGGATGACCACCGCGTAGACCGCGCAGGCCATGCCGACCGCCATGCCTATCCTGCGGTATCTGCGACTGCGACGGCCCGTCTCGTCGACGAAGACCGGGCCGTCCGAGGGCTCCTGGGCCCCGGGGGCACCCTTTGCCTGCTGGACGAGCCAGTCCTCCATGTGGCGTCCCACACCGTCGAGCTGCACCGTGACCTCGTGCGGGTCGTGGCTGTGCTCGGGGTGCTCGGACTCCTGCCAGGAGTCCGGTCCGGTGCCGGACCCGGTGCCGTGTCCGGAGCCGTGTCCGGCGTCGGCGCCGAACGCGAAGCCGACGGTGCTTCCGGGGTCGGAGGAGAAACCGGCGTCCTGTGCGCGGGTGTGGCCGTCGTCCCGTGCGGCGTCGGCGAGATCTCCGGCGCCCGGTCCGTCGAGGCCCGGTCCGTCGTTGCCCGGTCGGTCGAAGCCCGGTCCGTGGTCGGCCTGTCCGTCGTCTCTCCGCCCCGGCACCGCCGCGGCAGCCTCACGGCGGAACCATCCGTCGGACACACCGGCATCACTGGCACCGCCAGCACTGTCAGCACCGCCGGAACCTCTACCGAACGGCTGATCAGGCTCATTTCGGACCGGCCGACCGACCTCTTCACGGGTCGATCCGTCGGCTCCGGCCTCGCCCTGCGGATCGGAATCGTTCCGATCCGGTTGAGCGTCTTCTGGCCAACTTTCCGCGCGCACGTACATCCCCCCATGGGATTCGTTCTGGGGTGGCGCGTGCGACCCGGATACTCGCACGTCGTCGTTCGAACCGGACCCCCATCCGGTCCGAGCGCCCCCTTTACCACATTGCACCCGGGCCTCGAATGTATCGTACGGAGCCATGGGTGAGGGTTGTGTGTCAGATCCGGCCCGCCATGACGAGCGCGTCGGTGGCCGGAATCCACCCTTCGACCGGGCGATCCAGCCACCCCTCGTCCGCCGCGAGCCGTGCCGCCGCCGCTCGCAGTGCTTCAACCCCGCGATGCACCAGTCCCTTCCGCCACACCAGTGACACGGGTGACAGGGGGACGGGGTCCACGAGGGGACGAAGTGTAGATCCGGACATGGCCGGAAAATCGACCACGGCCAGAACGGGGGTCCTCGTCCTGGCCATGACCCTCCGGAACTCCTCGGTGCCGACGGCGAGGGGCGCGGGCGCCGCGACCTCGATCCCGCGTCCCTCGAAGAGCTGACGGGCCAGGTCGGTCCATTCCCTCGTCCGGGGATTTCCGGCGCCCGCGTACACCCGCTCCCCCGCCAGGGCGTCCAGCGGTACGGCGTCCAGCGCGGCCAGGTGATGATCCTCGGGCAGTACGACGGCCATCGGCTCGTACCGTACGGGCTGCTGCTCCAGGCGGGCCCTGATCGCCGGGGCGAGGCCCGCGAACCGCCCGAAGGACACGTCGAGCCGGCCGGCCAGCAGCTCGGCCGCCGCTCCGGTGAGGCCGCTCTCGAACCGGGCCATCAGTTCACAGTCGGGAACGAGTTCGCGGGCCAGGTCCAGGACCCGTCCGGAGACGAGACCGGGGCTGTTCACGTCCACGAGCAGGGGGCGCCCGGCGTCGGCCCGCCCGAAGGCGGCGAGCAGTTCGTCCTGCGCCTCCAGGGCCCGCCGCGCGTACGGCAGCAGACGCTCGCCGTCAGCGGTGAGCGTCACCTGGCGGGTGGTGCGTACGAAGAGGCCGACGCCCAGTTCCCGTTCCAGGCGCCGGATGTCCCGGCTGAGGGCCTGCTGGGCGACGTACAGCCGGGCCGCCGCGCGGGTGAAGTGCAGGTCCTCGGCGACGGCGAGGAAGGCACGCAGCAGCCGGGGATCGAGGTGGTCGGGCATCGGGCGAACTTACAACGTGCGTGCGTCAATCGGCACCGAAAAGGTGTTGGACCCCTGACGGCGGCCCGGGCGAGCGTTGATCCATGCCGCCACGACCCCCTCGACCACGCCCGCAGTCACGCTCTCCACGCCCGCGGTCACGCTCTCCACGCTCGCAGTCGCGTCCTCCACGCCCGCAGTGTGGCCGGAAACAACCCTCACGCAACCCCCTCCGCGCAGCCTCCGCCCCCTACCGCCAACTCTTCGACATTCCGGGCACCCGGGCGTTCACGATCGGGAATCTCATCGCCCGCCTTCCCATGGGCATGTTCAGCGTGAGCGCGGTGATCATGATCGCGGGGACACGGGGCTCGTACGCGCTCGCGGGTGCGGTGACGGCCACCGGGCTGGCGGCGACGGCGGTCGTCGCACCCTGGACGGCGCGTCTCGTCGATCGTCACGGGCAGGCCCGGATCGCCGTCCCCGCGTCCGCGGTCGCGGCGCTCGGCTCGGTCGCGCTGCTGCTCTGCGTCCATTACGGGGCGCCCGACTGGACGCTGTTCGCCGCGTACGCCGGCACGGCCACCACGCCCAACACCGGAGGCATGTCCCGGGCGCGCTGGGCCCATCTCCTCAAGAGGGACACGGCGCGGCTGCACACCGCGAACTCCTTCGAGCAGGCGGCGGACGAGCTGTGTTTCATGTGCGGCCCGGTGCTGGCCGCCCTCCTGTGCGGGGCCCTCTTCCCGGAGGCGGGCACCCTCGTCGCGGTCGTCCTGCTGCTGACCGGTGTGCTGCTCTTCACGGCCCAGCGCTCGACGGAACCGCCCGCCCGGGGCCGTACGGACGCCGGGGTGCCGTCGCCGCTGCGGGCCCCCGGCATACCCCCGCTGCTGATCGCCTTCCTCGCCACCGGCGCGGTGTTCGGCTCGATGGAGGTGGTGACGATCGCGTTCGCGGACGCACAGGGACACCGTTCGGCGGCCGGGGTGGTCCTCGCTCTCCAGGCGGCCGGCTCGTGTGCGGCGGGACTCGTCTACGGGCTCTACGGGCTCTACGGACTTCGCGGGCTCCACGGGGCGCTCCGGACCACGAGGGCCGTCGAACGGAGAGTCGAACGGAGATACGTTCTGGGCATCGCCGCCATGGTGCCCCTCGTCTGCCTCCCCCTCCTGGCCGCCACGCTCGGCGGCGGCCTCGTGGCGGTCGGCCTCGCGCTGCTGGTCGCCGGGATGGCCACGGCCCCGACGATGGTCACGGCCATGACGCTGCTCCAGCACCGCACACCCGAGGGCCGCCTGAACGAGGGCATGACGCTGGCGGTGACCGGGCTGCTGGGCGGGATCGCCTGCGGTGCCGCGCTCGGCGGGTGGGTGGTGGAGCACGCCTCGGCCGCCGCCGGCTACGGCGTCCCGGGCGTCGCGGCCACGACAGCCTTGCTGATCGCCCTCGCGACGGCGTCGCACCCGTCCCCCGCGTCCCTGGAGGGGCGCGGCCCGTCCGGCCCGTCGAACGCCTGACCCAATTCCCGCGCACCCCATTGACTCGCCCGGGGCCCCCACATACGTTCCCTCGTCGAAGCGCTTCGACGTCATTCATCGATTCGCTTCGACTCGCTTCGATTTGCCTATGTTCCGCTACCCCTCCGACTCCCCACTCCCCTGGAGGCACTGGATGTCGACGACACGAAGGCGTGTGATGGCCGCGGCGGCGGCGGTGGTGAGCACCACCCTGCTGCTGGCCTCCTGCGGTGACTCGGACAGTGGGTCCTCCGACGGGAAGACACTGAAGCTGTGGCACTACGAAGCGCCCAACAGCGCGATGGGCCTGGCCTGGAACGAGGCCATCAAGGAGTTCAAGAAGACCCACCCGGGCGTCGAGGTGAAGTTCGAGGAGAAGGGCTTCGAGCAGATCCAGAAGACGGCCCCGATGGTCCTCAACTCCCATGACGCGCCCGACCTCATGGAGTACAACAAGGGCAACGCGACGGCCGGGCACCTCTCCCAGCAGGGGCTGCTCACCGACCTGTCCGCGGAGGTGACCAAGCGCGGCTGGGACAAGAAACTCAGCGCCGGCGTGCGGACCACCAGCCAGTACGACGCCAAGGGCGTGATGGGCTCCGGGAAGTGGTACGGGGTCCCCAACTACGCCGAGTACACGATGGTGTTCTACAACAAGGAGCTCTTCAAGAAGTACGGCCTGGCCGAGCCGAAGACGTTCGACGAACTGACCGCGGTCATGGACAGGTTCGTCGACGAGGGCATCACCCCGCTCGCCAACGGAGGCGCCGAGTACCTGGCCCACCAGTACCTGTACCAACTGGCGCTGTCGAAGGCCGACCGAGCCTGGGTGGACTCGTACGAGCTCTACAAGGGCGAGCCGAACTTCCACGACTCCGCCTGGACGTACGGCGCCGAGACGTTCGCGGACTGGGTGAAGAAGGGCTACATCAGCAAGAAGTCCACCGGTACGAAGGCCGAGGACGCCGGGGTCTCCTTCATCCAGGGCAAGAGCCCGATCCTGTTCTCCGGCAGCTGGTGGTACGGCCGCTTCGCCGCGGAGAGCAAGTTCGACTGGGGCACGTTCCTGTGGCCGGACTCGAACATGACGCTCGGCTCGGGCGGCAACCTGTGGGTGGTCCCCAAGGGCGCCAAGAACAAGGAACTGGCGTACGACTTCATCGACATCACCATGTCGAAGAAGATCCAGAACCTGCTCGGCAACAAGGGCGGTGTGCCGGTGGCCGCCGATCCCGCCGCCATCACGGACCCGCAGTCCAAGGCACTCATCGCCGACTTCAACACCCTCTCGGAGCGGGACGGCCTGGCGTTCTACCCCGACTGGCCGGTCCCCGGCTTCTACGACGTCCTCGTCTCCGAGACACAGAAACTGATGACGGGGAGCGCGAAACCGGACGCGTACCTGGACGCGGTGAAGGCGGCGTACGACAAGGGCGTACAGGACCGATGACGGTCACCGTCGAAAAGGGCGAACCGCGTGGCGGCTGGGGTGGTCGGGGTAGCTGGGGCGGCCGGGGCGGTGACTCAGTCGAAGCGCGTCACCAGGCGAAGAGCCCGCGGCGCCCCCGCGACTCGTACGCCCTGTTCCTCCTCCCCGGAGCCCTCGCCTTCCTCGTGATCGTCATCGGGCCGTTCCTGATGAACACGGGCGTGAGCTTCACCGACTGGCAGGGCGTCGGCAGCCCGAAGTGGGCAGGGCTCGCCAACTACCGGGAGCTGATGGACGACTCGGAGTTCTGGGCGTCCTTCCGGCACAGCCTCTTCATGGTCGTCGCGATGGCCGTCGTACCGACGCTCCTCGGGCTCGTCCTGGCCGCGGCCCTCTTCGACTTCGTCGCCAAGCACTTCGGCAGCAGGGTGGCCGCCGTGCTGCGCGCCTGCTTCTATCTGCCGCAGGTGCTGCCCATCGCGGTCGCGGGCATCGTGTGGAGCTGGATCCTCGCGCCGGACAACGGCTCGCTGAACGAGGTCCTCAAGGCGATCGGGCTCGGGAGCCTCCAGCAGGACTGGCTCGGCGATCCCGACCTGGCGCTCTACAGCGTCATGGGCGTGATGGTCTGGGTGCAGCTCGGCTTCCCGCTCGTCATCTTCATGGCGGGGCTGCAACGCGTCGACCCGCAGCTGTACGAGGCCGCCGAGCTGGACGGCGCCGGCTGGTGGCGGCGGTTCTGGCACATCACGCTGCCGCAGATCAGGCCCGAGATCTCCGTCGTGCTGCTCTGGTGCACGATCGCCGCGCTCAAGGTGTTCGGCGCGGTGTACGTGCTCACGAAGGGCGGGCCCGGCGGGGCGACCGACGTGCCGTCGTACTTCTCGTTCACCACGTTCTTCGAGACGACGCAGGTCGGTTACGGCGCCGCGATCTCGACCGTCCTGACCGTGATCGTCCTGGTGCTCGCCCTGGCCGGCCTGAAACTCCAGACCCGCGCCGAGGACGCCGAGCAGGGAGGCGTGCGATGAGCAGGGGTCGTGCGATGAGCAGTACCGAGCGAGGAGTAGCCGTCCCATGACCGCCGTACGCCGCTATCCCGTACTGATCGCCCTGGTCATCGGGGCCCTGTTCATGGTCCTGCCCTTCCTGATCGTCGCGGTCAACGCGGTCAAGTCGCCCACCGAGTACTCGGCGAACGGCCCGCTCAGCCTGCCCGAAGGGCTCTACCTCGACGGTCTGAAGGACTTCTGGGAGCGCGTCGACTTCGGACAGAAGCTCGTCAACTCGGTGCTGATCAGCGGGTCGGTCGCCCTGGGCGCGGTCGTGCTGTCCGTCCTCAACGCGTACGCGATCGGCATCGGCCGGGTCAGGGGCCGCACCTGGGTGCTCGCCTTCTTCGTGCTGGCGAACATGCTGCCGCAGGAAGCGCTGGTCTATCCCGTCTACTACCTGAGCAAGGAAGCCGGTCTGTACGACACCCGGCTGAGCGTGATCATCGTCTTCACCGTGATCCAGGCCGCCTTCGGTACGTATCTTCTCTCCGCCGTCCTCACCCAGTTCCCCCGCGAGATCATCGAGGCCGCCCGGATCGACGGGGCGAACAAGTGGCAGGTGCTGTGGCGGATCGTGGTCCCGGTCAGCCGGCCCACCATCGGCGTACTCCTGGTCTTCTTCTTCATCTGGACCTGGAACGAGTTCCTGCTCCCGCTGGTGATGCTGATCTCCAACGACAACCAGACCGTGTCGGTGGCGCTCGGCGTCCTCCAGGGCCAGCGCCTGATGGACGCCACGATGACGAACGCGGCCGCGCTCCTGGGTGTCCTGCCCGCCCTTGTCTTCTTCCTCGTCTTCCAGCGGACGCTCACCCGCGGCATCGCCGTGGGTGCCGTCAAGTAAGGGGTGCGCGCGTGAAGTTCACCGACGGCTACTGGCTGCTGCGCGAGGGCGTGAGCGCCGCCCACCCGGTCGAGGTCCTCGACGTAAGTACCGGGTCCGGTGCGTCCGGGCCCGGTGCGTCCCTGTCCGGTGCGTCCGGGTCCCTGGAGATCCACGCGCCGACCCAGCCCATCCGCCACCGCGGCGATCTGCTGAAGGGACCGGTCGTGACGATCGGCGCGCACGCCCCGATGCCCGACGTCATCGGCGTCACGTTCACCCACTTCGAGGGCGAGGAGCCCCGGGGGCCGCACTTCGAGCTGGGGAAGGAGGAGCACCAGGCGCACGCCGAGTACGACGACGAGTCCGCGACCCTCACCTCGGGCGCCCTGTCCGTGCGGGTGAGCCGCACCGGCCCCTGGCACGTGGACTTCCTCGCGGACGGCCGCACCCTGACGACCAGCGGCCCCAAGGGCATGGGCATCATGCGGGACGCCTCCAGCGGCGGCCACTACCTGCGGGAACAGCTGAACCTCGGTGTCGGCACGCATGTCTACGGGCTCGGTGAGCGCTTCGGGCCGCTGGTGAAGAACGGCCAGGTCGTCGACATGTGGAACGCCGACGGGGGCACGGCCACGGAACAGGCGTACAAGAACGTGCCGTTCTACCTGACGGACGCGGGCTACGGCGTCTTCGTCGACCATCCGGGCCGGGTGTCGTTCGAGGTCGGCTCGGAGGCGGTGTCCCGGGTCCAGTTCAGCGCGGAGACCCAGCAGTTGACGTACTACGTCATCTACGGCCCGACGCCGAAGGACATCATCCGCAAGTACACGGCGCTCACCGGCCGTCCCGCGCTGCCGCCCGCCTGGTCGTTCGGGCTGTGGCTGTCGACGTCCTTCACCACGTCGTACGACGAGGCGACCGTCAGCTCCTTCATCGACGGCATGCGGGAACGCGAACTCCCGCTCTCCGTCTTCCACTTCGACTGCTTCTGGATGCGCGAGTTCAACTGGTGCGACTTCGAGTGGGACCCACGGGTCTTCCCGGACCCGGAGGGGATGCTGGCCCGCCTCAAGGAACGCGGACTGCACATCAGCGTCTGGATCAACCCGTACATCGCGCAGCGCTCGCCGCTGTTCGCGGAGGGCAAGGCGCTCGGGCACCTGCTGAAACGCCCTGACGGCAGTGTCTGGCAGTGGGACCTGTGGCAGCCGGGCATGGCGCTGGTCGACTTCACCAGTGAGGCCGCCCGCGACTGGTACGCGTCGAAGCTGGAGGCGCTGCTCGCGCAGGGCGTCGACTGCTTCAAGACCGACTTCGGGGAACGGGTCCCGCTCGACGTGGCGTACGCCGACGGCGGCGACCCCGAGCGGATGCACAACTATTACGCGTACCTCTACAACCAGACCGTCTTCGACGTGCTGCGCAAGCACCGCGGGGAGGGGGAGGCGGTCGTCTTCGCGCGCTCGGCGACGGCCGGCAGCCAGAAGTTCCCCGTGCACTGGGGCGGCGACTGCGAGGCGACGTACGAGTCGATGGCCGAGTCGCTGCGCGGCGGTCTTTCCCTCGGTCTTTCCGGGTTCGGCTACTGGTCCCACGACATCGGCGGCTTCGAGGGCACGCCGACCCCCGCCCTCTTCAAACGGTGGCTCGCCTTCGGACTCCTCTCCTCCCACAGCCGGCTGCACGGCAGCTCCTCCTACCGTGTGCCGTGGCTGTTCGACGAGGAGGCCGTGGACGTCCTGCGCCTGTTCACCCGGCTGAAGCTGCGCCTCATGCCGTACCTGTACGAGGCCGCCCGCACCGCGCACGCGACCGGGGTGCCGATGATGCGCGCGATGGTCCTGGAGTTCCCGGACGACCCGGCGTGCGCGCACCTGGAACGGCAGTACATGCTCGGCTCCGACCTGCTGGTCGCGCCGGTGTTCTCCGACGACGGGGAGGTGTCGTACTACGTGCCCGAGGGCACCTGGACCCACTTCCTGACCGGGCGGCCGGTGACCGGGCCCCGCTGGGTGCGCGAGCGGCACGGGTTCTCCAGCGTCCCGCTCCTCGTCAGGCCGGGCGCGGTGATCCCGGTGGGCGCCGTCGACGACCGGCCCGACTATCCGTACGCGGACGGGGTCACCCTGCACGCGTACGGGCCGGTGCGCGGCGCGCAGGTCACGGTGACCGTGGACGGGGTGACCTTCACCGTCGTACGGGAAGGGGACACGCTGCGGGCCTCGTCGAGCGATCCGGCGGCGCCCTGGGCCCTGGCGGCGGGCGGCCGGACCGCACGGGCGAAGGCCGGAACCGGGTTCCTGTCGCTGGAGCTGGACCCGGAACCGGAGCTGGAGCTGGAGCTGGCGGCCGACCAGGAACGGGCAGCTGACGGGGAGCAGGGCTGAGCATGGTGAAGATCACCGAGGTGGCCCGGCACGCGGGAGTGTCCCCCAGTACCGTCTCGTACGCGCTGAGCGGCAAGCGGCCGATCTCCGAGGAGACCCGGCAGCGCATCGAGGACAGCATCCGCGAGCTGGGTTACCGGCCGCACGCGGGCGCACGCGCCCTGGCCAGCAGCCGGTCGAACGTGCTGGCGCTGGTCGTGCCACTGCGGGCCGGCATCCACGTACCAGTGGTGATGCGGTTCGCGGTGTCCGTGGTGACGGCCGCGCGCCGCCACGACCACGACGTGCTGCTGCTCACGCAGGAGGAGGGCGAGGACGGGCTGCGGCGGGTCGCGGACACCGCGCTCGTGGACGCGCTGATCGTGATGGACGTCCAACTCCGCGACGGGCGGCTGCCGTTGCTGCGCACCCTTGACCGGCCTTCGGTGCTCATCGGGTTCCCGGCCGAGCCCGCCGGGCTGACCTGCATCGACCTGGACTTCGAGGCGGCGGGCGAGCTGTGCGTCGAGCATCTGGCGGGGCTCGGCCACCGGGTGATCGCGCTGGTGGGCTCGCCGCCCGAGGTGTACGTACGGGAGACGGGGTTCGCCCAGCGGGTGGTCCGGGGCTACACCGCCGCGGCCGACCGCAACGGCGTCGCCTCCTCGGTGCACCCGTGCGAGGCGGAACCCGCGGCGGCCCGGCAGCTCGCCGAACGGCTCCTGCGGGAGCGGCCTGCCCTGACCGGGGTCGTGGTGCACAACGAGCCGGTCCTCGATCCCCTGATCGACGCCTTTCAGTCGCTCGGGTTACGGGTCCCGGGGGATCTGTCGGTCACGGCGATCTGCCCGGACGAGCTGGCGGGACGCGTCCGGGTGCCCGTCACCTCGATCGCCATACCGGCCGACGAGGTGGGCGCCGGATCGGTGGAGCTGCTGATGAAGAAGCTGGGCGGCACACCCGTACCGGAGGCCACGCTGCTTCCGCCACGGCTGACGGTGCGGGCGAGCACGGCACGCCGCACCACCGCGTGACCGTGCCGCACCCGCTCCCTCAGCTCCCTCAGCTCACTCCACGAACTCCACCAACTCCACCAACTCCACCAACTCCACCAACACTCTCAGCACTTCGCCGGCTTGAGCCACGCGCATTCCAGGTTCCCGTCGCGCTCGGCCGCCCGCGCGGTGCCCGACTTCACCGTCACCGTCTCGGTCGCGTCCGCCGTGGACCCCGCCAGTGTCACCACGATGGCGTCCTCCAGCGGTTTCACGGACGAGACGAGGTAATTGTTGAGCACGATGCTGTAGACGAGTTCACGTCCGTCCGCGTCCTTCACATAGCCGGAGAGCGCGGACGCCCCCGTCAACGACCCGGTCTTGCCCCGGGCGTTGAGCGCGGCGGGCGTCCCGCACATCCTGGACCGCAGCGTGCCGCCCACGAAGCGGTCGGGGGCGCAGGCGACCGGCAGGGACGTGTACCAGTCGGCGTACCAGGGCTCGGCCCGCACCGCGAGCAGCAGGTCGGCGAACTGGCCGGCGGTGAGGTTGTTCATCCGGGAGAGCCCCGACCCGTCGACCTGCCGCAGTTTGCCGGTGTCGACGCCGACGCCCTTCAGGTATCCGCTCACGGCGTCGAGCCCGGCGCTCCAGCTGCCCTCTCCCGAGACCTTCTGTCCCATGGCCTTGGTGAGGATCTCCGCGTGCATGTTGTTCGACAGCTTCATGAACGGGATCAGCAGGTCCTTCAGCGGCATGGAGGCGTGCGAGGTGAGCTGCCGCGCCGCCGCGGGTGTGGCGCGCCCGAGCCGCGTCGGCCCGGTCACCTTCACCCCGTGCGCGGCGAGCGCGTCACGGAACACGGCGGCCGCGTATCCGGTGGGCTCCCACACGCTCACCCATTCCTCGGCACCGGAGCCGCCCACCGGTGTCGTACCGCTGACGACGATCGTGTTGGTGCCGTGTGCCCGCTCCACGGTGAGGTCGTTCGCCCCGCCCGCGGCGACGGTCGTGGCCCGTACGTCGATGTCCACGTACTTCGTCTTCGGGGTGACCGTGACCTCGGGCTCGGCGCCGGCCGCCGTGCCCGGTGCGACCCGCACGATCACCGAACCGGTGTCGTAGTCGGTGTCGGGGGCCACACTCAGCGCGCTGATCTGCGCGGAGTAGTACGCGGACTCGTCGTCGGCGGCCCAGGAGCGGCCGAGGCGGTTGCTGTCGAAGCGGGTGTCGTCGGCGAGGAGCCGCCCGTCGACGCGGGTGACGCCCGACTCGGCGACGCGTGCGGCCAGGGCGTCGTAGTCCTCGGCCAGGGCGGTCGGGTCACCCGTGCCGCGCAGATACAGGTCGCCGCTGAGCACGGAGCCGTGCCGGCGCCCGGTCGTCAGGACGTCCGTCGTGAACGTGTGGTCGGGTCCGAGGATCTCCATCGCGGCTGCCGAGGTGAGCAGCTTGGTGTTGGAGGCGGGCATCAGCCGCGAGGTGGGCGCCCGCTGGTAGAGCACGTCCCCGCCGGCGGCTTCGGCGATCACGACGCTCGCCGCCCCGCCCTCCAGGCGGCTGTCCCCGAGGATGGTGTCGATGGCCTCCGGCAGCCCCGAGGTTCCCGCGTCCGCCCCGGCCGGCGCGCTCCAGCCGAGCCCGGCCACCAGCATCCCGAGCACCACGGCCCAGGCCCACCGGCGTCTGTGCCGGTTGTTGGAACTGCGGACTCTGCGCGATCTGTTGGCTTCTGCGAGTCGTGTCATGCGAGGCAGCATCCAGGACGACCGGCCCGGACAACAGTGCGCGGCCACGGCGGATGCTGCGGATAGGCGGCGAACATGACGAAGGCCCCGCTGCCCGATGGGCAGTGGGGCCTTCGTCTTAACATGGGAAAGTGGAGATGGCGGGAATCGAACCCGCGTCCAACGGTGCAGAATCAGGGCTTCTCCGAGCGCAGTTCGCTGAGATTTTCTCAGCCCCGGAGATCACGCGAACAAGTCTCCGACGGGCTCAGTCACTGTTTGATTTCCCATCGAACCCCGTGACCGGGCTCGACGGTTTAGTTCCCTAGATTATGCCAGGGTCCGGGTCGGGAACACTCCCGGGCTGACACCCATTATGGGTCCCTCACTCACTGCTTATTAGGCAGCGAGGGCGAAGGACTGGGAATCGCTCTTGGAATTGGCGATTATTGGTTGCGACATATGGTTAACGAGATCATTGCCGCTTCCTCGGCTCGCTTCCCCTGCTTCGACAGCCGCTGTCGAAACCGATCATCCCCATGTTGTTTTTTCAAGCCCTCCGAGGAGGGTGCATGCACCTGCTGTGAGGTGCAGTGCCATCGTACGTGACCAACGCACGTCGATGCCACTGTATTCCCGAGGGCCTCGACGACCCCGGCATCCCCGGGCCCGCCCTGCTCTCTTCCTGCTCTCTTGCCTGCTACTGGCCGCGCTCCTTGCGCTTGACCGCCGCGATCGCCCGGTCCGACTCACGCCGGTCCTGCTTCTCGCGCAGTGTCTGGCGCTTGTCGTATTCCTTCTTGCCGCGGGCGAGGGCGATCTCGGCCTTCGCCCGGCCGTCCTTGAAGTACAGGACGAGGGGCACGATCGTGTGACCCGTCTCCTCGGACTTCGACGCCAGCTTGTCGATCTCCTCGCGGTGCAGGAGCAGCTTGCGCTTGCGGCGCGCGGAGTGGTTGGTCCAGCTGCCCTGGCTGTACTCGGGGATGTGGGCGTTGTGCAGCCACGCCTCGTTCCCGTCGATCTGGACGAAGCCGTCGGCCAGTGAGGCACGCCCCTGGCGCAGCGACTTCACCTCGGTGCCGGTGAGTACGAGCCCGGCCTCGTAGACGTCGATGATCGCGTAGTCGTGCCTGGCCTTCTTGTTCTGCGCGACGATCTTGCGCTTGCCGTCCTTGGCCTTGGCCTGGGCTCCGCCGCCCTGCTTCGGCTGGGACTCTTTCGGTACGTACATGCCCTTGCTCATAGTGCTGGCCATTTTCGCACTAGAGGGGGTCGGGAGGGAAAGCCGATTACCGGGGCCGTGGTCGCGGGGCTGGTTACGGAGGGTCGCCGAGTCCGCTCAGTACCGTCTCGGCGCGTTCCAGCGCGCCCTCCTCGACCTCCAGGTCGGGGGTGATGCCACGGTCGTCCACGGTGCGCCCCGAGGGGGTCCGGTAGTGCCCGACCGTCAGTTCGGCGACGGAACCGCCGGGCAGCCGGCTCGGCATCTGGACCGAGCCCTTGCCGAAGGTCCTGGAGCCCACGACGACCGCGCGACCGCGGTCCTGAAGGCCACCGGTGAGAAGCTCGGCCGCGCTCATCGTGCCGCCGTCGACGAGCGCGACCAGGGGTCTGGTGGTGTCGCCGCCGGGATCGGCGTGCAGGGCCCGCTGGTCGCCGTTCACGTCGTACGTGGCCACGAGCCCGCCGTCGAGGAAGGCGGAGGCGGCGGTGACGGCCTCGGTGACCAGGCCACCGGAGTTGCCCCGCAGATCGAGGACGATCCCGGCGTCCGAAGAGGGGGCGGCCACGGCGGTCCGTACGCGGTCCCCGGAGCCCTTGGTGAAGGCGGCGACCTTGATGACGGTGGCGCCGCCCGGCAGTTGGCGCACGCTCACGGAGTCGGTGGACAGCCGTGCCCGGCGCAGGGTCTCGCTCCACGCGCGCGTGCCGCGCTGCAGTCCGAGGTCGACGGTGGTGCCGGCGTCGGCGCCGGTGGCGTCGCCCCGCAGCAGGGAGACGACCTCCGTGACGGGCCTGCCGTCGACGTGGTGGCCGTCGACGCTGCGCAGCCGGTCGCCCTCGCGGATACCGGCGGCCTGGGCGGGCGATCCTGACTGGACCCGGGTCACCTCGATGCGTCCGTCGCGCTCGCGCCGGGCCCAGAGGCCGACGCCGGTGTACTGGCCGTCGAGGGCTTCCTCGAACTCCTCGTACTCGCCCTGGGAGTAGACGGCGCCCCAGCGGTCGCCGCTGCGGCTGACGGCACGCTCGGCGGCCTCCACCGGCGACTTGCCGTCGGCCACCGCCTCGGCGGCGGCGTCGGCGACGTCCTCCTGGTGGCCGGCCTGGGCCGTACGGGCCGGTGGGGGGTCGGTCTTCCGGCCCGGGGTGTCGAACGAGCCGGTCGCCGCGCCCGCCACGAGCACGCTCGCGAAGACCAACGTCAGGGCCGCCCCGCGGCGGATGCGGCGGGGCTGACAGAACAGGTCGCGGCCTGACATGCCGGTGAGTCTAGGACAACGAGAAGGGCCGTACCGGCGGTTGCCGGTACGGCCCTCTTGGCATGTGTCACACCTTCAGGTACTTGCGCAACGCGAAGAACGCCGCCAGCGCCGGCATCAGCAGGCTGGTCGCGAGGATGAGCGGCAGCTTCGTGAGAACGGCGTCCCAGCCGATGAAGTCGATCAGGTTCAGCTTCTCGGACAGGGCCAGGCCGTGGTCGATGATGAAGTACCGGGCGAGCACCAGGAAGGCGCAGGCGACACCACCGCCGATCAACCCGGCGACCGCGGCCTCCATGATGAACGGCGCCTGGATGTAGAAGCCGGAGGCGCCCACCAGGCGCATGATCCCGGTCTCCCGCCGTCGGCTGAACGCCGAGACGCGCACCGTGTTGACGATGAGCATCAGCGCGACGACGAGCATCAGCGCCATCAGCGCCCGGGCCGCCCAGTTCATGCCGTTGAGCAGTTCGAAGAGGTTGTCGAGGATGCTCTTCTGGTCCTGCACGGACTGCACGCCGTCCCGGCCGTCGAAGGCGGTCGCGATGACCTTGTACTTCTCCGGGTCCGTGAGCTTGACGCGGAAGGACTCCTGCATCTGGTCCGGGGTGAGCGAGGCCGCCAGCGGGGAGTCGCCGAACTGGTCCTTGTAGTGCTTGTACGCCTCGTCGCTGGACTCGTGGATGACGTCGTCGACGACCGGCATCTTGCCCAGGTCGGTCTCGATCTGCTTCCGCTGCTCGCTGGTGACCGCCCCCTTGGCGCAGTTGGGGTCGGACTCCGCGTCGCTCTTGTTGCAGAGGTAGATCGAGACGTTGACCTTGTCGTACCAGTAACCCTTCATCGTGCTCACCTGGTCGCTCATCAGGAGCGAGCCGCCGAACAGGGCGAGGGACAGGGCGACGGAGACGATGACCGCGAAGGTCATCGTCAGATTGCGGCGGAGACCGACACCGATCTCCGACAGTACGAACTGGGCGCGCATGGCGTCTTCTCAGGCCTTTCCGTGGACGGACGCGTGGGGCTCGCGGTCAGTGCTGATAGCCGTAGACGCCGCGCGCCTGGTCGCGGACGAGGCGACCCTTCTCCAGCTCGATGACGCGCTTGCGCATCTGGTCCACGATGTTCTGGTCGTGCGTCGCCATCACGACGGTGGTGCCGGTCCGGTTGATCCGGTCGAGCAGCTTCATGATGCCGACGGAGGTCTGTGGGTCCAGGTTTCCGGTGGGCTCGTCCGCGATCAGCAGCTTGGGCCGGTTCACGAAGGCTCTCGCGATCGCCACCCGCTGCTGTTCACCGCCGGACAGCTCGCCGGGCATCCGGTCCTCCTTGCCGCCGAGGCCGACGAGGTCGAGCACCTGCGGTACGGACTTGCGGATCTCGCCCTTCGACTTGCCGATCACTTCCTGCGCGAAGGCGACGTTCTCGGCGACCGTCTTGTTGGGCAGGAGGCGGAAGTCCTGGAACACGGTCCCCAGTTGGCGGCGCATCTGCGGCACCTTCCAGTTGGAGATGCGCGCGAGGTCCTTGCCCAGCACGTGCACCTGTCCCTGGCTGGCCCGCTCCTCGCGCAGTATCAGCCGCAGGAAGGTGGACTTTCCGGAGCCGGAGGACCCCACCAGGAACACGAACTCTCCGCGCTCGACCTCCAGGGACACGTCCCGGAGAGCGGCGTGGGTCTGCTTGGCATAGACCTTGGAGACATTGTCGAATCGGATCACGGATGCACCACAGGCCGTCGGGGATGTCGGGGGCAGGTCCTGTCGTCACGTCCCGTCGTCCGCCCGCGGGGCGGGCCGGGCGACACCCGGCAGACGGGAATGGGACGACAGCACCTGGATGAGCGTGACCATACGCGACCCGGGGACACCGGCGCAGGCGCCGGGACGGGTTGCTTGAGGGTTGTGCGCATTTGTACCGGGCACTATGTAACTAGGGCCCTCGTTCCGAAGGGCCCGCCCCGTCAGGGGCGCGGGGAACTGCGCGACCAGCCCCCACCCACCCGCAGCCGGAAACCGACGACGAGCCCCTCGCGAGGCGCCCGCACAGCCCCCTGCAAGGGAACCCGCGCAGCCTCCGGAGGAACCTGGCACAGTGGAGGGGGAACGTATCCGTTCCCGGGAGCGTTCTGTACATGGAACCGGTGCAAGGAGGGCGAGCGCATGACGTACGACCGGCTGGTGTGCGCGAACTGTGCCGCGCCTGTGAACGAAGGCCGCTGCCGCGTCTGCCGCGCGAACCGCGAGCGGCTGCAGAACGAGGGCCCCTTCGGCGGGCTCAACCCCATGGCGCTGATCGCCCTGCTCGCCGTCCTGATAGCGGCGATGGCGCTCCTGGCCCACCAGACCGCCTAGGACCCGCCTGACAGACCCGCCTGGGACCGAGACACAAAGGCATTGAGAAAGGGCCCGGAGCTCGCTCCGGGCCCTTCTCGCCGCGTCCTCACGGTGGCGCAGACGTCCTCACGTGGCGCCACGTGAGGACGTCTGCGCCATGCGCCATGCGTCAGGCAGCGGCGCCGCGGCCGTGCATGAGGCGCGGCAGCATACGGAAGCCGATGCCGCCGGCGATCATCGTGGCCGCACCGATCAGCAGGTACGTGATGTTCTCGGCGGCGCCGGTCTCGGCCAGCTCGCCACCGGTGCCCTGGGCGGAGGTGTCCGAGCCGGTGTCGGTCAGGCTCTCCTTGCCCGCACCCTGCTCGACGGGCTTGGAGCCGCCGTCGGGGTTGTTGTTGTTGCCGCCCCCGCCGCCGTTCTCGTTGCCGTTCCCGTTGCCCGGGCTGCTCGGGCCGTCGGTGGGCTCGTCGGTCGGCTCCTCCGTGGGCTCGGTGGGCTCGTCGGTCGGCTCGGTGGGCTCCTCCGTGGGCTCGGTCGGCTCGTCGGTGGGGTCCGTCGGGATCACCGTCGGGTCGTCGGTCGGCGGGTCGGTGGGCGGGTCGGTCGGGTCGTCGGCGTTGATACCGACCCCGACGCTGACGCCTGCGACGTCGGCGTTGATGTCGAGTGCCGAGGCGGCACCGGCGGCGGTCAGTGAAGCTCCGGCGGCGATCACCGCGCCGGCGGCTATCCGCGCGACCCGGATGCGCGTCTTCTTGGTCATCTGGCTGCTACCCCCAGTAGCTCATCGTCAATGGTGCAGCGCCCGGGGCCGCGACGTCGGGGATGGCTCAGGTGAAGCCCCCGGTTCACACGCGCCCCCAGAAATACGCATGCCGCGCGTCAGCCTTCCCACTTTTCAAAGCAACGTCAAGGTCGTTGCGACCGCGATGTCCAGATCAAGCTCTTTTGACCGGCAGAGCGACATCCGAGTGTGATGTAGAACCCAGACATCGCCCGACGGAAAGGGCAACTGCCGTTCGATGAACCGCAGTTGCCCTGTCGACAAAACGACGTATGCGAATGTCGCTTACTTCTCCTGCTGCTTGCGCCAGCGAATTCCGGCCTCGATGAATCCATCGATCTCGCCGTTGAACACGGCCTCGGGGTTTCCGACTTCGCAGTCCGTGCGCAGATCCTTGACCATCTGGTACGGGTGCAGGACGTACGAACGCATCTGGTTGCCCCAGGAGTTGCCGCCGTCGCCCTTGAGGGCGTTCATCTTGGCCTGGTCCTCCTGGCGGCGGCGCTCAAGAAGCTTGGCCTGGAGGACGTTCATCGCGGTCGCCTTGTTCTGGATCTGCGACCGCTCGTTCTGGCAGGACACGACGATGCCGGTCGGGATGTGGGTCAGCCGCACCGCGGAGTCCGTCGTGTTGACGCCCTGCCCGCCGGGCCCGGACGAGCGGTACACGTCCACCCGCAGCTCGGACTCGTCGATCTCGACGTGGTCGGTCCGCTCGACGACGGGCAGCACCTCCACACCGGCGAACGACGTCTGCCGGCGTCCCTGGTTGTCGAAGGGCGAGATCCGGACGAGCCGGTGCGTGCCCTGCTCGACCGAGAGCGTCCCGTACGCGTACGGGACCTGGACGGCGAAGGTGGTCGACTTGATGCCGGCCTCTTCCGCGTACGAGGTCTCGTAGATCTCCGTCTTGTATCCGTGCTGCTCGGCCCAGCGGAGGTACATGCGCTGCAGCTTCTCGGCGAAGTCCGCGGCGTCGACGCCACCGGCCTCGGCGCGGATGTTGACGAGCGCCTCCCGGGAGTCGTACTCGCCCGAGAGCAGCGTCCGGACCTCCATCTCGTCCAGCGCCTTCTTGACGGCGACGAGCTCGGTGTCGGCCTCGGCACGGGTGTCCGGGTCGTCCTCCTCCTCGGCCATCTCGAAGAGCACGCTGAGATCGTCGATGCGCCCGCGGAGCGTCTCGGCCTTGCGCACCTCCGCCTGGAGGTGGCTCAGCTTGCTGGTGATCTTCTGCGCTTCCTCGGGGTCGTCCCACAGCGACGGCGCCGCCGCCTGCTCCTCAAGCACGGCGATGTCCGCCCTCAGCTTGTCGAGGTCCAGGACGGCCTCGATCGACTCCATGGTCGAGGAGAGGGATTTGAGCTGTTCGAATACATCGTCGACTGCCACCCCCCCAGCGTAACGGCTCCGCCAAGCCGGACAGCCCGGTGCGCAGGCTGCCCGTTTCCTGGGGGCTGCCGCCCCCAGACCCCCGCTGTCGGCCTGAACGGCCTCGTCCTCAAACGCCGGACGGGCTAGGGGGGCAGGGGCGCGGGGAACTGCGCGACCAGCCACGACGCACCCGCACCCGACACGTCTCGTTCGGGTGACGGTCGGGTGACGAGGCGCCACCCCAGGTAAACAAAGGTCAACACTGCGTATCCAGTCGGTGAACCCGATGTGCACGACTCCGGCACCCGCGAGTATCGTCCTCACCTGCACAGACCTATAACCCACCCCTTGACACCGGAGGGCCCGTTGTCCCGCTTCGCGCTCATCAAGGCAGTGCTCGGACCGATCATGCGCCTGATGTTCCGCCCACGGGTGGAGGGTGCGGAGCGCATCCCGGGCACGGGCCCGGTCATCCTCGCCGGCAACCATCTCACGTTCATCGACTCGATGATCATGCCGCTCTTCTGCGACCGGCAGGTCTTCTTCATCGGCAAGGACGAGTACGTCACCGGCAAGGGCTTCAAGGGCCGGCTGATGGCCTGGTTCTTCACCGGCTGCGGGATGATCCCGGTCGACCGGGACGGCGGCCGCGGCGGTGTCGCGGCGCTGATGACCGGTCGCCGGGTACTGGAGGAGGGCAAGGTCTTCAGCATCTACCCGGAGGGCACCCGCTCCCCCGACGGCCGGCTCTACCGCGGCCGTACCGGTATCGCACGGCTGGCGATGATGACCGGCGCGCCCGTGGTCCCGTTCGCGATCATCGGCACGGACAAGATCCAGCCCGGTGGTGCCGGGTTCCCCCGCCCCGGCCGGGTCACCGTCCGCTTCGGTGAGGCGATGGAGTTCTCGCGGTACGAGGGCATGGACCGTGACCGGTACGTGCTGCGGGCCGTGACGGATTCCGTGATGGCCGAGGTCATGCGGTTGTCGGGGCAGGAGTATGTGGACATGTACGCCACGAAGGCCAAGGAAGCGGCTTAGCTCCGCTGGTTCTGCGGGGTTACGTCGGCTGCGGATTGGTTGTCGGCTGCGGGCCGGTGGGGGCTTGTCGCGCAGTTCCCCGCGCCCCTGACACCCCCCGCGCCGCTGAAAGGCAGGGCTGCACCCCTGACACCCCCGCGTCCCTGAAAGACGGGGGCTGCGCCTTTGACACTCCCCGCGCCCCTGAAAGACGGGGCTGCGCCCCTGACAACCCCCCGTGCCCCTGACCGGGCTCGCCCTTACTTCCCTGTTCCCAGTTTCTGGCCGCGCAGCAGTATCCACGCCGCCACCGACGCTGCCAGCAGGACCGCCGCGCCGAGGCCCGCCGCCAAGGCGACGCCGTCGACGAAGGCCGTGCGTGCGGCGTCGAGAAGCGGTTGCGGGGCAGGCAGGACCGACGACGCCTCCACGGCTCCGCCGAGGGACTCGTGCGCCGCGTCGGCCACCTCCTGCGGCGTACCCGCGGGCGCCGTGAAGCCGGCGTAGACGCCGGTGACGATCGAGCCGAGCAGGGCGATACCGAGGGCCGCCCCCAGCTCGTACGCGGTCTCGGAGACGGCCGACGCGGCGCCCGCCTGTTCCTTGGGCACGCTGGAGAGGATCACGTCCGCCGTCACGGTGAAGGAGAAGCCCGCACCGACGCCGACCACGAGCAGGGCCGAACCGAGAAGCGGATAGCCGGTGGACTGGCTCAGCACGGTCAGCGCGCCCAGGGCGAGCCCGATCGCGGCGAGACCACCCGCCACGACGGCCCGCACCGAGTAGCGGCGCGCGACCGTACCGGCGGCCAGGCCGGCCGCCACCGCGCCCACCGCGGCGGGCAGTTCGGCGAGCCCGGCCTCCAACGGCCCGCGGCCCTGCACGAGTTGCAGATACTGCGAGAGGAAGAAGACCACTCCGGACAGGCCGAGGATGGTCAGCAGGTCGGCGAGCACGGCTCCGGAGAAGCCGCGGTTGCGGAACAGCCTCATGTCCAACAGCGGTACCGGCAGCGTGAGTTGGCGGTGTACGAACGCGTAGAGCGCGGCCGCGCCGAGCAGTCCCGCGGCGCCCGCCGGCACGGTCGGGCCGTGCGAAGCGGTCTCCTTGATCCCGTACACGACGCCGATCATTCCGACGAGGGACAGGACGACGCTGACGAGGTCCCAGGGGCCGGGCTCGGGGTTGCGGGACTCGGGCAGCAGCTTCACGCCGACCAGGACGAGGACCGCCATCACGGGGAGGTTGATCAGGAAGACGGAGCCCCACCAGAAGTGTTCGAGCAGGAAACCGCCGACGACGGGGCCCACGGCGGTACCGGCCGAGGCGGTGGCACCCCAGATACCGACGGCGAGGCTGCGTTCGCGCGGGTCGTGGAAGAGGTTGCGGATCAGGGCGAGGGTGGCGGGCATCAGCGTGGCACCCGCGACACCGAGCAGCGCCCGCGCCACGATCATCGACTCGGGCGTACTCGCATAGGCGTTGAGCACGGATATAAGACCGAACGCGACCGAGCCCATGAGCAGCAGCTTCTTGCGGCCGACGCGGTCGCCGAGGCTGCCCATGGAGACGAGCAGGCCGGCGATGACGAACGAGTAGACGTCACCGATCCACAGGAGCTGTGTGCCGGAGGGCTTCAGGTCCTCACTGATGTAGGGGGTCGCGAGACCGAGGACGGTCGCGTCGACGGCCACCAGCAGCACGGCGAGGACGAGGACGGAGAGCGCGAGCCAACGGCCCGGTCGCTTCTCCGCCGCTTCCGAGTCTGGCGCTGCTGCCTTGGCGCCCCTTCCCGCCTTCGCGTCTGCCTCTGCCTTTACGTCTGCCTCTGCCTTCACGTCTGCCGCTGCCTGCGTGTCCGTCTCCGCCGCGAGCGCCGGCCGCGCCGTGCCGGTCATGATTCCTCTCTCCGTAGTGCGCCGCCGAGCAGCAGCTCGACGATCATGTACTGGAAGTCCCTGGCCGCCACCCGGCCCTCGCTCACGGCCCACGCCCCCGAGGCGAAGAGCCCGTAGAGAGCCTCGGTGAGCCAGGCCGGGGTCAGGTCGATACGGAACTCGCCGCTCTCCTGGCCACGGCGGAACAGCGCGGCGATGCGGGCGTCGATACGCGCCCAGCCCGCGTTCTGCTCCTCACCTTCGAACAGCTGGTTCTCGCTGTAGAGGAAGGCCAGCAGCCCGGCGGCGGGCTCGAACTCGCGCACCAGGCGGCGTACGGCCTCCGAGGCGGCGCCGTCGTCGAGCCGCGCCTCGTCCAGCGCGGCCTCGCACTCCTGGATGCCGAGCTCTTCGAGCGCCCGGACGACGGCGTCACGTCCCGCGAACTGGCGGTGCAGTGTCGCCCGGCTGATTCCGGCCGCCTTGGCGACCTCGTCCATGGTGGCGGTGGATTTCCGGGTCAGCAGGGCGGCTGCGCTGCGCAGCACGTGTTCACGATCGACAGACATGAGACAAGTGTAGCGCGCATGAGACATTCGCGTCTCATTCTTACGCCCTATGTCTCATACGCGGTCGACGGAGATCAGTGCCAGGGCAGCTCTCCGCGTCGTCCCCAGTACGTCGTCGGCTCCTCGGCCAGCGTGTCGAGCCTGGCCGCCTGTTCGTCGTCGAGGTCGGCCACCGCGGCGTGCAGGTTGGACGCGAGCTGGTTGGTCGTGGCCGCGCCGGACAGGACGACGCCCGCCCAGGGCCGCCGCAGGACGAAGGCGAGGGCGATCGCGTCGGCGCCGACACCCGCCCCCTCCGCGATGGAGCGCACGGCGGCCGGCGCGTGCGGATCGGCGAGCCGGCCGTTGGCCATGCCCTCCTTGACGATCACGGTGAGTCCGGCGTCGTGCGCCTCGGCGAGGGCGGGCCCCGCCGAGGTGTCCAGGACGTTGTACGTGGCCTGGACGGTCCGGAAGAGGGGCTCCGAGCCGACGGTCACGGCGAGCGCGGCGCGGATCGCGTCGGCCTGGGCGGGACCGCTGGTGGAGAAGCCGACGGTCATCCCCTGCGCCGCCGCCTCGGCCAGTTCGGCGTGCAGTTCCTTGTCCGTGAGGGCCGGGCTGTCGGGGGTCACCGAGTGGATCTGGTAGAGGTCGAGCCGGTCGCCGAGCAGCTCGGCCGTCTCGGCGCGCTGCCTCTCGTACGTGGCGAGGCTGTGGTCCTTGACCTCGTGCGCCTCGGCGTCGGTGCGCCAGTCGGCCGTGTAGGTGTAGCCCCACTTGCTGCCGACGACGATGTCGTCGATGCCGGGCCGCGCCGTCAGCCAGGCGGCCAGGAACTCCTCCGAGCGGCCGTACGAGCGGGCGGCGTCGAAGTAGCGCACGCCCTGGGCGTAGGCGGCGTCGAGGAGTTCGTGGGTGCGGGTGCGCAGCGCCTCGACGCTGCGGTCCTCTCCGAGGTCGTTCTCCCGGCCCAGGTTGATGTAGCCGGGGCGACCGACGGCGGCGAGCCCCAGTCCGATGTGGCAGGTGGGGGTCGTCGCTGTGGCCAGTCGGGCGAAGGGCATCGCGGGCTCCGTTGGTCGGCTCCGGTACGGACTTCGACCAACGTATCCCCGCGGTGGGCCTCCGGCGTGGGTGGGGCGCCGTCGAGCTCGGGTGGTGCGGTGTGTCGGCGGGTGCGGGTGCGTTCGTGGCTGGTCGCGCAGTTCCCCGCGCCCCTGAAAGACAGGGGCGCAGCCCTACTGCTTGGTCTTGGCCGTGGCCCATGCGTGCTGGAGCGCCACGTCCGACTTCACCTCGGCCAGTTGGGTCGCGACCGCGCTGGGGGCCGTGCCGCCGCGGGCGTCGCGGGAGGCGAGGGCGCCGGGTACGTTCAGGACGGAGCGGACCTCGGGCGTGAGGTGGGCGGAGATCTTCGCGAACTGCTCGTCGGTGAGCCCGTCGAGTTCGACGCCGTCGGCCTCGGCGGCCTTCACACACTCGCCCGCGACCTCGTGCGCGACCCGGAACGGCACCCCCTGCTTCACCAGCCACTCGGCGATGTCGGTGGCGAGCGAGAACCCGGCCGGGGCCAGCTCCTCCATGCGCTCACGGTTGACCGTGAGGGTGGCCATCATCCCGGTGAAGGCCGGCAGCAGGACCTCCAGCTGGTCGCAGGAGTCGAAGACCGGCTCCTTGTCCTCCTGGAGGTCGCGGTTGTAGGCGAGGGGCAGCGCCTTGAGCGTGGCCATCAGACCGGTGAGGTTGCCGATCAGCCGGCCGCTCTTGCCGCGCGCCAGTTCCGCGATGTCCGGGTTCTTCTTCTGCGGCATGATCGACGAGCCGGTGGAGAAGGCGTCGTGGAGGGTGACGAAGGAGAACTCCTTCGTGTTCCAGATGATGATCTCCTCGGCGATCCGGGAGAGGTTGACCCCGATCATCGCGGTGATGAAGGCGAACTCGGCGGCGAAGTCACGGGAGGCCGTGCCGTCGATGGAGTTGCCGACACTGCCGTGCTCGAAGCCGAGGTCCTTGGCGACCGACTCCGGGTCGAGGCCGAGGCTGCTGCCCGCGAGCGCGCCCGAGCCGTACGGCGACACCGCGGTCCGCTCGTCCCACTGCCGCAGGCGCTCGGCGTCCCGGGAGAGGGCCTGCGCGTGGGCCAGCACGTGGTGGGCGAACAGCACGGGCTGGGCGTGCTGGAGGTGCGTGCGGCCGGGCATCGCGACGTCCGGGTGGGCCTCGGCCAGGCCGATCAGCGCGTCCTGGAGCCCGGCGATCAGGCCGCCGATGATCCGGGCGTGGTCGCGCAGGTACATCCGGAAGAGCGTGGCCACCTGGTCGTTGCGCGAGCGGCCGGCGCGCAACTTGCCGCCGAGGTCCGGGCCGAGCCGCTCCAGGAGGCCGCGCTCCAGGGCGGTGTGGACGTCCTCGTCGGCGATGGTGCCCACGAGGGAACCGTCCGCGACGTCGGCCGCCAGCTGGTCGAGCCCCGCGAGCATGCGGGTCAGCTCGTCGTCGTCGAGGAGGTGCGCCTTGTGCAGCACGCGCGCGTGGGCACGCGATCCGGCGATGTCGTAGGGAGCCAGCCGCCAGTCGAAGTGGACGGACGCCGACAGCTTCGCCAGGGCCTCGGCGGGACCGTCGGCGAACCGACCGCCCCAGAGCCGTACGTCACCGCTGTTGCTGCTCACTTGTTGCGCTCCTCACAGTGCGTTCGCTTGCTGCATGATTATGCAGACCTCCGCATGATTCGTCAATTCCGGCGATGCGGGGCCGCGATTCCGGTTCCAGGGATGTCGACTTCCAGAGATTCCGGCTCCCATTGAACGCGGGAAACCGCTTTCACGTACTTCACCGCGAACGCCGGCGCCGCGTCTGTCAACTCACTCCTGACCCAAGCGAGGCATCCCCATGTCCAGGGCTCTTCCGAAATACAACAAGCGCCGCGTGGCGATCATCGGCGGCGCTGCCGCGGTGGCGCTGTCCGGAGCGGTGATCGCAGGTTCCGCCCTCGCCGGGGAGACGTCCAAGAGCGACAACAGCAAGGCCGCCGGAACTCTGGCGTCCCCGGGCACGATCAGCTGCCCGGCGGTGGCGGGCAGCCTCCCGGCGATCCCCGCTTCCGCGCAGGCCGAGGTCACCAGCAACCTCGCCCAACTGGACACCCAGATCGCCGAAGCCAACAAACGACTCGTCGACACCGTCGGCCAAGGCGGACCCAACTTCGTCCAGAACGCCATCCTCGGCCCCCTCGAAGACAAACGCGTCGCCGCACTCAACCGCATCGAAACCGCCATCGGCCGCGCCGCCGACAAACCCGAAGGCCTCGAAGCACTCGCACCCTGCGCGCTCAACGCCGACGGTGCGTCCGAGGCGGGCGACGAGGCCGGGGCGGAGCCGACCGAGGCCGCCACGGAAGAGGCGGGCGGGGACGCGGGCGATGCCGGGGACGCGGGAGCCGGGGAGGACGCGGGCGCCGTCGGCACGATCAGCTGCCCCGATGTCGAACCGAGCCTCCCCGAGATCCCCGCCTCCGCGCAGGCCGAGGTCACCAGCAACCTCGCCCAACTGGACACCCAGATCGCCGAAGCCAACAAACGACTCGTCGACACCGTCGGCCAAGGCGGACCCAACTTCGTCCAGAACGCCATCCTCGGCCCCCTCGAAGACAAACGCGTCGCCGCACTCAACCGCATCGAAACCGCCATCGGCCGCGCCGCCGACAAACCCGAAGGCCTCGAAGCACTCGCACCCTGCGCGCTGAACCAGTGAGCCGGACAGGACCTGGCCACCGCCACCAGTGACCCATTCCCCCCACGGGTGCCCCGCCCACCGACCGGGGCGAACCCGGGACCCGGGGTTCGGAAGCCACTCGGCCCCCGAACCCCGGGTCCCGGGCGGGGTTAATCGTTAGACAGGCGAAAGAGTTGCGTCGATAATCACTTGACATGGGAAAGACATACGAACGCATAGACGGCCGCCTGCGCACGTTCATCGAGGCGCAGCCCCTCTTCTTCACCGCTACCGCGCCCCTGTCGGGCGACGGCACGGTCAACCTCTCGCCCAAGGGGCTGACCGGTTCGTTCGTGGTCCTCGACGACCTCACCGTCGCCTACCTGGACTTCGCCGGCAGCAACGCCGAGACGATCGCGCACCTGCGGGAGAACGGCCGGATCACCCTGATGTGGTGCGCCTTCCAGGGCCCGCCGAACATCGTCCGCGTACACGGCCGGGGCGAGCCGGTCTTCCGCGACGACCCGCGTTTCGGGGATCTCCTCGCCCATTTCCCGGACATCGACCCGGGCCGGCACGGCCTGCGGGCGATCATCGTGGTGACGGCCGAGCTCGTCCGCGACACCTGCGGTTACGCGGTCCCCTTCATGTCGTACGACGAGGACCGCGACCTGCACGCCAAGCGCTTCGCGCGCGAGGACGACGTCTCGCTGAACGCGTACTTCGAGAAGAAGGAGTACGTGGAGAGCAGCCTGGACGGCCTTCCCGGGCTGCCGCTGCCCCTGCCTCCCAGTACCGTCTGAGCATGCGCCTCGGAGCCGCCGTCCTCGCGTCCGTGTCCCTTCTCGTACCGGCCGCGGGACCGGCCGGGGGATTGGCCGCGGGACCGGCCGCGGGACCGGCTCCCGATGCCCCGCCCCCGCTGCCCGAGCGGATGGCCGACACGGGTGGCGGCAGCCAGCTCATCACCGCGCGGGCCGCCCGGACCTCCTCGACGACCGGCACGCTCACCTGGTGGGACCGTCGCGGCCGGGACGGACGCTGGGTGGCGGCAGGCTCCGCGGCCGCGCGATTCGGTGCCAAGGGGCTCGTCGACGGCGGCTCCCGCCGGCAGGGCACGAACACCACACCCACCGGCCTGTACGACCTGCCGTACGCCTTCGGGATCAGGCCGGCGCCCGAGGGGACGACCACGTCGTACCGCCGGGTGACGCGGACCTCCTGGTGGTGCCAGGACAACGACTCGCGCTCCTACAACCGGTGGACCGACCCCCGCCCGGCCGACTGCCGCGCCGCCGAGTCCGAGCACCTGATCACGTACGGCACGCAGTACGCGTACGCGCTCGTCGTCGGCTTCAACTACGAGCGGCCGGTACGGGGGCGGGGCGCGGGCATCTTCCTGCACGTCAACGGGACTGGGCCGACCGCCGGTTGTGTATCCGTGCCCGAGGACGCGATGCGGCGCATCCTGGACTGGGCCGAGCCCGCCCGGGAGCCGCACATCGCCATCGGGACGGACGACGGGCCGACCTCGATCACCGGCTGATCGCCCACTGATCACTCGCTCATCACTCGCTGATCACCCGTCGCGGCAGTTCACCGCTTGCCCTGCGAGCCGTTGAACACACGGCCGTCCCGGGACGTACCACTGGGCCGAGGGGTCACTCCCCTTCCCAGCGTCCCCCACGGAGGAACCGTGAGCACGATCGCCGGCGGTCGCGCCGCGCGGCGCCAGACGATGCGCCGTATCCGCCCTCGCCGCTCCCCCGCCATCGCACTGCTGATCGCCGTGTGGGCGGGCGCCGCGGGAGTCGTCTGGCTCTGGTGGAGCAACACGCCGTCCATCGCGGACGACAAGGACCGCATCCTGAACGCGGGCCGGATCACCGGTCTGCTCGCCGGATACCTGATGGCTCTCGTGGTCCTGCAGATGGCCCGGGTGCCCGCCCTGGAACGCCGGGTCGGCTCCGACCGCGTCGCCCGCTGGCACGCCATGAGCGGCCGTTACGTGCTCTGCCTCGTCCTCGCCCACATCGGGCTGACGATGTACGGCTACGCCCTCCAGGCGAACACGGGGGTCGTCGACCAGACCATCGACTCCGTCAACACCCTGCCCGACATGGGCAAGGCGGCGATCGGCACGGGTCTGCTGCTGTTCATCGGCCTGATCTCCGTCGGCGGACTGCGCAAGCGCATCCCGTACGACACCTGGTACCACATCCACCTGCTCACCTACGCGGCCGTGTACCTGTCGTTCTGGCACCAGCTGTCCACCGGCAACGACTTCGCCGTCCAGCCGACCGCGACGACGGCCTGGTACGTGCTCTACGGGACGGTCACCGCGCTGGTGCTCTGGTACCGGGTGTTCGTGCCGATCCGGCTGAACCTGCGGCACGGGATGCGGGTCGAGGAGGTCGTCGAGGAGGCGCCCGGCATCGTCTCCGTACTGATCAGCGGGAAGCGGCTGCACCGTATCGGGGCCGAGCCGGGGCAGTTCTTCCGCTGGCGGTTCCTGGCGCCGGGCATGCGGCTCAGCTCGCACCCGTACTCGCTGTCGGCCGCGCCGCGCCCCGGCCTGCTGAGGATCACCGTCAAGGCACTCGGCGACCACAGCACCGCGCTGAAGGGCCTCAAGCGGGGCACGCGGGTGTGGGCCGAGGGCCCGTACGGGGCGCTGACCGCCTCCCGGCGCAGCCGCGGCAAGGTGCTGCTGATGGCCGGCGGCGTGGGCATCACCCCGATGCGGGCGCTGTTCGAGACGCTGCCGGCGGCGCGTGGCGACCTCACCCTGCTGTACCGGGCCAACAGCACCCAGGACCTGGCGCTGTGGGACGAGTTGTCGGCCATCGCCGACGAGCGCGGTGCCCGGCTGATGTACGCGGTGAACAGCCCCGACGGGGAACGCCCCGACATCAACCCGGAGACGCTGCGCCAGAAGCTGCCCGACATCGACGACCACGACGTGTTCCTGTGCGGGCCGCCCGGCTTCGCCCAGGGCGCGTACACCGCACTGCGCGGCGCCGGTGTACCCGCCCGCCGTATCCACCACGAGTCCTTCGAACTCTGAGGATTTCGAACTCCGAGTATTTCGAGCTCTGAAGAACGTCTGAAGAACGTCCGAGGAACGGGAGTCCGGACCGATGAAGAAGAATCATCCCCTGCGCCGCATCGTGCTGGCCGGTGCCGCCACGGTGTCCGGGATCGTCCTGCTGCTGGCGCTGAAGCCGGCGTCGGACCCGGCGGCCTCGTCCGCCGACGGCGTGCCACAGGGACAGCAGTCGGTGGCCCCGCAGGGCTCCGGCGGTACGCAGGCCGCCGACGCCGCCCAGGCCCAGACCCTCACCGGTGACGTCGTCAAGACCGACTACGGCAACGTCCAGGTCCGGATCACCGTGGCCGGCGGGAAGATCACGTCGGCCGCCGCCCTGCAGTCGCCGACCGGCGGGCGCTCCACCACGGTCAGCACCGACGCGGTGCCCAAGCTGAACAAGGCCGCGGTCACGACCGGTACCGCCGACATCGACGCGGTCTCCGGCGCCACCTACACCAGCGGCGGCTACAAGAAGTCGCTCCAGTCGGCCCTCGACAAGGCGGGGGCGCCGGGCGGCGGTTCGGCCGACACGGGCGGCACTGGTGGCACGGGCGGTACCGGTGGCACTGGCGGCGGCAGCGGTTCGGGTGACGCGAGCGGGTCGGGGGCGGGCGCCGCCCAGGCGAAGACCGTCACCGGCAAGGCCGTCACGACCGACTACGGTCCCGTGCAGGTACGCATCACTGTGAGCGGCGGCAAGATCACCAAGGCGGAGGCGGTGCAGTCACCCAGCGGCGGTCGCAGCAGCCAGGTCACCAGTGACTCCGTGCCCAAGCTGAACAAGGCCGCGGTCGCGGCGGGCAGCGCCGACATCGACGCCGTCTCGGGCGCCACCTACACCAGCGGCGGCTACAAGGAGTCCCTGCAGTCGGCCCTGGACCAGGCCGGTGGCTGAACCGGCCGATGCGGCGGCCGGTGCCGCCGGCGCAGCCAATGCGGCCGATGCGCTTCCGGCGGTGCGTCACGCGGAGGAGGTGATGGGCACGGTCTTCTCTTTCGACATACGTGGGGGCGAACCGGAGGCCGTACAGGCCGCGTTGGCGGAGGCCGTCGCCCAACTCCACGTGGTGGACGAGACGTTCAGCACGTATCGAGAGGACAGCCAGATCTCCCGGCTGGCGCGCGGCCTGCTGACCGTGGACGAGTGCGACCCGGAGGTCGCCGAGGTGCTCGAACTGTGCGCCGAGGCGGGGCGGTTGAGCGACGGCTGGTTCAGTTCGACGTACGAGGGTGTCATCGACCCGACCGGCATGGTGAAGGGCTGGTCCGTCGAACGCGCGGCCCTGCGGCTGGTGGAGGCCGGGGCGAGCGGAGTGAGCGTGAACGGCGGCGGCGACGTGCAGATGTACGGCGTACCGGGGCCGCACCGGCCGTGGCGGATCGGGGTGTCCGACCCGTTGCGGCCGGGTGGTCTCGCCGCCGTGGTCTCCGCGGCCGGTGTCGACCGGCTGGCCGTGGCGACCTCGGGTTCCGCCGAGCGCGGCACGCACATCGTGGACCCGCGCACGGGGCGCTCCGCGGTCACCGACCTGGTCGCGGTGACGGTTGTCGGCCCGCGGATCACCTGGGCGGACGCGTGGGCGACGGCGGCCTTCGCGATGGGCTCCCGGCAGGGGCTCGCGTGGCTGGAATCGCTTCCGGGCATCGAGGGGTTGCTGATCACGGCGGGCGACGAAGTCAGATGCACGGGGGGCCTGGCCGGCCGGCTGGGGTGAAGCGGCGGTTCTTTCGGGCGCGGGTGCGGGTGCGAGTGCGGCTGCGGGCGCGTCGTGGCTGGTCGCGCAGTTCCCCGCGCCCCCGAAGGACGGGGCTGCGCCCCTGTCTTTCGCCTTCCGGGGCGGCGGGGAACTGCGCGAGCAGCCACAAACGCTAGTGATGGTTCTGGGCCAGCCGGAGCAAGTGGTCCGCCAGGGCCTGCCCACCCGTCGGATCACGGCTGATCAACAGCAGCGTGTCGTCGCCGGCGATCGTGCCGAGGATGTCCTGCAACTCCGCCTGGTCGATCGCCGAGGCGAGGAACTGCGCCGCCCCCGGCGGGGTCCGCAGGACCACGAGGTTGGCGGACGCCTCCGCGGAGATCAGCAGCTCCGCGGACAGCCGCTGCATCCGCTCCTCCTTCGCCGACTCCCCCAGCGGAGCGCGAGGCGTACGGAAACCCCCCTCACTCGGCACCGCGTAGATCAGGTCGCCGTCGTTGTTGCGGATCTTGACCGCGTTCAGCTCGTCCAGGTCCCGGGAGAGCGTCGCCTGCGTGACGTTCAGCCCGTCGTCGGCGAGGAGTTTCGCCAACTGGCTCTGGGAGCGCACCGGCTGCCGGTTGAGGATGTCCACGATCCGGCGGTGGCGTGCGGTGCGGGTCTGCGGAACGGCGGGCCCCGCGTTGTCGTGATCCTGCGCCTGACTCATCGTCGTCTCATTCTCCGGTTCGTCCGTCCCCGTCGGTGTCGGTCACCGCGTCGAGAACAGCCGGGAGAGCCCGGAGGAACGCGTCCACCTCGTCCTCGGTGATGTTCAGGGGCGGCATCAGCCGTACGACATCGGGGGCGGGCGCGTTCACCAGGAGGCCGGCGTCCTGAGCCGCCTGTTGCACGCGGGGTGCGAGCGGCTCGGTGAGCACGATACCCAGGAGGAGGCCCACGCCCCGGACGTGGTCGATCAGCGGGTGGCCGAGGGACTCGATCCCCTCGCGCAGCTTCTCGCCGGCCCGCTTCACGTTCTCCAGCAGGCCCTCCGTCTCGATGGTGTCGAGGACGGCGAGGCCCGCGGCGCAGGCGACCGGGTTGCCGCCGAACGTCGTGCCGTGGTGACCGGGCTTGAGGAACTGGGCGGCGCGTCCGAAGGCGACGGTCGCGCCGAGCGGCAGGCCCCCGCCGAGGCCCTTCGCCAGCGTGACGACGTCGGGCAGGACGCCCTCGTGTGCCTGGTACTCGAACCAGTGCCCGCTCCGGCCGATCCCGGTCTGCACCTCGTCGAGGACGAGGAGGCTGCCGGTGGCGGCGGTGATGGCACGGGCCGCCTTGAGATAGCCGGGGGGTGGCACGACCACGCCGTTCTCGCCCTGGACCGGCTCGATGACGACCAGCGCGGTGTCCGCGGTGACGGCGGCGGCCAGCGCCTGCGGGTCCCCGTACGGGACGTGGGTGACGTCGCCCGGCAGCGGCAGGAACGGATCGCGTTTGCCCGGCTGGCCGGTGAGGGCGAGGGCGCCCATGGTCCGGCCGTGGAAGCCGCCGTCGGTCGCCACCATGTGCCCGCGGCCGGTCAGCCGGCCGATCTTGAAGGCTCCCTCGTTGGCCTCGGCGCCCGAGTTGCAGAAGTAGACGCGGCCGTCCCGCGCGAAGAGCTGGAGGAGCCGTTCGGCGAGCGCGACGGGCGGCTCGGCGACGAAGAGGTTGGAGACATGGCCGAGGGACGCGATCTGCCGGCTGACGGCCTCGACGATCGCCGGGTGGGCGTGGCCGAGCGCGTTCACCGCGATCCCACCGACGAAGTCCAGGTACTCCGTGCCGTCGGCGTCCCAGAGCTTGGTGCCGGCGCCGCGGACGAGGGGCAGCCGAGGGGTGCCGTAGTTGTCCATGAGCGCGCCCTGCCAGCGCCGGGTGAGCGCCAGGTTGGCGGTCGGATCCTCGCCTGCGGTCGGCTGTTCGTCGGCGGTCATGCGTCCCCCTCCGCATCGGGCACGACCATCGTGCCGATGCCTTCGTCGGTGAAGATCTCCAGCAGGATCGAGTGCTGGACCCGGCCGTCGATGACCCGGGCGGTGTTCACCCCGTTGCGTACGGCGTGCAGGCAGCCCCGCATCTTCGGCACCATGCCGCTGGCCAGCTCGGGCAGCAGCTTCTCCAGTTGCTTCGCGGTGAGCCGGCTGATGACCTCGTCGGAGTTCGGCCAGTCCTCGTAGAGGCCCTCGACGTCGGTCAGGACCATCAGTGTCTCGGCACCCAGCGCCGCAGCGAGAGCCGCAGCCGCCGTATCAGCATTGACGTTGTAGACATGTCCGTCGTCCTCGCTGCGGGCGATCGACGAGACGACCGGGATGCGGCCGTCGGCGAGCAGTGCCTCGATCGCGCCCGTGTCGATCGCGGTGATCTCGCCCACCCGCCCGATGTCGACCAACTCCCCGTCGATCTCGGGCCGGTGCTTGATGGCGGTGATGGTGCGCGCGTCCTCGCCGGTGAGCCCCACGGCGAGCGGACCGTGCTGGTTGAGCAGCCCGACAAGCTCGCGCTGGACCTGCCCGGCGAGCACCATGCGTACGACGTCCATGGCGTCCTCGGTGGTGACCCTGAGGCCCGCCTTGAACTCGCTGACGATGCCGTGCCGGTCCAGGGCCGCGCTGATCTGCGGGCCGCCGCCGTGCACGACCACGGGCTTGAGCCCGGCCTGGCGCAGGAACACGACGTCCTGCGCGAAGGCGGCCTTCAGGTCCTCGTCGATCATGGCGTTGCCGCCGAACTTGATGACGACCGTCTTTCCGTTGTGCCGGGTCAGCCAGGGCAGCGCCTCGATGAGGATCTGGGCCTTGGGCAGCGCGGTGTGCTTCCGCGTGGCGCTCATGACGAGTAGGCGCTGTTCTCGTGGACGTACTCCGCGGTGAGGTCGTTGGTCCAGATCGTGGCGGTCCGGTCGCCCGCGGCGAGGTCGGCGACGATGTGGACCTCCCGGTAGCGCATGTCGACCTGGTCGCGGTCCTCGCCGACCGAGCCGTTCTTACAGACCCGGACACCGTTGATGGCGACGTTCAGCTGGTCGGGTTCGAAGACGGCGGACGTCGTGCCGATGGCGGAGAGCACGCGGCCCCAGTTGGGGTCCTCGCCGTGGATCGCGCACTTGAGGAGGTTGTTGCGGGCGATGGAGCGGCCGACCTCGACGGCGTCGTCCTCGCTCGCCGCGTTCACGACCTCGATCCTGATGTCCTTGCTCGCGCCCTCGGCGTCCCGGATCAGCTGCTGGCCGAGGTCGTCGCAGACGGTCCGTACGGCCGCGGCGAACTCGGCGTACTCCGGGGTGACCCGCGAGGCGCCGGAGGCGAGCAGCAGCACGGTGTCGTTGGTCGACATGCAGCCGTCGGAGTCGACCCGGTCGAAGGTGACCTTCGTGGCCGCCCGCAGTGCCTTGTCCAGGGTGTCGCTGTCGACGTCGGCGTCCGTGGTGAGGACGACCAGCATCGTGGCGAGGCCGGGGGCGAGCATGCCCGCGCCCTTGGCCATGCCGCCGACGGTCCAGCCGTCGCCCTGCGCGACCGAGGTCTTGTGGACGGTGTCGGTGGTCTTGATGGCGATGGCGGCCTTCTCACCGCCGTGCGGGCTGAGCTGGGCGACGGCCTTGTCGACGCCCGGCAGCAGCTTGTCCATCGGCAGGAGGAGGCCGATGAGGCCGGTCGAGCAGACGGCGACCGTGCCCGCGGCGTGACCGCCCGTGTCGTCGAGCCCCGCGCTGTTGAGGGAGTCGGCGGCCTTCTCGGCGGTGGCGTGGGTGTCCTGGAAGCCCTTGGGTCCCGTACAGGCGTTGGCACCACCGGAGTTGAGGACGACGGCGGTCAGCTGACCGCCCTTCAGGACCTGCTCGGACCACAGCACCGGCGCGGCCTTCACGCGGTTGGAGGTGAAGACGCCTGCGGCGGCGAGACGGGGCCCGTTGTTGACCACGAGGGCCAGGTCGGGGCCGCCGCTCTCCTTGATCCCGGCGGCGACACCGGCCGCCGTGAATCCCTGTGCTGCCGTGACACTCACGGTGCGACTCCGATCGTGGAAAGCCCGGTGGTCTCGTCGAGCCCGAGCGCGATGTTCATGCTCTGGACGGCACCGCCCGCGGTGCCCTTGGTGAGGTTGTCGATGGCGCTGATCGCGATGATGCGCCCCGCGGCCTCGTCGTACGCGACCTGCACCTGAACAGCGTTGGAACCGTGGACGGACCCGGTCGCCGGCCACTGCCCCTCGGGCAGCAGGTACACGAAGGGCTCGTCGGCGTAGGCCTTCTCGTAGGCGGCCCGTACGGTTTCCGCGGTGGTGCCGGGCTTCGCCTTGGCGCTGCACGTGGCGAGGATGCCGCGGGGCATCGGGGCGAGGGTCGGGGTGAAGGACACGGTGACGGGCCCGCCCGCGGCCACGCCGAGGTTCTGGATCATCTCGGGGGTGTGCCGGTGGACACCGCCGACCCCGTACGGGGACATGGACCCCATGACCTCGCTGCCGAGCAGATGCGCCTTGGGCGCCTTGCCGGCGCCGGACGTCCCGGACGCGGCGACGACGACGGCCTCGTGCTCGGCAAGGCCGGCCGTATAGGCGGGGACGAGGGCGAGGGTGACGGCCGTCGGATAGCACCCGGGCACCGCGATGCGCCTGGTCCCCTCCAGTGCGGCGCGGGCACCCGGCAGCTCGGGAAGCCCGTAGGGCCAGGTCCCGGCATGCGCGGAGCCGTAGAACCGCTCCCAGTCGGCCGCGTCCTTCAGCCGGAAGTCGGCGCCCATGTCGACGACCAGAACCTCCGGGCCGAGTTGCTCGGCGACGGCGGCGGACTGCCCGTGGGGCAGGGCCAGGAAGACGACGTCGTGCCCCGCGAGCACCTCGGCCGTGGTCTCCTGGAGTACGCGGTCGGCCAGCGGCAGCAGATGCGGCTGGAGCGCACCGAGCCGCTGCCCCGCGTTGGAGTTGCCGGTCAGGGCACCGATCTCGACCCCGGGATGCACCAGAAGCAGCCGCAGCAGCTCCCCGCCCGCATACCCACTCGCTCCGGCCACTGCCGCACGTACCGCCATGGAACCCTCCTCTTGGATGGCATGACTATACGTATCGTTGCACGTTTATGCAATCTTGGTCGAAGAGGGCGGCCGGCGTGTACCGAACCTTGGTGGTGCGCGACGCTCATGGTGTGCGCCTGGGCATCACCACCGGGAGAAGCCGCGGAAAGCTTCGCCGAGCAGTCGAGAAGGTCGAGAAGGCGGACGCGAACGCAGCGCGAGGTGTCCCCGGGGCCCGGATGAGCCGTGCGGCCCGAGCCCATCTGGGCCTCGCTCCAGGACAAGGGCTCGTCGTCCACACGGTGCTCGCCTTTCTGCTCCTGACCACGTCCGGAAGCCTGTACATGGCTGTTGTGCTCCGACTCAATACTTCGGACGGCAGGATGGGCAGGAGGCACGAGCCCGTCAATGGGCTGGACAGGTCGGACAGGAGTGGTCGCGGTGACGGAGGCGATGGCCGGGTTCCGGCCCGTGAGCGATGTGCTGGCGTACCTGGCCGGGGGCTGGCGCGTCGAGCGTTCGGTGCGGGACCTCGCGAGCGGGGCGAGTGGCACCTTCGGCGGGACGACGGTGTTCGAGCGGCTGGATGGCGACGACTCCGGCGCCCATCCTCACCCCGGCTCCCGCTCCGGGCTGCTCCACCACGAGTCCGGCACCTTCGTGTGGCAGGGCGTGGCCCGGCCCGCCGAGCGCACCCTGCGGTTCCTGCCGGGCGACGGAGCCGGACGGGCCCGCGTACAGTTCGCGGACGGCCGCCCCTTCCACGACCTGGACCTCACCTCGGGGCGGTACGTCGCCGACCATCCGTGCTCGGCCGACCTCTACCGGGGCGAGTTCACCGTGTACGACGCGGACCGCTGGCGGACGGTGTGGCGGGTGGGCGGCCCCGCCAAGGACCTGGTCCTCACGACGGACTACACGCGGTCGTACTGAGGGTCGAACCGGAGGTTCCAGCGGCCGGCCCGGCCGGTGAGCGTGGCCGTCGACAGGGGGCGGACGTCGAGGTTCCAGTACGTCGACGGGTGCGCCTTCAGGGCGTAGACCAGCGCGGCGCGTACGACCGCGGGCTCCGCCACGGCGACGATCCGGCCGCCGTCGTCGGCGGGGCGGGTGTCGAGCCAGCCACCGACCCGCTGGACGAACTGCACCAGCGGCTCTCCGCCGTGGGCCGCGGAGTACGGGTCGGCGAGCCAGGCGTCCACGGCCTCCGGTTCACGGGCCATCGCCTCGCCGAGGGTCAGTCCGCGCCAGCGGCCCATGTCGCAGTCCCGCAGGGCCGGTTGGGCCAGTGGCGCGAGCCCCAGCGCGTCACCGGTGGCCCGGCTGCGCGGCGTCGGCGAGCAGTACCGCAGCTCGGCCGCCGCCAACGGCACCAGCGCGTGGGCGACACGCTGCACCTCACCCCAGCCCGCCTGGTCGAGCGGCCGGTCGTCGTCGAAGCGCTCGGCGAGCAACGAGGAACCGCGGGCGGCGGCGATCAGCGTGACCCGAACATGCATGCGGCGATCGTGAGCGCCGGGGCTGAGCGGGTCAAGAGCTGATCGGCTGCGCTCACCGAATGCTCACGGGTGACTCCTCCCTCCGGATGAATCCGGGGGCTTCTCCTGTCGGTGGCTAAGGGCTGTCCCGACCATGTCGATGCCGGTCACGGCGCCGGTGGCAGGGAGCGGTTCGGCGGGCACGTTGTCGCAGGCAAGAATGACGTACCACTGTCGGCCGCGTTTGACGGAGACGGTCTTGACCCGGCCCTTGACGGGCCGGTGCTGGTGGACGCGGACGTGTCCGATGCCTTGGAGGCGGACGCGGGTGACGCAGTCGCGCGGGGTGGAGTCCCACCGGCAGCCGTCGCCGTCCTTGGGGAAGTCCACCGTGTCGAACCAGTTCTGTCCAGGCGGCGCAGGGTGGCCTGCTGCGAGGAGAACGACCAACGGCCCTGACGGTCGGGGTCATACGATCGCCGGGTCAACGTGCTCGGCGCGAAGGTCCTCGGCAGCGAGCCGGACCTGGTCCGGCAGCGCACCAGCGGGAAGATCGACGCGGAGATACTGCTGGACTTCGTCTGCGGGAGCTGGTCTGGCGGCAGGCGAAGTACGAGGACTGTCCGCAACGCAGCCAGACCAGCACCGACTCCCTCGGCGAAGCCGTCGACCAGGCAATGACCCAGCGACGAAACCGAATCCGAGGATCAGCAAAGAACTGCACCCGAGCCGCTTGGCAGACTGAGGAATCCCACCCAGACTTGCGCGCCCAAAGCATGGACGGCGCCCAGACATGTAGCGGAGTCCGGGCGCCATGCATCGCTACGGGTAGGTCAGTTCCGGGCGTCGTTGAGAAGTTGCTGCCACCCGTTGGGGACCTGCTCCCACTTGCCGGTCGTGTTCTCCTGGAGGGTCACCGTCACAAATGCGGCGCCCCCTGGGCCCAAGTCGACAGTGAAGTTGTAGTCGGTGCTGGTGCCGGTCCCCCGGCCGCACGCCGTGCGCGTTTGTACCTTCGGGGTTGACGACGGGGTCTCGTAAATCTCGAACAGTGCCTGAGCACACCCTGTCGTGTGGGATTTCACCGTCCCCTGCACCACAACATCACGGTTGTAGAAGGAGACACTCCCTATGATGTGACCGTACGCGGGATCCCCTCTTTCATATTTGTCGATATCGAGCGGGGCCGCCGCAGCCGTTCCGGTGCCCACGACTCCGAAGAGTCCAGCACACACCGCGATGGTGGCGGCGCCACCCAGAAACCTCTTCATGGAATTTTCCCCCTCCGTAAGCAAGTGAGCAGCACCGCCCACCTGCTGGTCGTCCGCGACCTTACCTGGCTGACCGCCTTACTGGCCGGGTCAAGATGAAATCGGTGCGTTGGACGGGCAGTTGTGTGCTGACCGGCAGGATCTACCGGCATCGTGTTGGGGGTCCCGCCAATGCTGCAGTCGTACCTACTAAGCGGATGGATGGCCGGTGGAAGGTCGACGCAAGGTCATTCGAGGCCCAGCGCCATCCATCGCTCGGGGCGGTCGAGCGCCCGGAAGCCGAGCTTCTCGTAGACCCCGTGCGCGTCCTCGGTGGCGAGCAGCACACGCCGCACCCCCAGCGGCCGGAGGTGTTCGCGCACCGCGGCGACCAGGGCGGTCCCGACTCCCTTGCCGCGCGCGGACGGGTCCACGTACACGTCGCAGAGCCAGGCGAAGGTCGCTCCGTCGGTCACCACCCGCGCGTACGCCGCCTGGTCGCCCGAACTCGCCTCGTAAACGCCGAAGTTGAGCGATCCGGCCATCGCGCGCTCGTGGCTCTCACGTGGCCGCCCGAGCGCCCAGTACGCGTCGGTGGCGAGCCAGCGGTGGACGCGGCCGACGTCGATACGCGCGGGGTCGGTCGAGATCTCGTAGCCCTCGGGCAGGCCCGGCGTGAGGCCCGGTACGGGGCCCGGTATGTCGTTCATGGCGGGAGGCTCGCAGGTCAGGGCCCCGCTGTCGAACCGATTTCCGCGCAGGCGGTACGCAGTCGCCGGACGCCCTCGGTGATCTCCGCGGTACTCGCGACCGCCGCGAAGCTGAGTCGCAGATGGGCCGCCGGGGGCTCCGCGCTGAAGTAGGGGCGGCCGGGGGTGACGGCCACGCCCGCGCGCAGGGCCGCCGAGAGCAGGGCCCGCTCGTCCGTGCCGTCCGGCAGGCGCAGCCACAGGTGGTAGCCGCCGGACGGGACGTGGGGCAGGGCGAGTTCGGGCAGGCTCAGCCGGAGCGTGGCGGTCATGGTGTCCCGGCGGTGCCTCAACTCCCGTGCTACGGCACGCAGATGGCGGGGCCAGGCGGGTGAGCCGACGAGTTCAAGGGCCGCCTCCTGGAGGGGACGCGGTACGAAGAAGGTGTCGACGACCTGGATCGCCCGCAGCCGTTCCAGGACGGGCCCGCGGGCGGCCAGTGCGCTCACCCGGAAACTCGGTGAGGTCGCCTTGGTCAGCGAGCAGACGTGCACGACCACTCCGTCGGGGTCGTCCGAGGCCAGCGGGCGCGGCAGCGGTCCCGCGTCCTCGTGCACGAGCCGGCGTACAAAGTCGTCCTCGACGACGAACGCGCCCGCCGCGCGGGCGATCCCGAGCACCTCGCCCCGCCGCTGCGGGGCGAGCACCGCGCCGGTCGGGTTCTGGAACAGCGGCTGGCAGACGAAGACCCGGGCGCCGGTGGCCCGGAAGGCGTCGGCGAGCAGCTCGGGCTTCACGCCGTCCCGGTCCACGGGCACGGGCACGGGCCGCAGTCCGGCCGCGCGGGCGATCGCCAGCATGCCGGGGTACGTGGGCGACTCGACGAGGACCGGGGCACCGGGCGGGGCGAGTGCGCGCAGCGCGGTGGTCAGCGCGGACTGCCCGCCGGCCGTGATCAGCACCTCGGCGGCGGTGACGGCCCCGCCGATGCCCCGCGCGAACCACTCGCGCAGTTCCAGCAGCCCGTCCATCGGCGGACGTGCCCAGGCACCCGGGCGCCGGCCCGCCCGGGACAGCGCGGCGGCCATCGCCCGTTCCGGCTGCAGGGAGGGGTGCAGATAGCCGCCGTTGAGCTCGATGACTCCCGGCGGCGGTGCGGCCAGCGAGACGAGCACGCCCGAGGCGTCCACCGTGCGGGGTACGAGTTCGGAGGTGGCGTCCGCGCTGAGCGCGACCTCCTGCCACGAGGTGTCCCCGACTGCGGGCCCGGCCTCGCGCGGTCCGGCCCGGAACGCCCCCGCCCCGGGCCGGGTGACCACAAGCCCCTCGGCGGAGAGCTGGGCCAGCGCCCTGGACACGGTCACGGGGCTCACTCTGAACCGCTCGACGAGTGCCCGGCTGGACGGCAGCTTTCCACCAGGAGAGTAGCGGTCGAGCTCACTTCTCAGTCGATCTGCCAGATCACCGACGCTGCTACGCTCATGCATGAGAGCAGAGAATAGCGCTATCACGCGGACCTCGATAGCAGTGCCCCAGGGCGCCGACGCCGACCAGCCCGGCCCCCGGGCCGGGACCCTCCTCGCCGCGCTCGGGGTCATCGCCTTCTCTCTCACCTTCCCCGCCACCGCGTGGGGCCTGGAGGGCTTCGGCCCCTGGTCGCTCGTGGCGGTGCGCAGCGTCCTGGCCGCGGTCGTCGCGGGCGGCTGCCTGCTCACCCTGCGCGTCCCGCTCCCCGGCCGCCGGCACTGGGCGGGGCTGGCCGTCGTCGCCGCCGGAGTCGTCCTCGGCTTCCCGCTGCTCACCACCCTCGCCCTGGAGACGTCGACCACCGCGCACGCCGCGGTCGTCGTGGGCCTGCTTCCCCTGACGACCGCCCTGTGCTCGGCCCTGCGCGTCGGCACCCGCCCCTCGCGCACCTTCTGGGCGGCGGCGTCCGCGGGCGCCGTCGTGGTGATCGCGTTCACCGTGCAGCAGAGCGGCGGCGCCCTGAGCAGCGCGGACGCCTATCTCTTCGGAGCGCTCCTGGTCTGTGCGGCGGGCTACACGGAGGGCGGCCGGCTGGCCCGGGTGATGCCGGGCTGGCAGGTCATCGGCTGGGCGCTGGTCCTGTGCCTGCCGCTGACGGCGCCCGTGGCCGCGATCGCGCTGTCGCAGGAGCCCGTACGACTGACCGCGCACAGCGTGGCCGGGCTGTTGTGGGTCGCGGCCGGCTCGCAGTTCCTCGGCCTGGTCGTCTGGTACCGCGGGATGGCCGCCATCGGCATCCCGAAGGCCAGCCAGTTGCAGTTGGCACAGCCGCTGCTCACACTGGTGTGGTCGGTGCTGCTCCTGGGCGAGCGACTGACCCCGGCGGCCCCGCTGACGGCCGCCGCCGTGCTCGTCTGCATCGCCGTCACCCAACGGGCACGGGGCTGAGCGGACCGTACGAGCCGGCCCCAACTCGCGCTACGCGCCGTAGACTTGCGGTCACGAATCGCCACTGCCCGTGCGGAACGAGGAGGCCCTCCCGATGCAGGCAACCGTAGGCGACCATTTGCTGGTGCACGGCAGGATCGTCGGGCAGCACGACCGGGTCGCGGAAGTCATCGAGGTGCTCGGACAGCGGGGGAACCCGCCCTACCGGGTCCGCTTCGAGGACGGCCACGAAACGCTGATGTCGCCCGGCCCCGACTGCGTGGTCCAGCACCACGAGAGCAGCCCCGGATAGGCGGCCCCGGACAGGTCGGTGTGTGAGGTTCAACCAGGTCAGTGTGTGAGCTTCGACGACTTCTGGTAGTGGTCGGCGACCACCTTCGCCATGGCCCCGACAGGGTCGGCGGCCACTTCCCTGGCCGCGAAGAAGACATGCCCGCGCACCTGCGGATACTGGTTGGTGAAGGTGAGGTGCCGGGACAACTCCGCCGGGTCCTGCCACGCCGCGGGCTGCGCCGGGTCCCCGGCCTTGTAGAGCGCCTCGCCCACGTACAGCCGGGTGCCGCTGCCGCGCGCGACCTCGGACCACCAGGGGACGAGCTCGGCGTAGTCGGCGACGGCGAAGCCGATGTTCCAGTACAGCTGCGGGCAGATGTAGTCGATCCAGTTCTCCCGGACCCACTTGCGGGTGTCCGCGTGCAGGTCGTCGTACGTCTGCACACCGTCCCGGGTGTTTGAGCCCAACGGGTCGGTCCCGGCGTGGCGCCACACCCCGAACGGGCTGATCCCGAACGGTGTGCCGGGCCGGACCTTTTTGATCCGGGCCGCCGTCTCCCGTACCAGCCGGTCGATGTTGTCGCGCCGCCACGACGCCCGGTCCGGAAACTTCCCGCCGTGCGCGGCGTACGCGGCGTCGTCGTCGAAGACCTGGCCCGCGACCGGATACGGGTAGAAGTAGTCGTCCCAGTGGACGGCGTCCACGGCGTACTTCTTCACCGCGTCGAGCATCGCGTCCTGGACGAAGGCGCGTACCTCCGGCAGACCAGGGTTGTAGTAGAGCTTCCCGCCGTAGGGCACGACCCAGTCGGGATGCTTGCGGGCCGGGTGCGAGGCGACCAGCTTGCTCGGGTCGGTGTGGTTGGCGACGCGGTACGGGTTGAACCAGGCGTGCAGTTCCAGGCCGCGCGCGTGGGCCTCCTCGACGGCGGTGCCGAGCGGGTCCCAGCCGGGGTCCTCGCCCTGGACACCGGTCAGACACTGCGCCCAGGGCTCGTACGGCGAAGCCCACAGGGCGTCGGCCGTGGAGCGCACCTGGAAGATCACGGTGTTCAGCCTGCGCTCCACCGCCGTGTCGAGGTGCGCGACCAGTTCGGCGCGCTGCCGGGCCGCGGTCAGACCCGGCTTCGAGGGCCAGTCACGGTTCGCCACGGTCGCCACCCACATGCCGCGCAGCGCGCCGACGGGATCGCCGCGCCGGGGAGCACGGGAGTCCCCGCTCCCGGAACCCTCGGACATCTCCGCCGCCACGGCCAGGCCCGCGGTGACGAGTCCCGACAGTCCGACCGCCGCTGTCGCCGCGAAACCCCGTCGTGACATACGCCTCATGCCGTGCACCCCAAACTCAGCGGGTCCGCTGGTCACGGACCGTCCACCTCGCACAGCATGCCTGACCCGGCCGGTCGAACGGGGACAGATCCGAGTAACGTGCGTGGCGGCGTCGGGTACCGGACACCGGACACCTGCCGACCCCATGACAGTGAGAGCGAAAGGGACGATGTGACCGACATCGAACGCGTCGGAGTGGTGGGCTGCGGCCAGATGGGTGCGGGCATCGCCGAGGTGTGCGCCCGCGCCGGCCTGGAGGTGAAGGTCGCCGAGACCACGGGTGAGGCGTTGGAGATCGGCCGGACCCGGCTCTACAACTCACTCTCCAAGGCGGCCGAGCGCGGCAAGATCTCCGAGGAGGAGCGGGACGCCACCCTGGCGCGGCTCTCCTTCACCACCGACCTCGGCGAGTTCTCCGACCGCGATCTGGTGATCGAGGCGGTCGTCGAGAACGAGCAGGTGAAGACCGAAATCTTCCAGGTGCTCGACCAGGTGGTGACCCGGCAGGACGCGATCCTCGCCTCCAACACCTCCTCCATCCCGCTCGTGCGGCTCGCCGTCGCCACCTCGCGCCCCGACCAGGTCATCGGCATCCACTTCTTCAACCCGGCCCCGGTGCAGAAGCTCGTCGAGCTGATCCCGGCCCTCACCACCTCCGAGGGCACCATCAGCCGGGCGCAGTCCCTGGTGGAGAAGATCCTCGGCAAGCACGCGATCCGCGCCCAGGACCGCTCGGGCTTCGTGGTCAACGCACTGCTGATCCCGTATCTGCTCTCCGCGATCCGGATGTTCGAGTCCGGCATGGCGAGCCGCGAGGACATCGACAACGGCATGGAACTCGGCTGCGCCCACCCGATGGGCCCGCTCAAGCTGTCCGACCTGATCGGTCTGGACACGGTGTCCTCGGTCGCGTACTCGATGTACGAGGAGTACAAGGAGCCGTTGTACGCGGCTCCGCCGCTGCTGCAGCGGATGGTCGACGCGGGGCGCCTGGGGCGGAAGTCGGGGTCGGGGTTCTACACCTACGTGTAAGTGGTCCGGTGAGTGCCCGGTGATCGCGGCCGGGGTGATGTCCGGTTGTTCGTCGGGTGCGGGTTCGTTGTGGCTTGGCGCGCCGTTCCCCGCGCCCCTTCCGGGGCGCGGGCCCGGCTCTCTTCGGAGGGCCGGGTCCGCTTTATTCACACACCGTGTGCGCGCTGGGCTCGCATATGCCCGTCGCACACGCTCCCCACACGTCCACCAGGCGAGTTGACTTTCCGTGCACATGAAAGGGATGTGATGACTACGGAAAGGAGCGGACACGTGACCGCCGACCCGCAGCATCCCGTGGTCCATGGAGAAGTCGCAGAGTTACGCCGTCGCCTCGATGTGGCGCATGCCCGCGTCGAGGGTGGACTGACTCTGCTCAGTCACCGCGCCGAACAGACCGCCAAGGAGCTCGACGATCTGAGTACGCGGATCATCGCGCTGGAGCACACCCGCTGGCCGCTGCGCGCGGTCGCGGTCGTCACGGCCGTGGGGGCACTGGCCGTGGCGGTCTGGCAGGCTCTGGGCCGCTGAGCCCATGGACGCGGTGGGGGGAGATCAGGGCAACGCGTCCTGCCCGAGCCTCAGATGGTGCAGGAGGAGCAGCGCGGCCGCCATGTTGGCGGCCGGAACCTCACCGCGGGCGACCATGTCGGGAACGAGCTTGAGAGAAACCCATTCCCGGCGGTCCGACTCGAAGTCGTCCACAGGGTGTCCGATGTACGTGCCTTCGTCCGCCCAGTAGATGTGGTGCCGGGCGTCGGTGAGTCCGTTCGAGGGCTCGACGCTCATCAGATGGCGCAGGGGTCCCGGCCGCCAGCCGGTCTCCTCCTCCAGTTCGCGGGCCGCCGCGACGGCGATGTCCTCGCCGTCCTCGACGACGCCCGCGGGCAGCTCCCATCCCCAGCTGTCGGTGATGAAGCGGTGTCGCCACAGCAGGAGCACCTCGTTCGCCTCGTTCACGACCGTGGCCACGGCGACGGGCCGCAGCCGGATCAGGAAGTGATCGAGATGCCGGCCGTCCGGCAACTCGACATCTGCGAGATTGACGCTGAACCAGCGATTTACGTACACAATTTGTTCGCTCTGTTTCGTCCACTGCACGGTTCTGCCACCTTCCGCTGAGTAGATGGCAATATCGCAGCAGGAGGGTCCGCACAGCAGGCGCACAGTGGGCCGCTGCCGGCGCAGCGGGAGGCCGGGGGAGCCACGGCCGTGTGATGTCCGCGGGCCGGTGGGGGCTTGTCGCGCAGTTTCCGCGCCCCTGACGGGGCGCGAGGTGTTCTCTAGAGCGGTACGCGCAGTGCTCCGTCGATGAGCTCGGCTGCTTCCGCGGTGCCGGCACATCCGCTGGCCACCAGGTGTTCGCGTACCGCCCTCAGTCTGTCGCGCATCCGCTGGGACTCCATTCCCCGCGCCCGCTCCGCCATTTCGACCGCGGTGACCACCGCTTTGTCGGCGTTCCCCTGGCGCAGCTCGATCTGGGTGAGCATGGCGAGCCGGTGCACCCTGCCCCGGTCGTGCGCCGGATTGTCCACGGCGGCCGCGGCATGCTCCCGGGCGGCGGTCACGTCGCCGAGGCTCAACAGCGCCTCCGCCACCTGGACGTTGACCAGACCCGGCTGGACATAGCCGGTCTCGTCCGGTTCGTGTCCACGCCGGATGCGGTCGGCGGCCTGCTCGGCACGCCGGATGCAGGACAGCGCGCTGCTGCCGTCACCGAGGTGTGCGTACGCCTTGGCCTGCATCGCGTAGAGGTCCGACGCGAGCGCCGGAGTGATCTGCCGCCCCGCGGCGCGCAGCGCTGCCTCGGCGAAGGCCACCGCCTGCCGGTTCTCGCGCATGAACAGCGCCTGGTTGACGAGGAGCGCGATGACATAGGCGCCAAGTCCCCTGTCCCCGCTGGCCTTCGCGAGTCTGAGCGCCTGATGGAAGTAGCGCTGGGCGAGCCCGTGCGCGTCGGAGTCGTACGCGCAGATGCCGGCGATCGCCACCAGGCCACCGGTGGCGCGGTGGAGCTGGCGGCCGGTGGCGTCGGGGTAGCTGCCTCTGAGGAGCGGCGCGGTCTCGGAGTTGAGGAATCCGACGATGCGGGTACGGGTCGCGACGCCCCCGGCCTTGCGGTACATCTGCTCGTAGTGGGCGCGGGCGGCGCGCAGCATCTCGATGTCGGACATGCTCACGCGATGCCGACCGCCGCGTGAGACGTCCACGTCCTCCGGCGGGTTCTCCCACTCCCACACGGGCATCACGGCCGGCGTGCCGGTGACCGCGGGGGCGCCGAGGATGTGGGGGCGCTGCTGTTCGTCGGAGCGCCACAGCGCGGTGGCCCGCTCGACGAAGCCGGAGAGCGTCGTGCTGTGCGGGGCGGACGGTTCACCGGGCACACCGAGGCCGATGTCGTCGAGCGTGACGGACCGTTGGAGCCGGGCGGCGAGGACCTCGCAGATCAGGTCGGGCACCTGGCCGCGCGGCCGCTGGCCCTTCAACCACCGCGCCACGGCGGTGTGTTCGTAACGCAGTGCGAGACTCCGCGCCCGGCCCGCCTGGTTCACATGGGCGGCGAGTCCCGCGTGCGAGATCCCGGCCTCGTCGAGGATCGCGTCGAGCAGAGTGTTGGGCTGCATGGAATGCCATCCGGTGGCTCGGAGCCGACGGTGTTCAACGTAGCGCGTCCGTCCTCACACGGGGTGTGAACGGAGTGCTCGAATCCGGGCAGTGTGCGCGCTGTCGCGGAGAGTTGTGAGCCGGTTGACTGAACTGCCTCGCAAGGGGCCGGCCGGGCCGCCGGCTCCCCCTCGTACAGTACGGCGGCCCGGAACCACGCCGTCCGCCCAGCTGCCTGCCCGACACTCCGTGGCGGGGCGGACGGTGCCGTTCCACTGGGGTTGTGCCGGGTGGGTTGCTGAGTGTTTGCCGGGTGCGGGTGCGTGGGGGCTGGGCGCGCCGTTCCCCGCGCCCCTTTGGGGCGCCGGGCACGGGCGGCTACTTGAATTGGTGGGCCATGCGGTCGTCGTGCGGCTTGGGGGCTTCGTCTCGGTCGTTGTGCAGCATCAGGACGGCCACGTCGTCGGACGGGAAGCCCTCCGCGTGCGCCAGCAGTTGCCTGAGCAGCGCGGCCAGTACGGCCTTCGGTGACGTCGGGCTCGGGCCCGGGCGGATCGCGTCGGTGAGCGCGGTGGCCAGGGGGAAGAAGCGGCCCTCGCTGTCGCGGGCGTCCTCGACACCGTCCGTGTGCAGGAACAGCGCCTCCCCGGGCAGCAGACGCCCGCAGTGGACGACGGGCAGTTCGGCGGGGAGCGGGAAGAGCCCGAGGGGAGGCAGCGGTTCACCGAAGCCGAGGTACTCCACCCGTCCTCGTACCTCGGCCGGTCCCCCGTGCGCATCGGCCGGTCCCCCGTCGGCGCGCAGCAGATACGGCCACGGGTGACCGCAGTTCAGGGCGCGCACCTCGCCGTCGCGGCCGATCTCCAGGAGCAGTACGGTGACGAACTCCTCGGCGACCGGGTTGTCTGTGTCGAGCCCGGACGAGGAGTGCTCGGCCTTCGCGCGCTCAGCGAGGTGCCGGCCCATCGCGCGCTCCAGTTTCCGCAGCACGCCGGGGAGTTCGGGTTCGTCGTGGACGACTTCGCGGAAGCTGCCGAGTACGGCGGCGACGGTTCCGATGGCGGCCAGGCCATGTCCGCGGACGTCGCCCATCACGACCCGGACGCCGTGCTCGGTGCCGATCACCTCGTACAGATCGCCTCCGACACTGGCCCCCCGGTCGGCGGAGAGCTGGGTCGCCGCGATGTCCAGCCCGTCGATGCGCGGCGGCAGCGGACGCAGGAGGACGCCCTGGGCGGCGCCCGCGACCCTGCGGATCTGCCGCAGCTCCCGCAGCAACCCTCGCCTGACGTGCAGCATCAGTCCCGTGCCGACGGCGAGGAACACGGCGCAGGTGGCGATCCGCGCGCCGAGCCCGTTCTGCTGGGCGAGCGGACAGGCCAGTTTGTACGTGACCGCCACCGCGCCCCACGCGGTGGGCACCCCCAACGCGCGTACGCGGCGCGGTCGTTGTCGGTCCCGGCCGAGGCGGCGGACCTCGGTGCGGCCGAGCCGGCGGCGGGCTCGCGCCCTCGCGCGGCCGAGACCGTGCGCCGGGGAACGGCCCAGTGCCCGAGTGACGGTTCTCCGCCATCCGGCCCGACGGGGCGCCCAAACCTTGGTACGGATCATGCCGATGGCCCCCCTAGGCCCTGTTCACCGCAGGCACCGGCCACTTCGGCCGGGTCGATTCTGTCGACCACACGCCCCGATCGACCCGAATCACCACACTTCTCACCCAAAAGAGTGAGGTGCCCACAAACAGCGCCCCAAAGGGGCGCGGGGAACTGCGCGACCAGCCACGACGCACCCGCGCCCGGCCGATGACCCACAGTCCCCCACCACAACCGGCGGAACTCCTCCGTGGAGCTAACTCCGCAGAACCGCCCCCGTCCACTCGCCCGCGAGGGCGACCGCCGTGTCCCGCGCCGCGGACGCCTCGTCCACGGTCAGGGTCCGGTCGGCCGCGCGGAAGCGCAGCGCGTACGCCAGGGACTTCCGCCCCTCGCCGAGCTGCTCGCCCTCGTACACGTCGAACAGCCGGACGGATTCGAGGAGTTCTCCCGCGCCCTCGCGCAGCGCGGCCTCGACGTCGGCGGCCGGGACGTCCCGGGCGACGACCAGCGCGACGTCCTGTGTCGCGACCGGGAACGTGGAGATGCGCGGAGCGACGAGCGCGCCGTCGCCCGCCTGTTCCAGGAGGTCGAGCTCGATCTCCATGGCGCAGCTGCGCTCCGGCAGGTGCAGGGCCTTGATGACCCGCGGGTGCAGCTCACCGGCGTGGCCGGCGAGCGTCTCCTCGCCGCGCACCGTGACGTACAGCGCGGCGCAGCGGCCCGGGTGCCAGGGTGCGTGCCGGTCGGCGCGCACGGTCAGTTCGACACCGGCCTCACGGGCGACGCTCCGAGCGGCCTCGACGGCGTCCGCCCAGGTGGCCGGGCGTCCCTTGCCCCACCAGCCGGCCTGCTCGCGGGCGCCCGCGAGGACGACGGCGGCCCGGCGCGGCTGCCGCGGCAGCGCGGCGTCGATCCCGGCGATCTCCTCGTCGGTGGGCCGCCGGTCGACGGGCAGCCGCTCGGCCCTGTGCTCCTCGCCGGTCGGCCGGAAGACCAGGCCGGTCTCGAAGAGCGCCAGGTCGTGCGAGCCCCGGCCGTCGTTGCGCCGCAGCGCGCCGAGGAGCCCCGGCAGCAGCGTCGTACGCATCGCGGGCTCTTCGTCGGAGAGCGGGTTGACCAGCTTCACCAGGGTGCGGCGGGGGTCCTCCGCCTCCAGACCGAGCTGGTCGAGCACCTCGGTCCCGATGAACGGGTAGGTGAGCGCCTCCACGTACCCGGCGCCGGCCAGCGCGCGGCCGACCCGGCGGTGCAGCCGCTGCCGGTCGGTGAGGCCCAGGCCCGCGGGGGGCTTGGGCAGCGTCGAGGGCAGGTTCTCGTAGCCTTCGAGCCGGATGACCTCTTCGGCGAGGTCGTTCGGGTCTCTGAGGTCGGGCCGCCAGGACGGAACCGTGACGATCAGCTCATCCTGGCCGTAGACGTCGCAGCCGACCTGCTGGAGGCGGCGTACGACGGTCTCGCGGCCGTAGTCGACGCCCGCGACCCTGTCCGGGTGGTCCGCCGGGATGGTGATGGTGTGCGGCGCGGACGGCGTGATGACCTCGGTGACGCCCGCGTCGGCGGTGCCGCCCGCGAGGAGGACCAGCAGGTCGACCGTGCGCTGGGCGGCGGCGGACGCGGCCTCGGGGTCGGTGCCCCGCTCGAAGCGCCTGGACGCCTCGGAGGCCAGCTTGTGCCGGCGGGCCGTGCGCGCGATGGAGACCGGGTCGAAGTGCGCGGCCTCGACGACGACCTCGGTGGTGGTGTCCTCGGTGTCGTCGATCTCGGTGTCGGCGCCGCCCATGACACCCGCGAGGCCGATCGGCCCGCGGTCGTCGGTGATCACCAGGTCCTCGGCGTCCAGCGTGCGCTTGGCGCCGTCGAGGGTGGTGAGCTTCTCGCCCTGCTCGGCCCGGCGCACGCCGATCGCACCCCGGACACGGGAGCGGTCGTACGCGTGCAGGGGCTGGCCGAGCTCCAGCATCACGTAGTTGGTGATGTCGACGGCCAGCGAGATGGGGCGCATGCCGGCCTTCTGGAGGCGGCGCCGCAGCCAGATCGGGGAGCGTGCCTCGGGCGACAGACCGGTGACGGTGCGCGCGGTGAAGCGGTCGCAGCCCAGCGGGTCGGCGACGCGCACCGGGTGCCCGAACGCGTTCGGGCCCGGCACGTCGAGCAGCGCCGGGTCGCGCAGGTCGAGGCCGTAGGCGGTGGCGGTCTCGCGGGCGACGCCGCGCATCGACAGGGCGTAGCCGCGGTCGGGTGTGACCGCGATGTCGAGGACCTCGTCGACGAGTTCGAGCAGCTCGACGGCGTCCGTGCCGACCTCGTACTCGGGCGGCAGGACGATGATGCCTGAGCTGCCGTCGTCCCCCATGCCCAGCTCGTCGGCGGAGCAGATCATGCCCTGCGAGGTATGGCCGTACGTCTTGCGCGCGGCGATCGCGAAGTCGCCGGGCAGCACGGCGCCGGGCAGGACCACGACGACCTTGTCGCCGACGGCGAAGTTGCGGGCGCCGCAGACGATCTCCTGCGGTTCGCCGGTGCCGTTGGCGGTGCCGACGTCGACGGTGCAGAAGCGGATGGGCTTCTTGAAGCCCTCCAGCTCCTCGATGGTCAGCACCCGGCCGACGACGAGCGGCCCCTTGAGGCCGGCGCCGAGCTGCTCGACCCGCTCGACCTCAAGGCCCGCGGACACGAGCTTGGCCTGCACGTCACGGCCGGTCTCGGTGGCGGGGAGGTCGACGTACTCCCGCAGCCAGGAAAGCGGGACCCGCATCAGATCTCCATCCCGAACGGCCGGGTGAACCGGACGTCACCCTCGACCATGTCTCGCATGTCTTCGACGTTGTGGCGGAACATCAGCATCCGCTCGATGCCGAACCCGAAGGCGAATCCGCTGTACTTCTCGGGGTCCACACCGCAGGCGGTGAGCACCCGCGGGTTGACCATGCCGCAGCCGCCGAGCTCGATCCAGCCCTCGCTCGAACAGGTGCGGCAGGGGCGGTCGGGGTTGCCGACGGAGTCGCCCCGGCAGACGTAGCAGAGCATGTCCATCTCGGCGGACGGCTCGGTGAAGGGGAAGAAGTTCGGGCGCAGCCGGGTCTTCATGTCGGCGCCGAAGAGCGACTGGACCATGTGGTCCAGGGTGCCCTTGAGGTCGGCCATGGTCAGGCCCTCGTCGACGGCGAGCAGTTCGATCTGGTGGAAGACCGGGGTGTGCGTGGCGTCCAGCTCGTCCGTGCGGTACACGCGGCCGGGGCACACGATGTAGACGGGCGCCTTCCGGTCGAGGAGCGCGCGGGCCTGCACGGGCGAGGTGTGCGTGCGCAGCACGACACCGGACTCGCCGCCGTCCGAGTCCTTGGTGCCGTCGGCACCCTGGACGAAGAAGGTGTCCTGCATCTGCCGGGCCGGGTGGTCCGGGCCGAAGTTCAGGGCGTCGAAGTTGAACCACTCCGCCTCGACCTCGGGGCCCTCGGCGACCTCGTATCCCATGGACACGAAGACGTCCGCGACCCGCTCCATCATGGTGGTCAGCGGGTGCCGGGCGCCGGCCGGTACGCGGTCGTGGGGCAGCGTGACGTCCACGGCCTCCTCGACCAGCACACGGGCGTCCCGCTCGGCCTCCAGCTCGGTCTGGCGGGTGGCGAGGGCCTTGTTCACGGCGCCGCGTGCCTGGCCGACGAGCTTGCCTGCGGCGGCCTTGGCGTGCGGCGGCAGTGCGCCGATCTCGCGGTTGGCGAGGGCCAGCGGCGAGGCGCCCCCGGTGTGGGCGACCTTGGCCTCCTGGAGCGTGTCGAGGTCACCGGCGGCGGCGAAGGCGGCGAGCGCCTCGTCCCGCATGCGCTCGATCTCTTCCGGTTTCAGTGCCTCGACCTCAACAGGGTCGTACGACTTGTTCGGTGCCGACATCTCTTCCCGTGCTTCCGATTGGTTGGCCGACGGTCCCCGTCGCGACTCGCGGGACGCCCTGTCCCTGAGAAGGGGACGCAAAGGTGCCAAAGACCGAGTCTAACGGGGGTGGGAGTCCCTCCCGGACCGCCCGGTCCAGGAGGCTGTGCTCATGCCCGTGGGGGCCGCTTCGGCGTTACAGCAGATACGCCGGGGTGCCCACGGGCAACGTAAATCGGAACTGCGCGCCGCCCTCGGCGGCGCGGCCGACCGTGATGGTGCCGCCGTGGGCCTCGACGATGCCCTTGACGATGTACAGCCCGAGGCCGGTGCCGCCGCGCTTGCTGCCCCGCCAGAAGCGGGTGAAGACGCGGTTCATGGACTCCTCCGGGATGCCGGGGCCCTCGTCGCTCACCGTGACCGATGTGCAGACGTCCTCCCCCTCGCGGGGCGACGGCGCGGGCTCTACGTCGATGGTGACGGTTCCCTCGCCGTGCCGCACCGCATTTTCCAGCAGGTTGCTGAGTACCTGGTCCACCTTGTCGGGGTCGGCCCACAGGTCGGGCAGCGGCTGGCCGATGCGCAGCAGGAAGCGGTCGGCCGACTGGCCCGAGGCCACGTACGCCTGGATGTGGCGGCCGACGGCGGCGCCGATGTCGACGGGCTGACGGCGTACTTCGAGGCGGCCGGAGTCGATGCGGGAGATGTCGAGGAGCTCGGCGATCAGCCGCGTGACCCGGTTGGCGTCCGCGTCGACCGTCTCCAGCATCAGTTTCTTCTGGTCGTCGGTGAACCGCTCCCACTTGGCGAGCAGGGTGGCCGTGAAGCCCTTGACGGAGGTGAGCGGCGAGCGCAGTTCGTGGGCGACCGTGGCGATCAGCTCGGCGTGGCTGCGCTCGGTGCGGCGGCGGCCCTCGGTGTCGCGGAGCGAGACGACGACCCGGCGGACCGGGCCGAGGGGCCGCACGCGTACGTACCGCGCGGTGACCAGGACCTCCCGGCCGCCCGGCAGCAGCAGGTTGCGCTCGGGCTGCCCGACGCGGATCACGAGACCGCCGTACGGGTCGGTCAGCTGCCACCAGCGGCGGCCTTCGAGGTCCTCCAGCGGCAGGGCCCGCTCCAGGTGGCGGCCGAGGGCTTCGGTGGCGGGGGTGGCGGTGATCCGGGCCGCGGCGGCGTTGAAGCAGATCACCCGGCCGCGCTCGTCGGCGATCACGAGTCCGTCGGGCAGTTGGTCGGGGTCGATGCCGAGTCCGGCACGCTGTCCGTCGGGATCGATACCGGGATCGACGCCAGGATCGATGCCGCGATCGGTGTGCCCGGACGCGGGAGCGCCCCGCACGTCGTGTGCCCGCAGTGCGCTCTTCACGCCGTCCGTGCCGACACTCATCCCCGTACCCCACCTCTCGTCCGGCATCGGGGGTACCTCCCTGCTCGTCGAGCGCAGCCGAGAGTTTGGGGGCGGGTCCCCGAACCCGTCACCCTACTAGCTGGGAGTGACGGAACGGACCCCCTCAGGAACGAGCACGGCGGGCCCGCTGCGCGCGAGCCGACGCGTAGAGACATACGGCGGCGGCGGTCGCGAGGTTCAGGCTCTCGGCCTTGCCGTGAATCGGTACGCGCACGACGGCGTCGGCCAGCGCGCGGGTCTCCGCGGGGAGCCCCCATGCCTCGTTGCCGAACACCCAGGCGGTCGGCCCGCCCATGGTGCCCTTGTCGAGTTCGTCGTCCAGGTCGTCCTCGCCCGCGCCGTCGGCGGCGAGGACGCGTACGCCGGCGTCCCTGAGTCCCTGCACCGCGCGCTCCACGGGTACGCCGACCGCGACGGGCAGATGGAACAGCGAACCGACCGACGCCCGCACGCACTTGGGGTTGTAGAGGTCGACGGACGCGTCGGTGAGGACGACGGCGTCGGCGCCGGCGGCGTCGGCGCACCGCAGGACGGTGCCCGCGTTCCCGGGGTCGCGCACGTGCGCCAGGACGGCGACCAGCTTGGGTTCCGCCGTGAGAATGTCCTCGAAGGGGGTGTCCAGGAACCGGCAGGTCCCGACGAGTCCCTGCGGGGTGACGGTCGTCGAGATGTCCGCGATCACGTCGTCGGCGGCGAGGTGCACCCGGGCGCCGGCATCGCGGGCCGCCCCCACGATGTCGGCGTACCGCTCGGCGGCGTCGACCGTGGCGAACAGTTCGACGAGAGCGGGCTCGGCTCCGACCCGGTGGGCGGCCGCCTCCCGCACGGCCTGCGGCCCCTCGGCGAGGAACAGCCGCTCCTTGCCCCGGAAGCTCCGCCTGGCGAGCCGCCGAGCGGCGGACACACGCTGCGAGCGCGGAGAGATCAGCTCGGGACCGCTGGACATGGGTTCTCTTTCGGTTTACGGGCCCCTCGCCGCCAACTCGCCACGAACTCACCGAGCGAAGGGGGCACCCCATTTTGAAAACAAATGTGGGCCCGCAGCCCTGAGGCAAGCGAGCCCACACACGATCCGGCCGAGGCCAGCGCCAGCGTCACGCAGCCTTGGGCGCGTTGACGTCCGACGGCAGGGCCTTCTGCGCGACCTCGACGAGGGCGGCGAACGCGTTGGCGTCGTTGACGGCCAGCTCAGCGAGGATCTTGCGGTCGACCTCGATGTTCGCGGCGTTCAGGCCCTGAATGAGGCGGTTGTACGTCATGCCGTTGGCGCGGGCAGCGGCGTTGATGCGCTGGATCCACAGCCGGCGGAAGTCGCCCTTGCGCTTCTTGCGGTCGTTGTAGTTGTAGACCAGGGAGTGGGTGACCTGCTCCTTGGCCTTGCGGTACAGGCGCGAACGCTGACCGCGGTAGCCGCTGGCGGCTTCGAGGATCGCCCGGCGCTTCTTGTGGGCGTTGACTGCCCGCTTGACGCGTGCCACTTGTTAACTCCTTGTAGCGGGACCGTGGTGGTCGTCACACGGTCCGAAATCGATGGGGTCCCGGTCCTGACGGACGGCGCCGAGGCGCCGACGCGTCACTTGCCGAGAAGCTTCTTGATCTTCTTGGCGTCACCCGGAGCCATCTCGGCGTTGCCGGTGAGGCGGCGCGTCACGCGGGACGACTTGTGCTCAAGCAGGTGGCGCTTGCCGGCACGCTCGCGGAGCACCTTGCCGGAGCCGGTGATCTTGAAGCGCTTGCTGGCACCGCTGTGCGACTTGTTCTTCGGCATAGCGCCGTTCTCTCCTCGTCGGTGGCGCTCCTGTGCCCGGTCGTGAAACCGGGCACAACGGAACGTCATACGTATCGGTTGACGTCCCCGGACTCACGTCCGGAAACTCTCCGGGACTCGCGTCCCGGATCAGACGTCGGCGGACTCCTGGGCCGGGGCCTCGGCGATCTCGACGTCGTCGGCGGCCTCGTCGATCTCCCCGTCGGGGAGGTCGTCGCCCGCGTGGTTCTGCGACTTGCCCGGGTTGGCCTTCGCCTCCGCCTTGCGCGCCGCCTGGGCCTCACGGGCCTCGGCCATCGCCTCGGTCTTCTTCTTGTGCGGCCCGAGAACCATGATCATGTTTCGGCCGTCCTGCTTCGGGTTGGACTCGACGAACCCGAGGTCCTCGACATCCGAAGCGAGCCGCTGCAGCAGCCGGTAGCCGAGTTCCGGCCGGGACTGCTCGCGACCACGGAACATGATCGTGATCTTGACCTTGTCGCCCTGCTTGAGGAACCGAACGACGTGACCCTTCTTGGTGTCATAGTCGTGCGGGTCGATCTTCGGCCGGAGCTTCATCTCCTTGATGACCGTGTGCGCCTGGTTCTTGCGCGCCTCACGGGCCTTCATGGCCGACTCGTACTTGAACTTCCCGTAGTCCATGAGCTTGCAGACCGGCGGACGCGCGGTCGCGGCGACCTCGACCAGGTCCAGGTCGTACTCCTGTGCAAGCTCCAGGGCCTTGGCAAGCGGAACAATCCCGACCTGCTCGCCGCTGGGACCGACAAGTCGCACCTCGGGAACGCGAATCCGGTCGTTGATGCGGGGCTCGGCGCTGATGGATCCTCCTCGGATAGCACCACACGGCTGCCTGGCAGACAGCTCGCGTACGTCTTTTCACTGGACCAACCACTCCGGCACATGAAAAATGCCCCGGACGGGACGCAGGCGGTGGCTCCAAGGATTACCGGAGCACCGCCGCGGTCAACCGCGGGGCGCATATCCAGCGACTCCATCGTCCGTACGGAACGATGGTGGCCGCCTGACCGGGTGACCCGCCGTCCCGGAGGATGGTCGGGTGGGAGATCGGAGCCTCCACTTGCGGGCCGGGCACAGGAGTGTCCGGCCGGTCGTTACACAAGGTTAGCAGCTCCCCCGGAGTGGTGCTAATTGGTGCGCGTACCCCGCTCCCGTACGTCTCCCCTACTGTCTCCCGTCTGTCTCCCGCGGGCGGGGGCCGACGGTCCTGGGCCTATCGTGTGGGCATGAGTGACACCCCTCCCCAGACCCCCGGTTTCGACGACATGACCCGTGACATCGCCGAGGTCCCCGCGGTCGAGGTCCTGGTCACGGTCGCCGTGAACCTGATGAGCGCCGCCGCCGTGAAGCTCGGCCTGACCGAGGAGGGCGACAAGTACAAGGACCTCGACGAGGCGCGCAAGCTGGTCCACGCGCTGGCCGGGCTGCTCGACGCGAGCGCGACCGAGATCAGCTCCTTCCACGCGTCGCCGCTGCGGGACGGCCTGAAGTCGCTGCAGCTGGCGTTCCGCGAGGCCTCCCTCGTCCCGGACGAGCCGGGCCAGGGCCCGGGCGAGAAGTACACCGGCCCCATTTACGGCTGACGGTCGTCGCGCGGTCCCCGCGCGCCCTACGGGGTCCGTACGTACAAGGGCTCGCCCGGCGGCGTCGCCCCGGCCGGCAGGAGTGCCAGGTCGAGGCCGCGCACCAGGCGGGCCCTCAGTGTCTCGTCGGCCGCGAGGCGCCGGGCGACGGCCTGGGCGGTCTCGGCCGGGGCGGCGGCCGGGTCCAGTACGAGGGCCAGGGTGCCGTCGGCCTGCCCGGGGCCGAGGTGGGCGCGGAGCACCAGGGGCTCGGCGGCGACCGAGGCGCGTACCGCGGCGACCACGGCGGGATCGGCCAGCGGGTCCGTCGTCGCACGCCCCTCCGCGAGGGCCAGCAGGGCCGGGCCGGTCAGCTCGTACGCGACAGGACCCGCCAGGTCGAGCACGACCGTGTCGGCCTTCTCGTGCGCCGCGGCCTGGAGCGCCTGGTGCAGGGGTACGGCCACGGGGCGGGCCGCGGGGTCCCAGCGGGCCAGCGATGCGGTGGAGGTGAAGGCGGGCAGCGCGGTGCGGTCGCCGGCCTTGAGGGTGGGGACGGCCATGTCGCTGGTCTTCTCGTGGCGCAGCCCCTGCTCGTCCTCCTCGACCTCGCCGAGCACGGCGACGACGGGGACGAGGAGCCGCGCGTCCTTGAGTGCCGCCAGGACGGGACCGTGCGCGGACCGGTCCTCGGCCCAGGCGGCGAGCGCCGCGCTCAGCCGGGGGTCGGCGGAGCCGTCGTCGTCGGAGAAACCGGGGTCGGGGATGCTCTTGTTCGCCACGGGCACCGACCCTATCGGTGGGCCTTATCGCGCGCTTTGCCCGCCCCGGAAACGGGGCGTTCACCGGACTCAGGGGTTTCTCAGCGATCCCTGACACGCTTCTCACCTGCGTCTAACCCGGCGCACAGTGGCGCGGTCCAGGCTCGGGGGCATGTTCCCTCACAGAGCACGCCGGGGGCCTCTCGGCCATGCGGCGGTCGTCTCCGTCGTCCTTCTGGGCGTCACGGCCGCGGGGTCGGTGTATGTGACCGCGCGGGCGCACGACCCCGGCGAGCTCGTATCCTCCTCGGCGTCACCCGGGACGACGGCGGCGATGGAGGCGACGGTGGAATCCGCGACGGCACCCCTGTCCACGACCGGTCCCGCGCGGGCCACCACTCCCGTTTCCGCTTCCGTTTCCGCTTCCCCGGTGGACCGGGACGCGCTGCTCGCCGAGGCGGTGGGGGCGGTCCCCGTCGAGGCCGGGGCGCGGGTGTCGGTGGCGGTGCTGGACACGGAGTCCGGTCGGAGTGCGGTGTACGGGGACGGGGCGTTCGACACCGCGAGCATCGTGAAGGCCGACATCCTGGCCTCGCTGCTGTTGCAGGCCCAGGACGCGGGGCGCGGGCTCACCGCGCGGGAGAAGACGTACGCCGCCGCGATGATCCGCGACAGTGACAACGCGTCCGCGACGGCACTGTGGAAGGCGATCGGTCAGGCGCAAGGGCTGGCGGCGGCGAACAAGCGCTTCGGACTCGGCGACACACAGGGCGGGGACGGGCTGCTGTGGGGGCTGACGCAGACCACGGCCGCCGATCAGCTCACCCTGCTGCGGCAGGTGTTCGGGGACGACTCGGAGCTCGACGCGGACTCCCGGCAATACCTGCGGGGGCTGATGGGAGACATCGCCGCGGGGCAGGACTGGGGAGTGTCGGCCGCGGGGCCTTCCGGGTTCGCGCTGAAGAACGGCTGGCTGCCGCGGAGCGCGACGGGGCTGTGGGACATCAACAGCGTCGGACGGGTGAAGGCGGGCGGTCGTGAGTACCTCGTCGCGGTGCTGTCCGACGGCAACTCCACCAAGGCCAAGGGTATTTCACTGGTGGAGACGGCCGCGAAGGCCGCCGTGTCCGTCCTCGCGAAGAACTGACCCGCCGTGAACCGACTCGCTGTGTGCTCCCTCGTACGAGGGTGCCTACGGGCTGTCGGTCCTGCGGGGCCGTCTGCTGCCTCGCCAGAGGATGGTCGCCATGACGAGGAGGACGCCGCCGACGCTGCCTGCCAGGGGGCCGGCCCACGCGGTCGAGGGCCCGTCGTCCTCTTCGGTGTCCGGGCCCTTGCCGAAGTACTTGCCGGCGTGGGCCGCCGTGCCCAGGTCGTCCGGCTTCAGCCCTGCGGCCTCCTTGATCGCTGCCGCGGGGTCCACGAAGCCGTATCCCCGGGAGTCGTCACGGCCGCCGCTGGGGGCGTTGCGGGCCGTCTCCTCCAGGAGGTCCTTGATCTGGGCCGGAGACAGGCCGGGGTGGGCCGCCTTGACGAGGGCGACGGCGCCGGAGACGAAGGCCGACGCGGCGCTGGTGCCCCACCCCTCGTAGTACTTCCGGTCGGGGTCGGCTATGACGACGTCGACGCCGGGGGCACTGACCGTGGCGTACCAGCGGCGGGTGGAGAACGAGGCGCGGGTGCCGTAGCGGTCGACGGCGGTCGCGGCGATCACGCCCGGGTAGGCCGCCGGGTACGAGATGTGGTCGCCCTTCTCGCCGCCGTTCCCTGCCGAGGCGACCACGGCGGCGCCCTTCTTCAGGGCGTACTGGACGGCGGCGTCCTCGGCAGGCTCCGGGTGGGCGGACTTGGAGTCGTCGCCGAGGGAGAGGTTGATGACGTCGGCGCCGTGGTCGGCAGCCCACCGGATGCCTTCGGCGAGGGCGTTGCCGCGGGTGTTGCGGGCCTTGCCCCGGGCCGAGTCGCCGTCTTCGAGGATCACGCGGACGGGGAGGATCTTCGCTTCGGGGGCGATGCCCAGGACTCCCTCGGAGTTGCCCGAGCCGTGTCCGTGGCCCGCGATGATGCCGGCCATCGCCGTGCCGTGCCGGGCCCACGGGCGGTCGCCCCGGCCCGCGCCGAAACCGACCATGTCCTTGCCGGTGAGGACATTGCCGGCCAGGTCGGGGTGTTCGTCGTCGACGCCCGTGTCGAGGACGGCGACGGTGATGCCCTTGCCCTTCGTCGTCTGCCAGGCCTCCTGCGTGTGCATCGCGTCCAGCGCCCACTGCTTCGCGCGGATGCCGTCGGCGTGCGCGGTGGTGGCGGGCAGGAGGGCGAGACCGGCGGCCAGGACGGCGACCAGAAGTCCCCTTCCCCGGGGGGCTCTTCGCGTCATGACGGCTTCTCCGTGGCCGGGTCGACGGTCTTGCGCAGGCTCCGCTCGACGCGGTCGGCGAGACCCTGCGCGGCGTGCCCGAGGCCGGCCTGCGCGACGGGCGTGGTGGCGTCGGCCTTCATCGCGTCCGCGGCGGGCTCCGGTTCGCCGATGTCACGGCCGTCGGCGAAGCCGGAGACCGCGTAGACGACGACCGGGGCGTCGGTCAGGACCGACAGCGTCCAGGAGGCGCGCTGGCCGTCGCCGAACCCCGCGGCGAGGGTGCCCTTCGCGGCGTACGGGAGGGGCATGAGGTCACGCCGGCTGTCGAGCCCCTGCTCCTCGAACCGCCGGTGCAGTGCGGCCATGGCGGCGGAGTCGGCCTTCGTGAACAGCAGGCCGACCGTGATGACATGGCTGTGGGTCGCGTCCGTGTAGGTGGCGCGCAGGAGACGCAGGCAGCCGGCGGGCGCGAGGGCCTTGCGCAGCAGTGGGTCGAAGGCGTCCTCGCAGCCGCTGGCGGGGGCCACGGCGATACGGGTCCAGGTGCGGTCGGCACCGCCGGGACCGGCGCCCTCGCCCTTGACCGTGGCCGGGAAGAGCTCGTCGACGGGGACGCTGTGCCACAGGTCCCCGGCCGCGGTGAACGCGTCCGGCGTCGCGGACCCGCCCGAGCTGTCCCCGGTGAGCCAACTCCCCGTCACCGCGCCGCCGATGAGGCCGAGCCCCAGCACCACGCAGGCCGCGGCGGCCACGATGCTGCTGCGCCGACGGGGGCCGGCCTGACGCGGCTGCACGGTGTCGCCGTCGTACGTGTCCGGGAGCGCGAGGGACACGAAGGGGCGGCGCGGCGGGTCCGGGGGC